>CAIVPF010000100.1 GCA_903907745.1 uncultured Cytophagaceae bacterium | reverse complement strand
GTCCCATGTGATTATTCGGAACCCGAACCAGCAAAAAGTTCCCGATTACGTCATCGAAAAAGCCGCAGGTGTAGCTGCCTATTTTTCGAAACGCCAACACGATACCTTATGTCCGGTCATTGTGACCCCCAAAAAATATGTGCGAAAAACACGGGATTTATTGGCAGGTCAAGTTATCGTAGACCGAGAGGAATCCGTAGTCCTGGTGGCCCCAGCGCTCATTGATTAAATATCATTTTCTCTGCAAATATTCACAAAACTTTTATTTTAGGATGCTTTCGCCTAAATTAGTAATTCTATTGACCCATAAAAAACTAATACTCTATGCAATCACAAGGTTTACAAACGTTGGATTACCTCGTTTTCCTCTTTTATTTTGTTGTAGTTGCCGGTTACGGATACTGGATATACCGACAAAAACAATCCAAATTAGCTTCTTCCAATGATTTCTTTTTAGCCGAGGGTTCTTTGACCTGGTGGGCAATCGGGGCCTCATTGATCGCCTCTAATATTTCAGCTGAGCAATTTATTGGTACTTCGGGCGATGGTTTTCGCCTCGGATTGGCGATCGCCACCTATGAGTGGATGGCTGCGGCGACTTTATTGATCGTTGCGATATTCTTCATGCCCATTTACCTGAAGAACAAAATCTTCACGATGCCTCAATTTTTACAGCAGCGTTATAGCCCTACGGTGAGTTTGATAATGGCCATTTTCTGGTTGATGTTGTACATCGCCGTGAATTTAACTTCTATTTTATACTTAGGTGCCTTGGCGGTGAATACGATTTCAGGGATTGATGTTACGCTGTGCATGATCGGGATGTCGGTTTTTGCGGTCATAATTACGCTGGGTGGGATGAAGGTGATTGGCTATACGGATGTAATCCAGGTATTTTTCTTGGTATTGGGTGGTTTAGCCACTTCTTATTTGGCCTTGAATATGGTGACAGATCGCTTTGGAGGCGATGGTGTGTTGGATGGAATGAATCATTTATTGACCAAAGCCCCGGAACATTTTCACATGATTTTGCAAAAGGGAAATCCAAATTACCCGAGTTTGCCAGGTTTGGCGGTGTTAATCGGGGGTATGTGGATTATCAATTTGAACTATTGGGGATGTAATCAATACATCACGCAACGTGCCTTAGGGGCTGATTTAAAGACAGCTCGGAATGGTATTTTATTTGCGTCCTTTTTGAAATTAATGATGCCGATAATTGTGGTTTTACCAGGTATTGCGGCGTATTTATTACACAAAGACGGGATGTTCCAAATGGAAATGTTGAAAGATGGCGTCTTGAACAAAGATCGGGCTTATCCTGTGTTATTGAATTTATTGCCTACCGGCTTAAAAGGACTTTCTTTTGCTGCCTTAACTGCGGCCGTGGTGGCTTCGATGGCTGGAAAAGCGAATTCGATCTCGACGATTTTTACGCTCGATATTTATAAAAAATACATCAATAAAACGGCGACCGAAACTCAATTAGTTCGTGTGGGACGTATCGCTGTGGTGGCTGCCATGGTGGCTGCGGTGGTGATTGCGCCGATGATGGGAATCGATAAAAAAGGTGGTTTTGAATTCATTCAAGAGTATACGGGATACGTATCTCCGGGTATTTTCGCTTTGTTTACCTTGGGATTCTTTTGGAAAAGAACGACGTCGAAGGCGGCTTTATTCGCGTTATTGGGAGGAGTTACATTCTCGATTATGTCGAAATACATTCCTACTTGGACCGGCATGAATGATACCTTGTTTTATACCGCTTTCCCGGATGATACGGGAACGATGATGATTCCGTTTATGGATCGGATGGGTTGGGTTTTCTTGTTCTGCGTAGGCTCGATGGTGATTATTACCTTATCTGATCCAGAAAGCAAATCGAATCCTCAAGGTCTGGAAATCGATGCGGCGATGTTCAAATTATCACCTTCCTTTATCTTCGGTTCGGTGGTTGTTTGTTTATTTTTAACGATGGTGTATACCTATTTTTGGTAAAAAATGAATCAATGGGCTTGCTTAACCATGCGTTAGGCAAGCCATATTTTTTATGGCGGACTCAAAAATACTTTTCTCGGAGGTACAAGGCTTTTCCCAATGGTGGCTTTGGACAATCATTTACGGGGTATTAGGTGCTTTGTTTTATGCCACCTATCAAGCCTATTTGGAATCGGGTACTTTATTTCAGACGGATACCTTGACCTTAGCTTTGATGTCATTGTTAATGCCGGCTTTGTTTTATTCTTTGAAATTGCACACTCGGATCACATCGGAAGGAATTTATGCGCGTTTTGTGCCTTTTCATTTCAAAGAGAAATTTATTCCATTTTCTGAATTATCGGATTGTTTTGTGCGTCAATATAGCGCGATAGGAGAATTTGGTGGCTGGGGAATTAAATACGGCCTCGGTGGAGCAGGAAAGGTCTATAACGTATCCGGAAACAAGGGACTTCAATTAGTTTATAAGGACGGATCCAAGCTTTTAATCGGTTCTCAAAGGTCAGCGGAAATCCAACAGGTCCTATCTGAATTAGGGAATTTTGCCCATCCAAAATCCTGATCAAATTGCCTCATTTCGGAAATCCAACCAATAGCTGGGATTAAAGACGTATCTTTGTCTTTATTTATGAGGATGTTTGTTATTTCTCATAGCTCACATTCTTACATTACATATGTCATTTGAATCATTAAATCTTATTGAGCCTATTTTACGTGCGCTCAAAGAAGAAGGTTATACCAATCCTACTCCCATCCAAGCGCAAGCCATCCCCATCGTTCTGAAAGGAACTGATTTATTAGGATGTGCGCAAACGGGAACGGGTAAAACTGCGGCATTTACGTTGCCCATTATTCAGCGTTTAATGGCGTCTCAGGCGCCTTCGGTTCGCCGACAAATTCGGGGATTAATCGTCACGCCCACGCGTGAATTAGCCATCCAAATCGGTGAAAGTTTTCAGGCCTATGCCCGTCATACGCCCTTAAAATGTACTGTTATTTTTGGTGGCGTGGGTCAAAGCCCCCAGGTTGCTGCCTTGCGCAGTGGGGTAGATGTGGTCATCGCGACTCCGGGTCGTTTATTGGACTTAATGAATCAGAAACATCTTTCGCTCCAACAAGTAGAATATTTCGTCTTGGATGAAGCAGATCGTATGTTGGACATGGGTTTTATCCATGACGTGAAGAAATTATTGGCCGTCTTGCCTCGCAAGCGCCAGTCCTTGTTTTTCTCGGCGACGATGCCGCCTGAAATTGTCAAATTGGCCAGTACCATTCTGCAAAATCCTTCGGAGGTTTCTGTGACGCCGGTATCTTCTACGGTGGATATCATTAACCAAAGTGTCTATTTTGTGGATAAGGGAAATAAAAATGCCTTATTGCTCGATTTACTTCAAGATTCGAAGATCAAAACGGCCTTGGTTTTTACCCGTACCAAACATGGCGCGGATAAAGTGGTTAAGGTCTTATTAGCCAAACAAATCAGAGCTGAAGCCATTCACGGCAATAAATCACAAAATGCACGTCAGAATGCCTTGAAAAATTTCAAAGCACAAACGACGCGGGTGTTAGTCGCCACGGATATTGCGGCGCGGGGGATTGATGTGGATGAATTAGAATATGTGATTAATTTTGAATTATCGAATATCGCAGAAACCTATGTGCATCGGATTGGACGTACGGGCCGGGCAGGGGCGAAGGGTACCGCCATCTCTTTTTGTGACATTGAGGAAAAGGAATATTTGCGGGATATCGAAAAATTGATTGGTAAAAAAGTGCCAGTCGTAGAAAATAGATTATACCCGATGAAGGTATTACAAGTGGAGAAAAAGGCGAAACAGCCGCAGGGTAGGGGCCAACAAGCCAGATCTTCCGAATCACCCGCTGCCCCAGCGAGGTCTTTTGATAAGGCAAAGGGCGGTAAAAAATGGTACGGTAAAACGAATAAATATTAAAGATGACCATGAAGACGCTTGTTGTGATCGCGGGGCCCACGGCCGTTGGGAAAACAGCTTTATGTGTCCAATTGGCTCATACTTTACAAACCGAAATCATTTCGTTTGATTCTCGGCAATGCTATCGGGAATTGGCCATCGGTACGGCCAAACCTTCCGAGCATGAGCAAGATGGTGTCAAACACCATTTCATCGATTCACATTCCATTCACGACTATTTTTCGCCGGGTGATTTTGAGCGCGATGCCTTAGCGCTTTTGGACACCTTATTCATCAAACACGACGTAGTTCTCGCCACCGGTGGTTCGGGTTTATATTTGAAGGCCTTGGTGGAAGGTTTGGATGAAATGCCGGAGGTGGATTTGCCTTTGCGGGAATCACTCATGGCTCGTTTAACGGAACCCGCTGGTTTAGAGGCGCTTTATCAGGAATTATACGTCTTAGATCCGGACTATGCTCAACAAGTAGACCCGCAAAATCCACAGCGTATCGTCCGTGCCTTGGAAGTTTGTTTGAGTACGGGAAATAGTTATACCTATTTTCGAAAGGCGCAGAAGGCGAATCGCCCGTTTCGGGTGCTGATGTTTTGTTTGGACCGGCCGCGGGAAGAATTGTATGCTCGGATCAATGCGCGGATGGATGCGATGTTAGCCCAAGGATTAGTTGACGAGGCGAAGCAATATTCCGAATTCAAATCGAATTATGCGCTTAAAACCTTAGGCTATAAGGAGGTTTACGGATTTTTGGCTGGGGAATATGATGAGGTGGAAATGATTCGCTTATTGAAACGCAATAGTCGGAATTACGCCAAAAAACAATTAACCTGGTTTCGTCACCAAGCTGAATTTAAATGGCTGCATCCAAATGAGGCGATGGAGATCATGTTAGATCAATTACAGGCTTAAATACGCCTCGAGTCCCCCTTGTAGATGTTGGATATGTGTAAATCCTTTGGCAGCTAAAAGCCGACAGGCGATGGCACTTTGGGTTCCGTTGTAACAAATAATCGTATAGGGAATGCTCGGATCTAATTCGGCTAATTGATCCAATAAATAATCCAAAGGAATGTGAATTCCCCCTAGATCCAAATCGTCCCGCTCTCGCTGAGTCCGAATGTCTAGGAGCTGTAAGGTTTCCAGCTGGTCCTTAAATTCCTTGGCGCTAATTTCTTGCATGGATTTTAATAACCCGCGGCTTGCCAGGCTAACATGCCTCCGATTAAATTGCGGACTTTGTTAAATCCTTCCGATTCCAAATATTCTTTCGCCCGCCCTGAACGTGCACCCGAACGGCAATGAACGATGAGTTCGGTTTCTTTTAGGTCTTCGATTTCGTCCAATCGGTCGGCTAATTCCCCCAAAGGAATTAATTGTGCGCCGATGTTAAATTCATCAAATTCATGTTCTTCTCGAACATCCACGATGTGCAGGGCTTCCCCTTGGTCCATACGTGCTTTTAATTCGTCGATGCTAATGTCTTCCATGTGCTTATTGATTTTCGCCACCACCTACGACCCATAGGTCGATGATGTCGCCCGGGTGAATGCTCGTTCCGGTGCAGGTAGCGCAACTTTGTTTAAATACGGTACCCGCAGGTAAATCCGCTTGGACTTCATAAGTTATTTTTCCCACTTTTAAATTGAGGCCTGCGAGGATGATATTGACTTCATCCATGGGTTTACCGGTAAAGTCGGGTAATTCCATTTCTACATTGGCCGTTCCGTTCCCGATGTATAAATCCACGGCTGTTCCTTTTGGAATGCTGGCGCCGGCTTGTAATTTACGGCCGAGGGCCTGCACTTCGATGACTTCTTTGATGCGGGGGTCATTCACTTCATGGACAATTCCTTTCCGTAGTCCGGCGATGAATAATTGTTGCTCCGCACTTCGTACCGAAAGCCCAACCAGCGTAGGTAACTTGATCGTAGGCGGTGTTTCTGAATTAATGGTAATATAGATTTTCCGACCTGATTTAACCAGGGAATTCGGCAGTGGATATTGCGACAAAATGGTCAAAGGCGGCTTATCAGCAGTAAAAGTACAGTCAGACACTTCGTATTCGAGGTCATTAGCGCCGATGATTTCTTCCATTTTTTCTACGCTCATCCCTTTTAGGTTGGGTACTTTAATGGACTCACCATGGTGGGTGCTCCAGGGTAGATAAACGAAGAAAAAGCCAAAAAACAAGACGAGAAAGAGCACCAATAAAATGGCGATGTGGGTATAGAGATCTTTCTTAGTTTCAGTAGGAATGATGGCCATAAGGATCAAATTCTAATTTGATGCAAGATAGGAAAAAAAATCAGCAGTCGATAGCCTGGGGGGATTTCATCACTCATTTTCATGAGGGAAATTTCCTGGCTAAGGACTGCTGAAAAAAGAAAGTCTAGAATTAGTATTTGAATACTTTATTTCCAGCCATTACTTCCTGGGTTTTCTCATCGAAAGTCACGCGCATTCCTGTGCGATATGCCGCATTCGACATGATCGTAGCAATGGAATGTTGGTATCCAGCCTCGATAGGAGCATTTGGAGTTTTACGTGAACGAACACATTCCATCCAGTTTTTAATGTGGTTGAATGTTAATTGGTCTCCGCCTGTATTTGCACTGGTTTCAACCACGATGGCTTCACCTAATTTCATGTTGGGTAATAAATTCGCTTGCATGCCCATTTCTTTGGCATCGCGCTCGCGAAGTCCACCGTTTGGTGAAATCGTGTTCGTGTCCAAGTTTAATTCACCTGCATTTGAGTAATAGATTTCTTTCGTTCCACCGGCTCCGTTCGAGAAGCGAGACGTAAATTGAACTTGGAATCCTTTTGTTTTGTCGTCGGATGGGCCGTAATCAAATACCGTTGTTTGTGTATCTGCGTTTACACGACCATCGTTCCATTGGTAAATACCTCCGTTAGAAACGGCAGAACGAGGATGCGTTAAACCGGAGAACCAGTGTACGGTATCGATTTGATGTGACATCCACTGACCTGAAATACCGGATGAATAAGGCCAGAATAAGCGATATTCTAAGTATTTACGAGGATCAAAAGTGTCTTTTGGACGGTTGATTAAGAAACGATTCCAATCGATATCTGATTCTTTTAAGATTTTTGTAAGTGCTGGGCGTCTCCAACGGCCTGGTTGGTTTACATTCCAAAGCAACTCCACCATTTTGATATCACCGAATTTACCTGACTTGATAAAATCTTCTGCTGCAAAATAATTGGTTCCTGAACGACGTTGAGATCCGATTTGTACAATTTTATTGGATTCCTTCACAGCCTTTAATACCGCACGGTTATCTTCCATGGTTTCAGCCAAAGGCTTCTCGCAATAGGCATCACAACCTGCTTTTACGGCCTCGATTAAGTGAGTTGCATGTTGGAAATCGGCTGTTGAAATAAATACAGCATCAATACCTTTTGACGCATATAATTCATCATTATTGCGATAGGTCGTCACTTTGCTTCCTAATTGACTTTCGTAATAGGCAGCACCCTCTTCTCTACGGCGATTCCAAAGATCAGAAAGTCCGACCATCTCAAAATTCATCTCTTTCGATAAAGTTTTAAACGGGCCGACGTGGGAAGCACGGTGACGGTCTGAAAAACCGACAGCGGCCACGCGAACGCGGTCATTGGCACCTAAAATCTTACTATACGATTTTGGGCTAAATGCGAAAGTTCCCAGGGAAGCAATCGCACTTTTTTGGATAAATTCTCTTCTTTCCATGTTATTTGATAGGTTTAAATTTTAATTAATCTTTCTGATTTTGATGTTTTTGTAAAATACCGAATCGCCGTGCTCTTGGAACAAGATTGCGCCTTCATCTTGGCTACCATATCCTTCCCATTTCGCGTGCTTGCTATGTGCGACCAATACCTTGAAAATATTGCTTTTACGCTCGTATTCTAATACTTTGAAGCCGTTTAACCAATGTTGAACAATGTTGTTTGGATAAACGATAATCCGACCTTGATTCCATTCGCCAATTTTCTTTTGGAAACGTTTGTCGTTTTTATTCGACGGAATGATGTCATATAAACTGGCTAATGTCCGATTACCAACCGTGCCTAATTTCGCATCTGGATGTTTTTCGTCATCTAATACTTGATATTCCAACCCGATAGCAGATGCCCCAGAATTATAGGTTTCATTCACAAAATACTTAACGCCTGAATTTGCGCCTTCGGTTAATTTAAAATCGAAAACAAGTTCAAATGCGCCAAATTTCTCATTTGTCAAAATGTCACCACCGTTTCCAGATTCTTTGCCGCCGGAGCTATTTACGTGCAATTGACCATCTTCAGCTGTCCATACAGAAGGAGGAGCAGAGGTTTTAAATGCAGAGCGGAAACCTGTTAAATCTTTTCCGTTGAACAATAATTTAAAGCCCAATGCTTTTTCCTGCTCAGAAAGTGTATTTAAAGTGTAGTTTTCAACGGGAGTAACCTTGTCCGTTGGACGAGGTTGCATATCCTTACCTGTCTGAATGCGGATATTTTTCCACATGACTTGTTTGCCAGGTTCTGCATCTTTTCCGATGGCATGAACTTGCAAAGCGATGAATCCAGATGGAGTTAAATCATCGATTAAATTTGCCACGGGAACATCGTTGATCCATGTACGGATGACGCTACCAATTGCCTCAATACGGTATTTATTCCAAGCTTCGCGTTTGAATGCCTTTTTAGCGGCAGGATTCATTTCGTTTTGGAATAACCAACCCCGACGTGCTTCGTCGTAAATACCACCGGACCAACCGCGATCGGATGGGTCGATTTCCACTTGATAGCCATGTACGCGGCCATTATTGACTTCTGGTTTCGATAAACTACGGATTTGAATACCTGAATTCATGGAGTTGTCCACTTTTAATTCTAATTCTAGGATAAAATCGCCGTAATCTTTGGCGGTTGCCATGAAGGAATTCGGTGTGCTGGCCACTGTAGTGCCGATAATCACCCCATCTTTAATTTCGTATTTGGCTTGGCCATTTAATTGCTTCCAGCCGTTGAAGGTCTTGCCATCAAATAAAGGCGTCCATTTTTGTGCTTGTGCGACCAATGGCAACAAAAATGCAGCCAGGATCAACGAGTAAATTGTTTTTTTCATAATTATTTAAAGGTATCATTGAATTATTTATAAAGATATAATCATTCTTCTTTTACTCAAATTATTATCATGAAATAGATTTTTTTAAAATGAATTTAATTTAAGCTATTCCATTAAATTTGTAGATTATTTGAAAAAGCATGAAAAAACAAACCCAATCCATTCGCATTCAGGCCGATCGTTCGCATAACCGGGAGCATTCGGTGCCTTTATATTTAACATCTAGTTTTACGTTTGAGGATGCGGAGCAGGGTCGCGCCATTTTCGCAGATGAGCAGGCAGGCAATATTTATTCTCGCTACATGAATCCGAACGTGGATGAATTTGTGGAGAAGATGTGCATGCTGGAGAATGCGGAAGATGGAATTGCTTTTTCAACCGGCATGGCAGCTATTTTTGCTTCCATGGCAGGCTTATTAAAATCTGGAGATCATGTAGTGGCCTCGAATGCCCTATTCGGTTCAGCGATTCAGATTTTAACGAAAATTACGGCTAAATGGGGCATTGAATGTACGTTTGTTCCGGGGCATGATTTGTCGGCCTGGGAAAAAGCCATCAAGCCCAATACCAAATTCATGTTTTGTGAAAGTCCATCAAATCCGGGATTGGAGTTGATTGATTTGGAAGCATTAGCGAAACTTAAGGAGGGGAAAAATATTGTTTTGGCGGTGGATAATTGTTTTGCCACGCCGATTTTGCAAACACCGATGGATTTAGGAGCGGATCTGGTGATTCATTCCGCGACCAAATACATTGATGGTCAAGGCCGCGTCTTAGGGGGCATCATTTGTGGAAAGAAGGAATTTATTCAGGAAATACGTTTTTTTGCTCGTCATACGGGGCCGTCCTTATCGCCGTTTAATGCTTGGGTATTATCGAAAAGCTTAGAGCTCTTGGACTTGCGCATGGAGAAACATTCCAGTAATGCCCAAGCCTTAGCGGAAGCTTTGGAGGGTCATTCCGCTTTGCATGCCGTGAAATATCCTTTTTTGCCTTCGCATCCTCAATATGCACTGGCTAAAAAACAAATGAAATATGGGGGTGGAATTTTAACCATAGATATAAAAGGGGGATTTGCGAAGGTGCAAACCTTTTCCAAATTGTTAAAAATTGTATCTATTTCGCCTAATTTAGGTGATTCTCGGACGATCATGACGCATCCAGCATCTACCACGCATTCGAAATTATCTCCTGAAGATAAAGCCGCCGTAGGAATTACGGAGGGCTTAGTGCGCATCGCGGTGGGATTGGAACACATCGATGATTTAAAGGCTGATATGATAAACGCTTTGGACGCGATTCGTTAAATGGGAATAGCCCTGCTCATTTGTTTACTATTGCTGTTGGTCAATGTCTTGATCGGAGTCTATGTGGAACGTAAACTTTCTGCTTTTATGCAGGATCGTTTGGGGCCCATGGAAGTAGGGAAATGGGGTTTATTGCAGATCTTTGCGGATTTAATCAAGCTTTTGCAGAAGGAGGATATTGTTCCGGCATTGGCACAGCGCAGTTTATTTTTAGTAGCCCCTTGGATTATCTTTTTATCTATTTTTGGTGCTTTCTCGGTGGTTCCTTTAAGTTCGGGAATGTGGCTACAAGGGAGTCAAACGGAGATGGGCTTGATGCTATTTATGGGCATTTTGTCCTTGGATACGCTGGGGATTTTGTTGGCCGGCTGGACATCGAACAATAAATACTCTTTGCTGGGCGCGATCCGTTCAGCGGCCCAATTAGTGTCTTATGAAATTCCTTTAGGCTTGTCGATTTTATCGGTGGTGATTTTGTCTTCGAGTTTGAATTTGCAGGATATTGCGGCCCAACAAGGAATTTTCGGAGGCGAGCAATATTTATTTGGAATGAAGGCTTTGGGGATTTCAGTCGGGGGGATCGGTGGAATTTTTACCTGGAATGTGGTACGGATGCCTTTATTTTTTGGCTTATTCATCGTTTTTTTTATCGCTAGTTTAGCGGAAGCGAATCGTGCACCCTTTGATATTCCAGAGGCGGAATCGGAATTAGTCGGCGGTTTTCACACGGAATATTCGGGAATGCGCTGGGCACTTTTGTTTTTGTCGGAATACGGCATCATGCTCTTGGTCAGTATTTTGGGTGTTATTTTATTTTGGGGAGCATGGTATTCACCCTTCCCGAATATCGGTTCTTTACATTTGGCGGATTGGACGAATGGTAGCCCTGGGACGATTTTGGCCACGGTGCTTGGATTTTTTTGGCTGATGTTAAAGGCTTATTTATTAATCGCTTTGCAAATGTGGGTACGTTGGACCCTGCCTCGTTTGCGGGTGGACCAATTGATGTATTTATCTTGGAAAGTTCTCACGCCGATCGCCTTGGCTTTCGTCGCATTATCCTCCGTTTGGTCGCTTTTAAATTAAATTATTCCAAAGAATTATCGTATTATTGAGATTACGTTAACCTCTAGCTATGTTCAAACGCTTACGAATTATTTATACGATTGGGTTATTTTGTTTGTCAATGAACCTGATTGTTGCCCAAACTACCACGCTTCCCTCTATTTTTGGTCGTGTGATTGATGCTCAAACCAGGGAACCCCTTCGAGGTGCGGACATTTCAGTAGATTTCAAGAAATCAGGTGTTTCGACTGACTCATTAGGTAAATTTCGGCTCTATGTTCCCTATGGTGAATATGTCTTAAAAGTTAGTCATGTGGGCTATAATCCATATCGGACGAAATTTTATGTGAAAGCCGATGTTGAGGTTAATGTCGAATTGAACGATGTTACGAAGCAATTGGAAGAGGTAATTGTTTCCAGCGCTTCGGCCAAACGGGATATTCAAACTCCCTCGCTAGGGGTTACCATGTTAAGTTTAAAAGGGATCAAAAAACTGCCTACCATGATGGGGGAGGTCGATGTGATCCGAAGTCTTCAGACTTTGCCCGGGGTTTCTTCGGTAGGTGAAGGCGCGAATGGTTTAAATATTCGGGGTAGTAATGTCGATCAAAATTTGATTTACATTGACGATACCCCAATTTTCAATCCTACTCACATGTTTGGTTTATTTTCCGTTTTTGCTTCGGATGCGATTCGGGATTTGGAATTGTATAAAGGAGGAATTCCTACGCGTTTTGGTGGTCGTTCGGCTTCGGTGTTAGACATCAAAATGATCGAGCCCAATACGGATAAATTCAAAATGCAGGGGGGTATCGGTTTGGTGTCAAACCGCTTAATGGCGGAAATTCCGATCGTCAAAGAAAAATTGTCCGTACTTGTAGCCGGTCGTTTATCCCTAAATGATTTTATGTTCAAATGGTTTGCGCCAAGTTATTTGAAGAATATTCGCGCGAATTTTTCTGACGTAGCTACCAAGATATTTTACCGGCCTGATGCGAAAAATACCATTTCGTTCTCAAGTTATTTGAGTCAGGATTATTACCGGGTCGATTCCTTATTTAGCATCGAAAACGTGATTGCCAAACGGACATCCTTTGATTATGGACATACGAATCTAGCCTTACATTGGAATCATTATTTTTCAGAGAAATTGAACATGATGTTAAGTGCGACGAGCACCTATTATAAAACGAAAACCTATGCACCGGATACGGTAAATACAATTGATTTAAATAGTTTTATTGCTTACAAGAATGTGTCGGCGAGCTTTGATTATCAGCCAAACGCGAAGCATCAAATGAATTTTGGCGCGACCTTAACGCGCTATGACATCGATCCAGGTTCCCTGAATGTGGGAATTACTAATTCGCGTGTAGCGACGGTGAAAATCCAAGATGAGCAATCGATGGAGGCCGCAATATATGCAGATGATGAATTTAAAATGAGTGAAAAATTCACGGTTCAATATGGCTTACGTTATTCACAATATTGGCGAATCGGAGCAGGGGTAGTGAATGAATATGCACCGGGTCAAATGCCTTCGCTGAATTCCGTTATCAGTAAGAAGACCTACGCGCCGGGCGAGGTCATGGCTAGTTATGGGGGTTTTGAGCCAAGGATTACGATGAAATATTCCATTGGCGAGAATACGACAATGAAATTTGGATATAATCGGATGCAGCAATTTTTCCAATTGTTGTCGAATAATACGACGCCGTTGCCAACTTCCCGTTGGAAAACCGCCGACAGGTATATTAAACCCCAACAAAGTGATTTTGTCTCTTTGGGATTATTTAAAACCTACAATGATAACGTTTATGAGGCTTCTTTGGAAACCTATTATCGAGATGTACGGAATACCTTGGATTTTGTTTCTGGGGCTAATTTGCAGTTAAATCCTAACATCGAAACGCAGTTGATCACAGGCCAAAGTAAGGCTTATGGAATGGAATTGATGGTTCAGAAGAAAAAGGGTGAAGTAAGTGGTTGGGTTTCCTATACCTATGCCAGGGCCTTTAATCAGATGATCGGGGATTTTCCGGAGGTGCAGTCGATTAATGAGGGTTCATGGTTTCCAACGAATTATGATAAGCCGCATACGTTTAATATGATGTTGAACATTCAGCCGACGACCCATCATAGTTTCTCCTTCACATTTGCCTACAATACTGGACGCCCATTTTCGTCACCCTCTGGGATGTATGAAATTGGGGGTAAGAAATTTGCGGTATTCCAAGAGCGAAATAATGACCGAATTCGAGATTACCACCGTTTAGATTTTTCATGGACGATCACGAATCCTACGTTGAAAAAGCAGCGATGGGAAGGAAGTTGGGTTTTCACGGTCTACAACATTTATGGTAGACAGAATCCCTATTCTGTATTCTTTAAATCTACCAAAACGGGCCTTCGCGCATATGAATTAAGTGTGTTTGCGGCTCCGTTCATTTCTCTCACTTACAATTTTAAATTTTTATAGAGATGCCTACGAAATTATTTCGAATTATATTTTATTTAATCGCGATTGGTTTGATTTCTTGGGCTTGCATTAATCCTATTGTGGATTTCAAGCAAATTGATTCTACCTCCTACTTGACCATTGAAGCCGATATTTCTGATGATGCGGCCTTAAATAAAATACGTATCACGAGTTCTGCTAATAGAATTATTTCTCAAAACCCATTAGCGGTTACCAAGTCAGAGGTCTATGTGACGGATCAAGCAGGAAACAAGACAATTTTTAAAGAAAGTGCCGTTTTGGGGACTTATTTGCCTCCTGCGGGATTTGTTGGGAAAACGGGATCAACGTATAAGTTGTTTGTTAAAACCTTAACCGGCAAACAGTATGAGAGCGTAGAAGAAAAAATGATTCCAGCCCCTGAAATTGATAATATAGTTACCCAATTTGAAATCAGGGATCAATATGACAAAGTGGATGCGAGAAGAAATGGATTTTCAGTTTTTGTGGACTTTAAAGACAGTCCGCAGGAAGGAGAATTTTATATGTGGAATTGGAAGCACTATGAAAAAATTTCTATTTGTGAGACCTGCGAAGGTGGAGCTACATGGAATTTTAAAACCAATGTTTGCGTTTCGCCAAGAGTTCCAACGGAGGATATTTTAAATTACATGTGTGATGGAAATTGTTGGTCTATTTCGACCAATAACGACTTGAACGTATTTTCAGATGTTTTAACGAATGGCCAACGAATCGCAGGAAGACAAGTAGCCAGATTACCTTTTGATGGGTATTCTCCTTATTATTTACGGTTAGAGCAACGGTCCATTACCAAAAATGCCTTCAATTTTTATCAATCATTAATCGCCCAGGTACAATCCAGCGGTTCATTGTTCGATGTACCTGCCGAAACTCGTTTTAGCATCAATGTAAAAGCTATTACGGATCCGAAAGAGAAGGTGCTAGGCATATTTAACGTATTTTCAGTGCGTAAAAAGATTTATTACATTGATCGATTAAAACTTGCACCTAAAGATGAGATGGCTCAAATCACCTATTTGACGGGTGAGATTTATACCTGTCCTCCGGGATCTGTCAATTGTCAAGATCGCGTTCCTTGTGTAGAATCCACTTATCGAACAAAAATCACGCCGGAAGGATGGAATTTATAATTTTTGAATGATCTTTGTGCTTTGAATTTTTCCTATGGTAGGTGTTTTATTAGTGAATTTAGGTACGCCAGACGATCCGGGTACTCCTTCTGTTCGTCGGTATTTGCGTGAATTTTTAATGGATGGTCGAGTGATTGACATTCCTTATTTGATCCGCTACATTTTAGTGAATGGTATTATCGCTCCATTTCGAGCGCCTAAATCGGCTAAAATCTACAAGGCGCTATGGGAAGAGCGGGGTTCTCCTTTGAAATTTTATGGGGTAGATGTCGCTCGTGAATTACAAACGACCTTAGGCGATTCCTATTATGTTCGCTTAGCGATGCGCTACCAAAGTCCTGACTTGCCTTCAGCCATGAAGGATATGGAAGCCAAGAACCTGAAAAAATTAATTGTCATTCCATTTTTCCCTCAATATGCCTCAGCCTCAACGGGTTCTGTGTTTGAGCGTGTGATGCAATTAATGTCCAAATGGCAGGTCATGCCTTCGCTTTCTATCGCAAGTTATTTTTATGATCATCCCACATTCTCTAGCTATTTTTCAGCAAAAGCGGCTAATTATCAAAAGGATGTGGAATTCGATTATTATTTATTCTCCTATCACGGAATTCCGGAACGACATGTTCGTAAAGGAGATTTAACGAAAACGACTTGTGTTTTTGGAACTTGTTGTGAGTCCATCACCGACAAAAATCATGGTTGCTATCGCGCACAATGCCACGAAACGACCCGATTGATTGCCGGTAAAATGGGTTTAA
Source organism: uncultured Cytophagaceae bacterium (assembly GCA_903907745.1). Classification (GTDB taxonomy): domain Bacteria; phylum Bacteroidota; class Bacteroidia; order Cytophagales; family Spirosomataceae; genus Aquirufa. Next base: position 45,552 of record CAIVPF010000100.1, on the reverse strand, counting down.
AACCAGGTACCTATAGTACATCCTTTCAAAGTAGATTAGGTCGCGATCCATGGCTTAAGCCCTATACGGATGAGGTTATCCCCAAATTAGTTGCGGATGGAAAAATGAAAGTATTAGCATTTTCACCCGCATTTGTGGCTGATTGCTTGGAAACGACGATCGAAGTAGGGGAGGAGTATAAAGAAATATTTGAAGAGGCAGGTGGTCAGCATTGGCAATTGGTCGAAAGTCTAAATAATTCTCCGGAATGGGTTTCCTTATTGGAGGATATCGTTAAAAAATCTTAAGATGCTGTATTTGATTTTAAGTGTCGTTTTTTCGGTGCTTTTACTCGTTAATTTTCGGGCGCATGCACGTTTTCAAGTGGATACGCGAATCGCCATTTTATTAAATTATCCGGTTTGTTTTTTGACCGCCTATTTTCATCAGCCATCGGCCATTCCTTTCCATTGGCCTTCCTCATGGGATACTTTTTTGCTGATGTTCATGGGGGTGGGATTTGTGATTACCTTTTTATTATCAGGTTTTTCTACCCAAAAAAATGGGATGGCGCCGACGTCCTTGGCCAATAATATCTCCTTGGTTATCCCTGTTCTGATCAATTTATTTATTTTAAAGACGGGCGGTGAATTAACGGTTTTGGTGGCGCTGGGCTTAATTTTGTCCTTTGCGGCTATTTATTTTTGCAGTCCTTCTTTGACGTCAAAGGAAGGTGTTAAACCGGTGGTTTCCTTATTGATTGCTGTCTTTATTGCCTATGGCTTGACGAATACCTTGTTTAGTTATCTGAATAGCACGCTGACCTATTTCGTCGGAGGTACCTTGCCCTTTATCATGATGCTGCTCATCGGGTCGATGCTGGGCTCCGCACTTGTGTTAATTTGGAATTCCGTGAATGGCACCTTACAATGGAATTGGAATTCTGTATTGGCGGCGATTCCCTTAGGTTTGCCTAATTTCTTTTCCTTTTATTTTCTTCTTAAAGCTTTAGATGCCTATCAAAACAATGCCGCTATAGTTTTGACCATGTATAATTTGAGCGTTATTCTATTGAGTGCACTTACGGCCTATGTCTTTTTTAAGGAGCGCTTGACGAACCGCCAATGGATTGGTTTGGCGATTGGTTGTGTTGGGATTGCGCTGTTGAACGGTTTGTAAATCCGCGATCGTCACGCGCCTAAAAAAATTCTAATACCTATTACCTCTTACCTTTTACCTATTACTTATTACCTAATACCTATTACCTATTACCTAATACCTCTTACCTATTACCTAATACCTATTACCTATAATACCTATCTAAAGCACATTCGCCGTCTGTTCCTTAATCTTCTCCAATTCATCTTTCATATTCACCACGAGGCGTTGTAAAACGGAGTCATTTGCCTTGGAACCGATGGTATTGATTTCCCGACCGATTTCCTGAGCCATAAAGTTCAATTTCTTCCCATTACCCTCCTCCAAAATTTCAACGAAATATTCCAAATGCGTTGCCAAACGCACCTTTTCCTCCGAAATATCAAATTTCTCAATGTAATAAACCACTTCTTGTTCGAAACGATTTTGGTCAAAATCTTCGTTTAAACCGAGTTCCAACAAAGACTTTTTCATTCGCTCCCGAATTCCAGGCATCCGCAACACATCTTGTTCCGCGACTTGTGATAAACCGGAACTTATGGAAGCGATGTATTCACGGAATTTATCCTCCACCACTTTACCCTCCCGCGCCCGAAAGGCCTTACATTCTTGAACAGCTTCTTGGATTCCTTCGAAGATCAATTGCCAAAGCGCCTCTATTTCCTCTTCTGAATCCTGGTTTTGTTCATTCTGCATGGAGCTTGGAATCTGCAAGGATTGCAAAAATACTTTGGTTTCATCGAATTGCTCGATGCCCAATGTTTTCGCAACGCGGCTTAATTCCTGGTAATATTGCTGAATTTGTGCGATCGGTAAAAAAGATTCCGTGGTGTTGGAGTCGTTGTTCTTTTGAATGAACAGGTTTAATTCGATTTTGCCGCGCTCTAATTGTTGGCTTAAATAGTTTCGAATATCAATCTCCCGCACCGATAATGACTTCGGTAAACGGCAGAATATATCCGTAAATTTAGAATTTAACGTTTTGACTTCCACACGAATCTGTAGGTCTTGGGTTTCTTTTAAGGACTTCCCAAAGCCCGTCATCGAATATATCATTCCTTATTTTTTAAATGCCATCAAAAAGCCAATTCCCACAAAAAGCAATAAAAGAATCGAGCCTGCCGCATCCAATTTGGTGCCCATTTCAACCGAATAGGGCTTAAATTTAAATTCAATCTTATGTTTTCCTGCCGGAACCACCATCGCGCGCAAGACATAATCTGCCCGCACATGTTTCACTTCCTTGCCATCCACATAGGTCTTCCAATCCTGATTTCCACGGTAGTAAATTTCAGAAAATACAGCTAACGCGGGCCGATTGCTATTGGACCCATAAGTCAAATGATTAGGTTCATAGTGCTGCAAATAGATCACACCTACCTGATCCGCCGCTGGCTTAAATCCAGCCAATAAGAGCTGATCTTGTTTTTCGATAATGGCTGTGCTATCCGGATTGAATTTTTCGATGTCCATTAAGGCTTCATCTGCCTGCGCCGCCCACATGATATTTTTCACAAACCATGCGTTTCCTAAGGCATTCGGATTGGTTTGGGCGATGGCTTGTCCCACTGAATCCGCGCCGATCACATATTTGGTGTTCAGCATATTCAACACGCTCATTTGCGCCGGACTGCCACCAAAATACTTTTCGATCAATTCCTGATAACGTCTTAATTTGGCTCCATGATATCCACCTAATGAATGATGGAAATAAGAAGTACCCGCATCGCTCATGAAATTGGTGGTAGAATTCAATACACGGAATTGCGTGGTGTCAGCGAGCATTTGTTGGTCCGCCGCCGTCGGCTGCACCTGTTCTTCTAACGTACTTTTCGACACAAAGGCATCCTTCCCAAAATAGCGTTTCGCCACCGGCGCCACGTCTAAAATACTGATCAAAACAAGGCCTATGACCCAGGCGGCCTTTTTGATTTTTTGAATACTTCCTAAATACAATAAACCCGCCCCTAAGGCAATAATAATAAAACTGCGAAAGGCATCCGCCCGGAATAAATCGATCCGATCTAAGCGTATCGCATTCCAAATGGCCGAATTAATCTGCGCATCTTGTAATAATTGGGCGCCATCTTGGCTGCCTTTGAAATCAAAAAACAGATCTGGCAATAGCCCGAAAAACAAGCACAATCCGCCACTTATTCCGAAGGCATAAAGCCATGGTTTTTTGATATCCGCAAAGGTTGGATTCGATTTACTGAATTCGATTAAGCCTAAAATTGCTAGAGCCACCATGCCCAATTGGACAAAGGAAAGCACCATCGTTATCGCGCGGAATTTATTGAACAGCGGAAAATAGTCAAATAAAACACCATTAAGCCCAAAATTCTTGCCCCAGGAAAAAGTGATAAACAAAAGGGTGATTCCCAGCATCCACCATTTTTCTTTGGACTTCACATAAAAAGCTGCAAACAAGAATAAAAACACCACCAAAGCCCCCGCGTAAGCCGGACCCGCCGTGAAGGATTGCTCCCCCCAATACGCCGGCCCCTTTTCCACGAAAGGCAATACCTGTTCCTCGGCCAAGCCAGCACCCACCATGGTTTTGAAGGTATTGGATTCCTTCCCGCCCAAATCAGCCTGCGAAGCCCCACCTTTAAAATCAGGAATCAATAAAGTTCCCGTTTCCGAAATGCCGTATGACCAATCGAAGGCATAATTTTTATCGAGGCCATTGCCCCGACTTTTATTCGCACTCAATTCCGATGCCCCACGCGTCGTCTCTTTGCTATATTCGTAATTATTCCATAAACGCATGGAATGCGTGGAAACTGCTAAAATCAAACCGAGGGCTAGCATCATTCCCTTTTTGAACCAATCGGCGAAGGCCTTGGATTGAATGGCTTGCAGGAGTGTATAGATCTTATAAGCCCCAATAATAAAAAACAAGTAATAGGTAATTTGAATGTGATTGGCATATAATTCCAAGGCCATCCCGAGCGCAAAAATCGCAGCGCCGAGCCAAGTATTTCGGGACCAACAAATCCGAATCCCTGCCAATACCACGGGTGCATAGGCTAGTGCCAAGACTTTGGAGGTATGGCCAGCCGGAATAATCACCATATTATAGGTCGCAAAGGCATACATGATGGCTCCGCCAAAACCCAGCAGGGGAGAAGCCCCCAAGGCCCAAAGGAACAAATACATGCCCAGCATTTGTAAAATCAATAAATTCGCGGGATTTGGGAATAAATTCGTGATAAAGCTGCCCAAATAACTAGAAATACTATAGGGATAGGAGCCGGAAATTTGGTAAGTTGGCATACCTCCAAACATCGAATTGGTCCACCAAGCTTCTTCGCCACTGGCTTTTTTGAACTGAATACTTTCCTGCGCGGCTGCTTGCGCCTGTTGGATATCGTGCTGAACCAAGACCTTGCCTTGCAACAGGGGTCCACAATAAATAAAGGCCATCACAATAAACCCAAGAATTACTAATCCGTGGGGAAGCCAGGTGCGCAGGTTGATTTTCATTAGGATTGAATACTAACTAGTTCTAATTCAAAGGTTAAATCTCGGCCAGCCAAGGGATGATTCGCATCCAATGTCACATGTGTTTCTGTCACATCCGTAATCACGACCTCGATCACATGTCCACCCTCTTGGTGCATATTCAAGGAAGATCCTAAGGTTAATTCGATATGACTCGGAATTTGTGTCCGCTCGATCGTCACGGTATTCTCAGGAGAATGCTCGCCATAGGCCTCAACAGCCGGAATAATCACCGTTTTTTTCTCACCAATCCCCATCCCAGTCACACCATCATCAAATCCTTTGATCACCATGCCTGAACCCAATTGGAATTCAAGGGGATTGCTTCCTACGGAAGAATCGAAAATAGAGCCATCGCTGTGTTTTCCTGTGTAATGTACGGCAACCTTGTCGCCAGTTTTTGCAATCGACATTGTATGTAGTTAAATGAATATAAACTACAAATTAACGAATTTAAAGTGTGAATTGTTAGCCTGTGACCAACAAATATTGTTCCTTCAAAAGCCCTAACTCTAGCTCCGCTTCCTGCAAGGCCATCTTGAATTGCTTTTGGGCTGATTGACTTACCTGATCTGCCATCGTACCGTAATATGCGATACCTTGAAATAAATTTTCGAAAAATTGACCAAAATACTTTTTACGCTTCTCAAAGGCCGCCAGGGTACTTTCTTCCAACAAACTCTCCTTCAAATAATCCACATACAGATTCAATTCCGCAATGAACATATGTGGCCTGCTTGATTTTGTCAAAGATTGAATACGCCCATAAATATGATCAATCATCGTTTTTAAGGACACGATTTTAGAAAAATTCACAATATTAGGCCCCGGACACATCGTCACCGCATGTAATTTTTTTACAAATAATTCCTTATATCGAATGGCAGCTGAATTACTAAGGCCGACACATAAACATTCTTTGGCTAACACATCCTCGCGCGCTTGAAGCCTTTCCGTTTCAGATAGTTCGGCCTTTTGCAGGTCGGCCAATTTTAATTTTTGATATTTCTTCGAAGCCGTGCATATCGGTTCCTTCGTAAATTCGGTATTAAATGCCAAATGTTTTTCTGTACAGGGACTTCCCGATTTACCCGATAAAATCCGCAGATTCCGCTCAATATGCCCCGATGTCCCTTTTAAATAATTAAATCGAACGCCTAAGGGTGAACTTTTGGACAAAATCACATCACCATCCTTCGCCGCCGCTAATACTTGCATCGTTTCTTCATCCACCGTGGTCGCTTCTGGAACGAGGAGAAAGGGAGTCCCCCAACCCGTCGAATCCACCTCATAATTTTCCCGCAAAAAATTATCTTCTTCATGCGTACCAATGCCCCCTTGAACCGAAATCTTAAATGCGGGCATTGGGGTGTCGCCCGGCATTAAGGTTGAAATAGCCTCAAACAATTCCGCCCGACGTAACTTAAATTCTTCCAAAACGGGCCCCAATAAATAACCATCCGTCGCGAAGGCATGGCCGCCACAATTTAAGCCCGATTCAATCCGAAACTCACTGACCCATAAACCTTTTTTCGCTACATATTTTCCTTGGATAAGTGCCGACCTAAAATCCGTCACCTTGATAATTATTTTTTTCTTAGTCGTCCCCGTCTCGTCCGCTTTAAAATCTGGACAATGTTCCAAATAAGCGAATAAGCGTGGATTTAAACCGGCTGAAAACACAATACTTGAATCTGCCAAACGGGAATTTGAATAGCCCCGCAAGGCCGCCACCGCATCCGAATTTTCATCCAAAATTTCCCCGGCTGAATTGGGATTGCTTTTGTCTAATTTGGTCATGATATTCACATCGATGCTCCCAGGTACAATCGCTTTTCTTAATTCATCTTGTAAATGAATTTTATCACATAAATATTCTGTTTCCAGCATACGCAGGTAAAGGGCTTGGCTTGGATTTTTTTCGGGCAACATCTCAAAATATCGGTCGATTTCCTTTCCTTGGCCAAAGGGCTCCAAACGCAATTTTTCTACTTGCTTCGCTACGATACTTCCTACTAAATTCAAATAGGCCTCGATTCTTCGCGCGCGATAATCGGCCTCATGGCTTTCAATAGGCACATAATCGAATCCCGCTTCCTGGCTATAATGCTTGCGCATCATTTCGATTAGCCGATCTTCTGCAATGGAAATAACTGATGAAATCCCAAAACGGGCTACTTTGATTGGACTATCGATGGTAAAAGCTAATCCCATCACCGGGATATGAAAGGTATGATTAGGCGAATTTTTCATGTACGTTGTTTTATTCCGTACAAAATTAGGTCACATTCCTTGCCCCATTTATGATGCTTGTCAGTTTAAGGTAATTCGCGCCGACAATAGACATGTAAAAAGCGTAAAGAAAGGGTATCACCTAGATCTTTCGCCTGTTGGAAATCCTGGCATGCCTCCGATAAAAAACCGGAATTCAATAATTTGATTCCCCGATTATAATAAGCCTCCCGTAAATAAGGATTAAGACGAATTGATTTACTATAGTCCAAAATTGCCCCTTTTTCATTCGCTATTTTGGATTTAAAATATCCGCGATAAAAATAAAAATCGGCCCGATTAGGCTCTAATTTAATCGCTCTACTCAAATCTGCAATGGCTCCAGAAAATTCATCAGAAAAGCCACGACTCATCGCACGAGCAAAATAAATTTGCGGATTTTTAGGATCATTTTGCAAGGCTAAAGTGAAATTTTCCTTAGCAGCTGCCAAATCATTTTCATTCAATTTTTGAATGCCTGTATGATAATTCAGCATACATCCACTGAAAAATAACACACAAAAAAAATAGGCTAAAGTTCTCATTTAAATAATACAATTGTAATCCCAGCGCCACCCCGATCAGCATGTTCGTCCTGTGCGCTTTTGATTTGGTTGTAGCGTTTTAATTGTTCTTTGACCAAATTACGCAAAATCCCATCGCCTTTTCCATGTAAAATGCGTATCTCCGGAACACCCAAAAGCAACGCATCATTTAAAAATTGATCCAATAACACAAAGACCTCTTCGCCTCTTTTTCCTCGGACATCCAATGTTAAGGTGAAAGTCGCCATGCGGTCATTTAGGTCAATACCCTGCATCGCCATCGGACTTGATTTTTCCTTTTTCGGTGCCCCGACGCGTAACAATCGATTCATTTTCACCGTGGTCCGAATTCCCCCCAAAGCCACCACGGCATCTTTTCCTTTGAATTCCAGGACTTGGCCTATGGTCGGTTCCGAATGTCCATTCTCGATCGCTACCCAATGCCCCACTTCGATCGGGCCATGTAAATTTTTCGCTTGTTCAGGTGCTTTTTGAACCTTCTCGGGCGCGATCTTTAATGCCTTTTCCGTGAATTTTTGTAAATCTTGACGCGCCTCTTGCGTCGCCTCTTTCGCGGCCGACTTTTCCTTTATTTCGCGAATGGTTTGCTCAATTTTCTGATTCGCTTGCACAATCAAGTTTTTCGCTTCCGCCTTTGCCTGATTCAACATTCGTTTTTGCTCTTCCTCCAAATGCGATTTTAATCGAGCATATTGCTCTTTAATTTCCTCCGCCTGCCGGTTTAATATCCCCAAACTCGCATTTTTGGATTCCCAAATCTGTTTTTCCGTTTCCGTTTCCATCAACATCTTATCGAAATCCACCTGCTTCGTCCCCAATTTCTTCCGCGCATTCGCAATGATTTTTTCCGGTAAGCCGATTTTCTGGGCAATCTCAAACGCAAACGAACTCCCCGGTTTCCCCATGTCCAAGATGAACTGGGGTTCTAAATGTGCCGTATCATAGCGCATAGCGGCATTAAATAGTCCTTTCTGACGATCAGCCAAACTCTTCAAATTACCAAAGTGCGTATTAATCGCACCATAACTCCCTTTCTCCGCCAGCCGCTCTAAGATCGATTCAGCGATCGCACCCCCTAAACTCGGCTCCGTACCCGTACCAAATTCATCCACCAAAATCAGCGTTTTGGGATTCACATGGCCCAAGAAATAATTCATATTGCTCAAATGCGAGCTATAGGTACTCAATTCATTTTCTAGATTTTGCTCATCGCCCATGTCCAAGAAAATCTGATCGAACATCCCGATCGACGAGCCTTCACCCACCGGAATTAAACAACCCGATTGAAAAAGATATTGCAATAAACCAATCGTAGTCAAGGTGACCGATTTTCCTCCCGCATTCGGTCCAGAAACGACCATGATGCGTTTTTCTTCCGCCAAACGAATCGTTAATGGCTTTATTTTTTTTCCTATTTTGGCCAAGGATTGTTCCAATATCGGATGTCGAGCATCTTTCCAATCTAATAAGGGCTGTTCCACCATCTTTGGCAAAACGGCTTTATTTTCTATCGCCCACATGGCCTTCGATCGGATGAAATCGATCAGTCCTAACCATTGAAACCAGGAACTGAGCATCGGAACCATGGGACGTAGCCGGTCCGACAAACGACTCAAAATCTGGATTATCTCCCTTTTTTCCGCCGACTCCAAGGATTTGATTTCATTATTCGCCACCAAAGCATCCGCCGGTTCTAAAAATACCGTTTTCCCCGTATCAGACTCATCTTGGACAAAACCCTTGATTTTTCGTTTGTGCTCGGCCGCCAATGGAATCACCATTCGTCCATTCCGTAACGTCAGTGAAAAATCCTTGCTCACCCATCCTTCTTTATAGGCTTGATTCAATAAACTATCCAAGGTTTTTCTCAGATTTTGTTCCTCCTTAAAGCGTTTCCTACGTAAATCACCCAGCGCCGGGGAAGCACTTTCCTTAATCTGTCCATTGACATCGAATATCCGATCCAAATCCTGTAGTACCGGAATAATCTGCCGAAAATCGCCCCGCTCATCCGATTCGCCCTTTTCCTTAAAGGCTTGGGTAATCTTATGGATTTCAGGATATAAGGCTACGTCGATGGTATGGAAAAAACGAACACATTGGTATAAAATATCGAGGCCTCGTTGCCAATCGCGCCATTGATCCGCCGATAAATAATGTCCTTCTAAGCTCAAAGGCGCAAACCATTCTCGTAAATCGTAATAATCTTGCTGTGGCCATTCGCCCCCATGTTCGGCTAATAAAGCTTGCATTTCGGCGACTTGATTAGCCCATTGTTGGACCAATGCAAAGCGGTTCGAAAACTTCATTTTGTCCGCATATTCCGCACCCATCCTGCTCAAACACAGGGATTTAATTTGTTCCTGAATTTGATGGAATCCTAATTTTTCTGCGATGTTGATCGGGTAATTCATCGCTTAAAATGGGCTTTGATTTTTTCCAATAAAACTAGATTTATTTTGACATAACTCTCTGTGGTCCAGCCTGCTACATGCGGACTAAAAACAGTTGCCGGATATGATTTTAGCGTATCAAAAAGGGCTTTTTCTTCCGAAGTCCACGTAGACATTTTTTCATTCGGCAATACATCCAGCGCCAATCCTTTTACTTGACCAGATTTCATTCCATCGACCAAAGGCGCCAAAGGACTAATCGGTCCACGGGAACTGTTCAGGAGAACAATGGGCTTATGGAAACTGGCTATAAAGGCTGCATTCACCATGCCATTTGTTTCCTCCGTCAGCGGAACATGCAAAGTCACGATGTCCGCTTGATCAAAAATATCTTGTAAACTGGCTTGAAATTCATCTGCCGGACGGTATTTGTCATAGGCTAAAATTCGAACATCAAAACCCCGAAGCCTTTGTGCAAGAGCCCGACCCATATTTCCATAGCCAATAATCCCCACGGTTTTTCCTTGGATTTCCCAACCTCGATTCGCTTCCCTTCGCCAAATCCCCTCTCGAACCTCTTGGTCAGCTTTGTTTAGTTTATGAGCTAATATCAATAATTGACCCATCACATGTTCAGCCACCGCATCTTTGTTTCCTTCATTCGCAGAAAAAACGGCTATGTTTTTAGATGCACAATATTCTAAATCGATTAAATCTAAACCCGCTCCGGCCCGAGCGATAAAACCTAAACCCGGTGCCTGCGATAAGAGCTCCGCTGTCAAAGGCGTTTTGCTTCGAATAATCAGTCCTTGATAGCTAGGTAATAGCCATGGAATCTCCGCGGCGCTTAGGTCGTAGCGTTCATCTACCTCATATCCTAGGTCACGCAGTCCTTCAGCCAGGGAGGTATGCACCTCGTCTACGATGAGTACTTTCTCTGCGGTCATTAGGCGTTCATTCTATTTTTTACTAAATCGATCGCCAAGAAAAAGGCATGTAAAAAGGAACTTGGATCCGCTTGGTTTTTGCCTGCGATGTCATAGGCTGTACCATGGTCTGGAGACGTGCGAATGATCGGCAATCCAGCTGTGAAATTCACCCCTGTTTCAAAGGCGATGTATTTAAAAGGAATCAAACCTTGGTCATGATACATACCCAAAACCCCGTCAAATTCCTTGAATTGTGCTTTTCCGAAAAATCCATCGGCGGGATAGGGCCCGAAAACCAATTTTCCTTTGGCCCGATATTCATCCACCACGGGTTGAATGATGTCTACTTCTTCCTGCCCTAATAATCCCCCATCACCGGCATGGGGATTTAATCCTAACACGGCTAATTTGGGTTTATCGATCAGGAAATCCTCCTTTAAACTCTGTAAAAACAGATCTATTTTGGAACGGAGGAGTTCTTTATTAAGCTTACTCGCTACTTCCAATAAAGGTACATGGCCCGTCGCCACTCCCATGCGAATGTCTTCCGACACAAGCATCATCAGGGAATCTTTCGCCTCAAATCGTTCGGTTAAATATTCGGTATGGCCAGGAAATGAAAATTCTTCGGATTGAATGTTATGCTTGTTGATCGGTGCCGTAACCAGCGCCGAAAGCAATCCCTTATCCAAATCCTGCGCACTACGGTCCAAGCAAGCAAATGCCGCTTTTCCAGCTTCCTGGGTTTCTTTTCCGGGTTCTACGATTGTGTTAGTGTCATCCCAGCAGGAAACCAGATAGGATTGATTAAACTCTGTGATTTGTTGGAGATCCGTAATCGTCTTCAAGGACCAATCTTTGATGTCCAAGTCCTTTTTATAAAAATTCAATACCTTTTGCGAACCATACACCACGGGTGTACACCAATTTAATAAACGGGAATTACTTAAGGCCTTTAAAATAACTTCCGGACCGATGCCATTATAATCTCCTAAGGTAATCCCAATCAATGGTTTCGTTGCGCTCATGAATAAAAGAAAGGTATTTGGGTTCGCAAGTTACTAAATTTCAAGACAAGCATGCGGAATTATTTTTGTAATGAACCCAAGTTAAATTGTAACTTTTCAAGTTTCCTTAAATTAATCTATTTCAGGTTATTATTTTCCCAATATATTTATCATTTTTGTTAAGATGCACTAAATATAGTATAATGCCAAAGTCATACGTTAAGAAAATCTCGAGTCTTCTCATCGCCAATCGAGGGGAGATCGCCATTCGTATCATGCGGGCGGCTTCAGAATTAGGAATCCGAACCGTAGCTGTTTACACCTTTGAGGATCGATATTCCTTACACCGGTATAAGGCAGATGAGGCCTACCAGATAGGCAAGGATGCGGAACCATTGAAGCCTTATTTGGATATTGAGGGTTTGATTTCTTTATGTAAATCAAAGAAAATCGATGCGATTCATCCGGGCTATGGATTTTTATCTGAAAATGTCAATTTGGCTCGTCGGTGCCGAGAAGAAGGCATCGTCTTCGTAGGTCCATCTCCCGAAGCCATGAGTGCCTTGGGCGATAAAGTAGCTGCCAAAGTGGCCGCGCTTAAGGCCAATGTGCCCATGATTCAAGATTCCAAAGGTGATTTAAGTGTATATGAATTGGCTTTGTCGGAAGCACGCCGGATTACGTTTCCTGTCATGGTGAAAGCGGCAGCCGGTGGGGGAGGTCGAGGCATGCGGGTGGTACGTAAGGAAGAAGATTTAGAAAAAGCGTATCAAGAGGCGCGGAATGAGGCGAAAAATGCCTTTGGTGATGAAACGATTTTCATCGAAAAATTTATCGATGAGCCGAAACACATTGAGGTGCAATTGCTCGGTGACCAACACGGAAATTTAGTCCATCTCTACGAACGGGATTGTTCTGTGCAAAGACGTTTTCAAAAGGTTGTCGAAATCGCTCCTTCCTTTGGTTTAAAGGAAGAGACGAAACAAAAATTATACGGCTACGCCCTAGCGATCGGGAAAGCAGTAAATTATTACAATGCGGGAACGGTGGAGTTTTTGGTCGACCGGGACGAAAATATTTATTTCATCGAGGTAAATCCACGGATTCAGGTGGAACATACCATTACGGAAGAAGTGACAGGAATCGATATCGTGCGAACGCAGATTTTGATTGCCCAAAATTATAAATTATCCGATCCGGGTATTTACATTTTAAGTCAGGCTGAAATCCCGTTAAAGGGTTTTGCGATTCAGTGTCGGATTACGACCGAAGATCCAGCGAATGGCTTTAAGCCCGATTTTGGAACGATCATCGCCTATCGAAATGCCGCAGGTTTTGGTATTCGCTTGGACGAAGGTTCATCCTATCCTGGGGTGAAAATTTCGCCTTATTTTGATTCGATGCTCGTAAAAGTAAGTGCCAAAGGCCGGACCTTAATCGGGGCATCTGAGCGCTTAAACCGGGCTTTGACAGAATTTCGTATTCGGGGGGTGAAAACGAATATTCCCTTTTTGAGGAACGTGATTACGCATCCGATTTTCCAAAATGGACAATGCACGGTGCAATTCATTGATACGCATCCAGAATTATTCAAATTTGTGCAGACGCGGGATCGTTCCACCAAAGCGCTTCGCTATTTAGGAGAGGTGATTGTCAACGGCAATCCGGACGTGAAAGTAAAACCTACGCTAGCTTTCCGCACGCCCATTATCCCATTTGTGGATCCCGCCAAGGAATATCCGAAAGGGAATAAGCAATTATTAACCGAATTAGGCGCGGAGAAATTTGCCCAACATATTCGGGATTCGAAGCAAATTTATTTCACAGATACGACGTTCCGCGATGGACATCAGTCTTTATTGGCGACACGGGTGCGGACACAGGATATGTTGGCCGTCGCCAGCGGCTTCGCGAAATCCTTCCCGAATTTATTCTCCATGGAAGTTTGGGGTGGCGCGACCTTCGACGTCGCGATGCGCTTTTTGCAAGAATCTCCTTGGAAGCGCTTGCAGGAATTTAGAGAGGCTATGCCGAATATGCTTTTGCAAATGTTATTCCGCGGTTCGAATGCCGTAGGATATTCAGCTTATCCGGATAATTTGATCGAGAAATTTGTAGAGAAATCTTCCGAAGCGGGGATTGATGTGTTCCGGATTTTTGATTCGCTCAATTGGATTGACGCCATGAAAGTGTCCATCAAAGCCGTTCGGGAACGTACACCGGGGATTGCAGAGGCTTCGATTTGTTATACGGGCGATGTGTTTACGAATGAGAAGTATAACATGCAGTATTATGTGGACATGGCGCGTCAACTGGAAGATGTCGGTGCCCATATGCTCTGCATAAAAGATATGGCCGGGCTTTTGCGCCCCTTCCAAGCGGCAAAATTAGTCACCGAATTAAAGCAAGCAGTTTCTATTCCAATCCATTTGCACACGCATGATACGGCTTCGGTACAATCGGCGACTTATTTGAAGGCGATTGAGGCGGGGGTGGATATTGTGGATGGTGCATTAGGGGCGATGTCGGGCTTAACGTCCCAACCCAACCTGAATAGCTTAGTCGCGATGATGCAAGGTCAGCCGAATGCCAGTGATTTGGATTTAGATTTATTGAATGAATATTCGAATTATTGGGAAGCGGTTCGTATCATGTATGCGCCTTTTGAATCAGAATTAAAGGCAGGTACGGCAGAAGTATATAACAATGAGATTCCGGGTGGACAATATACGAATTTACGTGGCCAGGCGATTGCGTTAGGCGTGGGGGATAAATTTGAATTATTGAAAGATAATTATGCGGAGGCGAATAAGTTGTTTGGGGATATTGTCAAAGTAACCCCTTCTTCGAAGGTAGTCGGCGATATGGCCATTTTCATGACGGCGAATTCCTTAAGCGCGGAGGATGTGTATGCCAAAGGAAGCACGCTTTCGTTCCCTGAATCGGTGAAGGATTTCTTCAAAGGAGGTTTAGGCCAGCCCTATCAAGGATTTCCGAAACAATTACAAGAGATTATTTTAAAAGGTGAACATGCGATAGAAGGTCGCCCGAATGATCATTTGGTGCCAATCGATTTCGATGCCGATTACAAAGAATTTCAAACGAAATTCCCGGATAACCTAGATGGATTCTTCGACTATTTGTCTTATAAAATGTATCCGAAGGTCTACGAAGATTTCTACAAAAATGCGACGCTGTTTGGTGAATTATCGGCCTTGCCTACGCCGGCATTTTTCTATGGCTTGAAGCAGGATGAGGAAATCATGATTACGATCGATCCGGGCAAGACGATTATTGTGAAGTTCTTGTATATGTCGGATCCGGATGAATCAGGCTTGCGGAATGTGACCTTTGATTTGAATGGACAGGCTCGTCGGATTAAAATTTTGGATAGAAATATCAAAGTGGAGCGTGCGCAACATGCGAAGGCAAATGGCAAAGGAGACATAGGAGCGCCATTACAAGGCCGATTAAGTCGGATATTGGTAAAGCCAGGGGATGAGGTAAAGAAAAATGCGCCTTTATATGTGATTGAGGCAATGAAAATGGAATCGATTGTGTCGGCGCCATTTGAGGGAATTGTGGGGAATGTGGTATTGAATGAGGGAACGGTGGTGGAGCAGGAAGATTTGGTATTGACCTTAGAGGAGGCTAAATTACCTGAGCCGGATGTGGCAGAATATTTATTTGTGTATGGGACCTTGCGTCGGGATTGTGGCAATGATTTACATCGCTTAATCGCCCGAAATTCAGATTATATCGGGATGGCGACCTACCAAGGCAAAATGTATCAAGTAGCGGATTATCCTGGCATTGTGGCTTCTGAATCAAGTTCAGACGTGGTGGTGGGTGAATTGTATTTGTTGTCAAATACCATTAAATTGTTGAACGTTTTAGACGAATATGAAGAATATGACCCTACGGATGAAGCCAAGAGTCTTTTTGTGCGTAAGCAAGTGAGCGTGGATATGAAAGGCGAGTCATTTGCAAGTTATGCCTATGTGTATAACCGTCCCGTGGATGCGCAAACCTACATTTCATCGGGCGATTATTTGAAACGATAACCTGACTGGAAGGAACTTTACTCATTGAACCATTAAAAAAACCTATGAAAAATCTATTTATTCTTGCCTGTTGGTGTGTATGTTTACCCGCCATCGCGCAAGAAAATGTAAGCAAGGCGCATGCGCACAATGATTATGAGCATGCGAAACCCTTTTTTGAGGCTTATAAATTAGGTTTTGGTTCGATCGAGGCGGATGTATATGCGGTGAAAGGGGAATTGTTAGTCGGCCATGAAATTGGAGATTTAAAAGCGGATCGAACCTTGAAGTCCTTGTACGTCGACCCGATTGTGGCTGTCTTAAAAGCAAAAAAACAAGGAAATTTCCATCAGTTTTTGATTGATTTTAAGACGAATGCGGATTCGACGCTGCCTTTATTGATTCAAGCGCTCTCGCCGCATAAGGATTTATTTGTGAAATCGGGCTTGCGGATTGTGATTTCGGGGAATCGCCCGGCGATTAAAGACTATATCAACTTCCCGAGCTGGATTACCTTTGATGGTCGGTCTACGGAGACCTATCCGGCGGGATTAGGGAATTATGTGGTCTTAGAAAGTGAATCCATGTATAAATTTGGCATGTGGAGTGGACAAGTGCCGATGCCCCAGGCGATGAAAGATAAGTTGAAAGCTTATGTAGAACGCGTACATGGATCGGGACGGAAATTACGCCTTTGGGCTACGCCAAATACCTTGATGGCTTATCAGGCTTTATGGGATTTGGGTGTGGATTACATTGGTACGGACAATTTGAGTGAATTAGCTGATTTTTTGAAATTAGCGGCGAAATAAATAAAAAAAACCTATGACAACTAGACGATCATTTATCCAACAATCCTCTTTGTTGGCCCTCGCGGCCACCTTACCTTTTTCTGCCTCAAAGCGATATAAAATGGGTTATTCGGCCATTACCTGGAATGGTAATGACGAACAGGCTATTCAAGATATTGCGAATTTGGGCTTTAAGGGAATTCAATTACGTGCTAATTGTTATCCTGTGTACAAGGATAATCCGGCTGTTTTAAAAGAAAAAATAGATGCAGCCAAGTTAAATTTGGTTATGTTTTCTAGTGGAAATGTGGAGATTGATCCGGCGAAAGAGGCGGCTACGATCGAACAGCATGTGAACCATGCCAAATTCGTTAAGGCATTGGGCGGCACGACGATACAATTGACGAATAGTCTTCGTAAAAAAGGTGAATTACCTACGGAGGCGCAATTGGTTCGCTTGGCGGAAGTAATGAATGAAATTGGAAAAAGAACGAAAGAAATTGGTATTCAGACGACCTATCATAATCATATGAGCCAATTTGGAGAGACGCCAGAAGAGGTAGATATCTTGGTCAAAAACATGAATCCGGCTTATGCGCGCTTGTTATTAGATGTGGCGCATTATTTCCAAGGCGGAGGCAATCCAGCGGAGGCCGTTTTGAAATATAAGGATGTGATTCATTCTTTTCACATCAAAGATGTGGAGGCGCCGATTAAAGGGCAGGAATCAAATCCTAAATCCTATAAATTTGTGGAATTAGGCCAAGGAAAAGTGAATTTGGAGGAGGTGTTTAAGAATATGGAAAAGATTAAATTTAGTGGTTGGGCTATTGTTGAATTAGATTCGGTGCCTGATAAAAGTCGGACTCCAAAAGAATGTGGTGAAATCAGTAAAAGCTTTTTGAGTTCCAAGGTAGGTTATACGTTTTATTAAAATATATGGCAAATAAGCGAAATCCGGCGATCGGATTTATATTCATTACCATGGTGATCGATGTGTTGGGTATTGGGCTGATTGTGCCCTTGATGCCGACCTTGATTCGTGGATTTACGGGAGGGGATTTAAGTGTGGCGTCTCAATATTCCGGTTGGCTCATGGCATCTTATGCCATTATGCAATTTTTCTTTTCGCCTATTTTAGGGGGATTGTCGGATAAATACGGCCGCCGACCGATTATTTTGGCTTCGCTTTTTGGTTTTTCGATTGACTATTTGATTTTGGCGAATGCGCCGGATATTACTTGGTTGTTTGTCGGCCGACTCCTCGCCGGGATCACCGGGGCTAGTTTTACCACGGCCCAGGCTTACATTGCAGATATCTCAAAACCCGAGGAACGTGCCAAAAATTTTGGTATGGTCGGGGCAGCGTTTGGAATTGGATTTATTATTGGTCCTGCGATAGGAGGCTTTTTAGGTGGATATGGGGTTCGCTTGCCCTTTTATGTGTCGGCCTTGTTGACGCTTTTAAATGGAATTTATGGGTATTTTATCTTACCTGAATCCTTGGCGAAAGAAAATAGACGATCGTTTGATTGGTCTCGGGCAAATCCGATGGGTTCATTGAAGCATTTGACGAAATATCCGGTGATTGCGGGATTGGTGGTTGGGTTCTTTTGTTTGCAATTGGCCGGACAGGCGCATCCGAGTACGTGGTCTTATTTTACGATGAAGGTATTTTCGTGGACCCCGACTGAGGTAGGTTATTCATTGGCCTTTGTGGGATTGATTGTGGCGGGGGTTCAAGGAGGATTGAATCGGGTGCTGATTCCCAAAATAGGGGAGAATCGCGCGGTTTCCTATGGATTATTGTTATATGGTCTCGGCTTTTTCTTGTTTGCTTTTGCGACCTCTTCCTGGATGATGTATGCATTTATGGTGCCATTTGGATTGGGGGGGATTGCGGGGCCGGCCTTGCAGAGTTTGATAAGTCAGCAGGTGGGTGCGAATGAACAAGGTGAATTACAGGGAGGTTTAACTAGTTTACAATCGGTTACGACGATTTTAGGTCCTTTGGTCGCATCGAATTTATTTGCTCATTTTACGTCAGGAACGTCATTTGTGTATTTTCCTGGGGCGGCATTTTTGGCGGCGGGAATATTAGTTTTTATCGGTTGGGCTTTTGTGGTAAAATCTCTCCGAAAACATGCTTAAAAATAGATTTTGTGATGAGCGGTTTATGGAATCTGCTTTTCATCCTTTACATTCGTCAAATTTTAAACAAACAATATGAAAAATCATGTCAAGTTTTTTGCGATGGTATTGCTTATGGTAACTACAATCGCTGTTAAGGCACAATCTACGGATGAGATTATTGCCAAACATCAAGCTGCGATGGGAAGTCCTGAAAAATGGGCGGCCGTGAAGTCGATGGTGACAAAAAATAAATTCAATGTTCAGGGGATGGATATTGAAAGTAAAACATCGGTATTAGTCGGAAAATCTTTTCGTACGGAAATCGAGGTAATGGGCAATAAAATCGTGACGGTCGTAGATGGCGAAGGTGGTTGGATGAATCGTCCTGCGATGATGGGTGGAACTGGCGAGCCTGAAGATATGCCGCGTGAGCAGGTTAAAATGGCAATTTCTCAGAAGAACATTGGATCTCCTTTGTTGATCGCTTATAAAGAAGGTGCTAAAATCGAATTAGTGAGTAAGGAAAAGGTGAATGGGGCGGATGCCTATTTATTGAAAGTGACTAAAGCTAACGGAGAGGATGTGCAAGTATTTGTTTCGGCTTCAACGGGATTCGTTGTGAAGACCATTGCTAAAATGAATGTGCAAGGGCAATCGATTGATGCTGAGGTAAGTTATTCGAATTACAAGGCGATTGATGGCTTATTTTTTCCACATACGGTGGAGTCCCCAAGCCCGATGGGCGGAGGAACGATGGCGGTTGAAACCACTTCGATTGAAATCAACCCAAATTTGGATGCTTCTTTATTCGCGAAGCCCAAAAAATAAATGAATTATAACATATTTTAAAGAAAGGGCCATAAAGCCCTTTCTTTAATCTTTGATTATTTTTTACCTTTGCAGCATGCGAATCCAAAAATACCTTATTGCTTTTAGTTTTTTGATTTCTCTTATAGGATGTAAGAGTCAGACTGAATTTGATCCGAAGACGAAAACGGAAATATTGTTGAATTATACCTGGCAAGTGCAAGAGGTAAATGCCAGCGGGTATTTAAGTGGACAGGTATATTTACGAGGAAGAACGCCAGAGGGTTCGCAGTATGATGTGTCCAAAGTTCGATTGACATTCAAATCTGACGGGACTTGTATTGCGATAGACAATACGGGCAATAGTACTACCACGGGTAATTGGAAATTATCCAATTCAGACACGAAGCTAATTATCAGCAATACGAATAATTATTTATTGGACGGTGAAGGGGATGTGATAACCGTTTCCAAAACCGAATTTACCTTTGGAGGCTCACGAACCTACAAGAATACGTCGGTTCAAGCGACGGTTAAAATGACCCCTATTCCTTAAGGTAAAAATTGCTTGATGTGATTTCTTGCGGATAAAATAGCTTTTTCCACATCTTCCTCAGAACCTTCATAGGCCTTATCTTCTACTTCGATGACGATAGGACCGCGGTAGCGCACGTCATTAAGCGCGGAAATGAATTTTCCCCAATGAATATCGCCCTGCCCTGGAATTTTAGGGGAATGGTACTCCAGCGGATTCGCTAGAATTCCCACTCGATTTAATTTTTCCGGATACACCTTCACATCCTTCAAATGAATGTGATGTAATTTTTCTTTGTAGGCGTAAATGGGGTAGAGGTAATCCATCATTTGAAATACCATGTGAGAAGGATCGTAATTCAGCCCAAAGTTCGGGGAAGGGATGATATCAAATAACTGATCCCAAATTTTCGGGGTAGTCATTAAATTTTTTCCGCCGGGCCATTCATCGTCGGTAAAAAACATGGGACAATTTTCGATGCCAATTTTAATGTTCAAAGAATCAGCTAATTCAATTATTTCAGGCCACACCTCTTTAAATTTAGCGATGTTATAGGCTACGTTTTTCGTGTAATCTCGACCAATAAAAGTATTTACCGTTTGTATCCCCAGGACCGCCGCCGCGCGAATCACTTTTTTAATGTGATCGCGATAAAAAGAGGCTTGGCTTTCATCTGGATCCATGGGATTTGGGTAATAGCCGAGTGCAGAAATTTTCGTGGGATGAGCCTCAAGCTTGGCTCTTAATTGGCTTATTTCGTCAGAATGTAGCGTATCTACGGCGATATGCGAAACACCTGCATAGCGTCGTGTATCCTGATTGGTAGAAGGCCAACACATGATTTCAACACAAGCAAATTGCTCTTTTTGAGCAAAATCCAAAACCTCATCTAAGGTTTTATTGGGTAAAATGGCTGAAA
This sequence comes from uncultured Cytophagaceae bacterium, assembly GCA_903907745.1. Classification (GTDB taxonomy): domain Bacteria; phylum Bacteroidota; class Bacteroidia; order Cytophagales; family Spirosomataceae; genus Aquirufa. Next base: position 24,514 of record CAIVPF010000100.1, on the reverse strand, counting down.
CGAAACCTAAATCTAACATTTTATCGCGCGCGTTTGGTGATATAAAAAAGCGCAAAGGCAACCGAAACAATCCAAAGGCCTACTGCCTCCCGGGCTAATTCCTGATTCATCGTTTTCATACTAAGGCCATCCGTAATAAATCCTTCCCAAGCCGTCATTTCGGACCAAATTTGAATACCCGCTGTCGTCGTTAAAATGAAAAGTACGATTAATAATTCCTGATTTAATTGATCGCGGTAGGCTTGGAAGGCGACATAGCTTGCCGTCGCATAAATCGGTACCCAGAGGATAGGATCGGGGTCATTAAATTGCCAATAGGTGAACAGGATGAACACGATTGTAAACAAAATTCCGGCAATGCTTTGTAACTTTTTCATAGCTTTTGGTTTAAGGACAAAGGTTTTTTAGGGCATCTTTTGCCCCTGGGTAGTGTAATTTATTTGCTTGATTAAAGGCTAAACAAGCTTTTTCTGTTTCATTTTTCTTGTAATAACAGAGGCCGATAGCATAATAGGCCTTGCCAAAATTAGAATTGATCGCGATTGATTTTTCGAAATCCAAGGTGGCTGAATCTAATTTGGCTTCCTGAAAATACAAATTTCCGCGGTTATATAAGGCATTTATTTCATTGGGATTTAAGCGAATGCAAGTACTGAAATCTGATTTTGCCAGATCGGGTTTTTGTAAGGCGGCAAACACAATTCCTCGTTGGAGATAGGCCGCACTCGAATCAGGTTGTAATTGAACTGCCTTTTCGAGCGGCTGGAGAGCCTTTTGCCAAGCTAAATTTTCCATGTGCACGGCGGCTAAATTTAATTGGGCCGGATACAAAGAAGGTTTTAGGTCTACGGCTTTGGTATAATCCTGTTCTGCCTCGACTAATTTCTTTTCTTGAAATGCAATCACCCCGCGGAGGTTATAGGCTTCGGCATACCCCGGATTCTTTTCGATGGCCTTTTCGATGGCTTCCTTTGCGCTGACTAATTCCCCCTTTTTTAGCCGTTCTTTGGCCTGTTCTAACCACGCATCTGCGGAATTTGAGCATTGCCAGGTGAGAAGCGCGAAAAGTCCAAAGGTGAAAATTTTCTTGATTACTTGCATGGTATAAAGGTATTAATCGATCAGCAAATTATCCATATTTATTTTGAAAAAAGCAGGTTTTTGTCGACATTTGTTGCGGCAAATTACCAGCTCCCGCTGAATCCCCCAGATTTTGATCAAAGCAAGGGTAGGTTGGTCGTAGCGGTGAATTTGCCATTTTTTTTTGCATATAAACATTCGAATCATATGAAATTTTTTATCGACACAGCGAATTTAGAACACATTCGGGAAGCTCAGGATTTAGGTATTTTGGATGGAGTTACGACCAATCCATCCTTGATGGCCAAAGAAGGTATATTCGGGAAAGATCAAGTCTTACGTCATTACAAAGCTATTTGTGACATTGTGGATGGGGATGTCTCAGCGGAAGTTATTGCGACCGACTTGGCAGGAATGATACGCGAAGGTGAGGAATTAGCTGAATTAGACGAGAAGATTGTGGTTAAAATTCCGATGATCAAAGACGGGATTAAGGCTTTGAAATATTTTTCAGATCGGGGCATTAAGACCAATTGTACTTTGGTTTTTTCAGCGGGTCAAGCATTATTAGCGGCGAAGGCTGGGGCAACTTATGTATCTCCATTCGTAGGTCGTTTAGATGATATCTCCTTTGATGGCATCGAATTAATCGAGCAAATTCGCTTGATTTATGATAATTACGATTTTGAAACGCAAATTTTAGCGGCTTCAGTTCGCCACTCGATGCACATCATCAAATGTGCCGAGGCAGGTTCTGATGTCATGACAGGACCTTTATCCGCGATATTGGCCTTATTAAAACATCCGTTGACAGATTCAGGATTAGCTACCTTTTTAGCTGATCATGCCAAAGGGACTCAAAATTAATTCAAGCGCTATGTCTGTTTTATCCTTTGAACATGTACACGTCTCCCAAGACGGACTTCCAACGCTCCAGGATATTTCCATGCTTCTTAAGGCGGGTGATTTTGTGTATTTGATCGGTAAAACAGGTAGTGGGAAAAGTACTTTTTTCCAATCAATTTACGCGGAATTGCCAATTGATGCTGGCCAAGCCTCCGTAGCTGGATATTCCTTGAATCAATTAAAGTCAGCTGACATTCCTTATTTACGCAGAAAATTAGGTTTTGTTTTCCAAGATTTCCAATTACTTACTGATCGGGATGTCGAAAAGAATTTAGCTTTTGTATTAGAGGCTACGGGTCATACCGATCAAGCGGAAATCAAATCCCGCATCGAAGCTGTTTTAGCTCAAGTGGGCATGTCGAATGCCATACACAAGCGTGTTCACCGTTTGTCAGGTGGGGAACAACAACGAATTTGTATCGCTCGTGCGATTTTAAATAATCCGGTCTTGTTATTGGCCGATGAGCCCACCGGTCACCTAGATCCAGAGGTTTCTTTGGAAATTATGCAGTTGTTTAAGCAATTGAACCAACAAGGTACCGCCATCATCATGGCCAGCCACGATTATAATACCATGCGCCAAGTGCCTGGAACCATATATAAATGTGAAGGGGGTTCTATTTTTCCGGTCGACTCGCTCTAATTATTTCCCTGTTAAATACACGACCGGAATGATACATTCCTCAAGGGAAATTCCCCCGTGCTGGAAGGTATTCCGATAATGATTCACGTAATGGTTGTAATTGTTCGGATAGGCAAACATGCCATCTTCTTTAGCAAAAACATAGGCCGTGGAAACGTTGGGTTTTGGTAAGTAAATGTTTTCCGGTTTACGAACGACCATCATTTTGTTCGAAGCATCCCAATTTAGATTTTTACCTTGTTTGTATCGCAAATTCGTATTCGTTTGGCGATCTCCGACGATTTTAATCGGGTTTTGAACGCGAATCATCCCATGGTCCGTGGTGATAATGACCCGGCCTTTTTTGGAAGCAATACGCTTTAATAGGTCGAATAAGGGGGAATGCTGGAACCAACTGGCCGTTAACGACCGATAGGCCGATTCATCTGGCGCTAATTCCTTAATCATCGCCATATCCGTCCGCGCATGCGAAAGCATATCCACAAAATTATAGACGATGACATTGAGGTCATTGGTCAGTAATTTGTTGAAATTATCAACTAATTGTTTTCCTTGAAACTGATGAATGATTTTATGGTAAGAAGTTTTGGCATTGATTTTCAAACGCTTGACCTGTTCTTGCAGGTAGAATTCTTCGTGCTGATTAAAACCTTCTTCGTCCTCTGAATCGCCGAGGTCATTGACCCATTTATCACCAAAATTTTTCTGAATTTCAGTGGGCATCATCCCGGCGAATATCGAATTGCGAGCATAGGCCGTTGTGGTAGGTAAAATGGAAAAATAAGTTTTTTCGCTTTCAATTTGGAAGTATTCTTGAATGAATGGTTCCAAGATTTTCCATTGGTCATAGCGTAAATTATCGATGAGGATAAAAAATAAGGGGCTTTTGTCGTTAATTAGTGGAAAAGCAAATTTTCGCATCATCAAATGCGATAAAATGGGTGTATTTGAATCTGGTTTTTGAAGCCAATTTTCGTAATTTTTTTCGATGAATTTCCCAAAATGCACATTGGCCTCCGACTTTTGATTCGTCAAAACCTCCGCCATGGATTTGTTTTCCGTATTGTCGATTTCTAATTCCCAATAGGTTAATTTCTTATAAATATCCGCCCATTCTTCTGCATTTAAATGGTCTTGGTAGCGGATGGAAAGTTCCCTGAATTCTTGTTGATAACTTAAATTTGTCTTTTCCTCTTCCAAACGTTTTTTGTCGAAAATCCGTTTCACAGAAAGTAGTAATTGATTCGGATTCAGAGGTTTAATGAGGTAATCTGCGATTTTCGATCCGATGGCATCCTCCATCAATTCCTCTTCCTCCGATTTCGTAATCATGATGACTGGTAGGTTAGGACGAATTTGCTTAATGGCAATTAAAACCTCCAAACCCGACATGCCAGGCATGTTTTCATCCAAAAATAAGACATCGAACTTTTGTTTGATCACTAATTCCATGGCGTCCGCACCCGAATTTACCGCTGTTACCTCATAGCCTTTGCCCTCTAAAAATATAATATAGGGTGTCAATAGGTCTATTTCATCATCTGCCCAAAGAATTTTATATGTCATATGATATGTTTTTTCTCTAACTTAATTCGAAGAAAAATATTGTGATTTTAATAAATTAATTTTTGTTATAACGCATCCACGTAAGGCAACATAAATTTAGTTATTTTTATACTTGTATTTATATGTTCTTATGTCAAATCAGTTTCCTGTTCGATTTACTCCTGAAGCCCATGCGACTTTGATGCATTATGTGGAAAGCGCGACGATGCCTGAGCCATTTGTGCGGGTCGGGATGCGAGGTGGCGCCTGTGGTGGAAATTTTGTTTTGGGCTTTGATTCGGCGACCGAACATGATGAAAGCTATATGATCGAAGGGATTCCAGTCCTGATTGATCGCAGGGAATTGTTATTTGTAGTAGGCACTGAAATTGATTTTGAAGCGCGTGCCAATGGATTTTATTTACACAAACCCCCAAAATCATGAAATTTGCTGCTATTGACATTGGCTCCAATGCCGCTCGATTACAAATTTCCAGTGTATTGGATAACGATGGGGTGATGAGTTTTAAACGAATCGAATATGTGCGTTTTGCGCTTCGTTTAGGCCATGATGTGTTTATTGATGGCGAAATTTCTCCTGAATCCGAGGTGCGTATATTTAAATTATTGAATGCCTATAAATTACTCATGGAATTGCATGAGGTCAAAGATTATTCCATTTGTGCCACTTCTGCCATGCGGGAGGCTTCGAATTCGCAGGAAATCGTGACGCGGATTCAGAAGATTTTGGATATGAAAATTAATATCATCGATGGAGCCCGCGAAGCAGAATTAATCAATGACGTGGTCGTTCAATCGCTACATCCCAAGAAGAATTATTTGCACATCGACGTAGGTGGGGGTAGTACGGAATTAAACGTCTACCAAAATCGGGAAAAATTAGCTTCCAAATCATTTAAAATAGGATCTGTTCGTCTATTAGAAGGGAAGGAGCGGGAAGGAGATTGGGAGAAGATGAATCGATGGATTAGTGCTCAACTCGCTTCGATTTCAGGACCGATCTATGCGGTTGGAACCGGTGGAAATATCTCCAAATTATACAATATTTCAGGCCAAGTGGATGAGACGAAGACGATGGAAATTGCTGAATTACGTAAGGTTTCCGCCTATGTTAGTTCCTTTAGCTTTGAAGAAAGAGTCCATAAATTGCGTTTAAATACGGACCGAGCAGATGTTATCGTTCCTGCCGCATCGATTTATTTGGCTGCCATGGAATGCGCGAATTGTCCAAGTATTTTTGTGCCGGATTTAGGTTTGAAGGATGGGATTATACAGATGTTGTACGATCGGTATCTGGTTCGGAAAAAATCAACGAATTGATTATTTGATGATTCGATACACCAAACCCATGGAGAGGATTTGGGAAAATTGCCAATTGGGATCCTGATCGGGGTCTTTATATAAAACAGCTTGCAGATTTGTACTTAAATATTTATTCACTTTCATGGTAAAATTGGCATCAAAGCGGTGCACGATACTATTCGGATTCCCCATTCTGAAATAATCAATGAGGGAAGTATAGCGCGCTTTCATGTTCACGTTTTCGAAAATATCGCGTTCCACATTAAAGAGCAATTGCAAGACAAATTGATTTCGAATATTATCCCCAGGACGTTCCAAACCAAATAATCCGGCCCTTGAGAAACGTTCATCAAAGACAAAGGTTTGACGTAAACTTCCAATTCCTACACGCGTGTAGTATTCTTTATTGGGATGATATTCAAGGCCGAGTGACGTGGTCAAATAAGCTGGTGCAAAAAGACTAGAAACGACAGAATCCACAGGAATTCCTAATTTATTCTTTTTGCCGTATTCGAAACCTTGAAAGAATTGGGTCTGAAAGTTGGTGGATCCATAAAAATCCATCTGCGGGCTAATCCGATAACCCGCTTTAAATTCATAAAAAATACGGTCGATATTTTTCCGTAAACTTTGGGTTTTGTTTTGAAGAAAACCGACTTGCATACTTAAATCACTGATTAAACGCCAAGATTTGTTGTTGACAGTTGCATTATGATTTAAATACCAACCTGTCGCAAAGGTGTTTGAACCCCCGCCTTTCCAGTTATCGCTAAAGCTCGATTGGTTCAGGTTAACGCCCGTTGAAAATTCCGTTTTCCATTTCACTCGCACAGAATCGGCTACGGGGCTTTTTTCGGCCCAGCAGGTTTGAATCGTGATGATAAAAAAGAAACAGGTTAATAATTTCATGTGGCAAAGGTACAAAATTCAATATATTAAAAACGTTTTTTATCGCTTAAGCCAAATCTCCACCGTACTTAAAAATTTGCCTTCAGGGGCAAGTGTTTTTAGTCCGTCCAAGGTATTAAATGCATCCGTATTGGCCGTCATAGGTTCGATCGCTACGCATGCTTCGTTTTCTGGGGCATATACGACCAGAAATGGAAAATCGTCAATTTTCTGTTGGATGAAAAGGCTGGATTTTGTGCGTTTATTGGTCAACGTGGTCGTATGAAATTCAGACGCTTGCAAGCGGAATACATTGTCCAGGCTTTCTTTGGCTAAATCAACGGGTTCCGCATATTCCACAGGTTCTTCCCGCAAAGGAATCATTTGAGCATCTGATATAAATTTACTGCATGGGGAAAAGCTGATTTCTAAATCGCTCAGATCCGTATCTGGAAAGGAGAAATAGGGGTGCCAACCAATCGCAAAGGGCATCTGATTTTCGCCCGTATTTGCTATCTCAAAGCGTAGGAAAAAATGACCATTCGAATGTAATTCATACGTTAATTGAAATACAAAAGGAAAAGGAAATCCTGGGTAATCCCCAGCATATACATGTTGTAAAACCAAAATAGCCCGATCAGGAAGAATTTCTTTTTCGATAACTTGGAAAGCTTTTCGGGCCAAAAAGCCGTGAATTGCATTTCCGAGGGCGGGTTCCGTGATGGGCAATTGGTAATTTCGACCTTGGAAAGAATAATTTCCATTGCGCACACGATTCACCCAGGGAGCCAATAAAGCGCTGGGATGAAGGGCGTTTTGATGGATGGGGCCTGAACCAGGAAGGCTGATGTGCTCAAACAATTGGCATAAGGTGCCACCACATTCGGGTAAAATGTGTGCTTTTTCACCGCTTTGTGTATTTATTAATTCGATGATGAGGCCATTCGGGCTCTGAAATTCATTAATGACTAATTCCATATCGTTTTATTTTCGATGCCCATTCCATAAAGAGCAAAATCGTATTTGACGGGATCGTGGGGATCCATTTTTTTTAATTCTTGGGTTAAACTCACGGCTAAATGCCAATTAACAGCACTTCCTGCGTTTAAAAGGCCTAGTTGTTCTGATGTACGCACGGCATGAACATCGAGTGGACAAATCAATTGGCTCGGCTGAATCGAATGCCAAATCCCAAAATCCACACCGGCGGAATCTTTTCTTACCATCCAACGAAGAAACATGCAAATTCTTTTACAAGCTGATTTTTTTTTTGGTGCGGATACATGCTTTTGAGTTCTTTGGGGTGCCCATTCATCCGCAAAAAAATAATCGTAAAATCCATTGATCGCAGCTTCGACATCGCTTTCCATACCTGTCCAATTTTGTGTAAAGGCGGATTCTAGACTATTAAACTGCGTGTAATGCCTTTTAAAAAATCGTAAAAAATAAAGGGTATCGGTGTATTGAAAGGTACGGTGTTTAAAGGATGCGAAACGTGCCAAATCTTTTTCCTGATGGCCTAAGATAAATTCATGCGGTGCCCCGTCCATGAGTTCAATGAGCGTGTGGGCATTTTGGAGAATAGTTTTTCGTTGGCCCCAAGCTAACATGGCGACCCAAAACCCCATGATTTCTTGGTCAGCGGGTTTCGAAAATAAATGCGGGATTTGAATGGGGTCATGCTCGATGAAGCGTGGATGATTAAAGAAGGCGTATTTTCGTTCGAGAAGATCCGCGATTTCAGAGGTCATCGATCTTATTTATTAGAGCTAAAAAACGCGATAATTCGGGAAGGTATGGAAAATACCCAGACCAACACGGTCACAGCAGCCGAGAAAACAGCCAAAAATGGATAGGATAAGATGAAAAACACCTCAAAAGCCACTTGGCCCACGGTAATCGGACGTTTTTTTCTTGGCATCTTATTGAACTAAATAACTGATTTCTGCCCGGATACGCTTGTCAACCGCATTTAAGCGTTCAAATGCTTTCGGGGATAATTTGATAATTAATTTAGCATCTGAATTTGGTAATCGACCAATTACTTTGACCCAAATGCTTTGGTTATTGGCTAAATTTTTAACGAGTATCAAGGTGCCAATGGGTGCCGATTTATGAAGTGCTAAGTATTTACCCGAATTATCTGGAACATCAATGAGTTCCGCGATTCCTGTTTCAAGGGTCTTTTTCAAGCCTTCTGGATTTGTTCCCTCTTTGGGCGCAGCAAGTTCTGTAGACTTACTTTCTTCTGTCGGATTTTTACTGGGTAATAAAGTCGACTTATCGATTACGGTCGTTTTGGGAGCTGAAACCCAAATACGTTGGCCCTCTTTTAACACATCAGAGGTCAAATTATTCCATTTGCGAATTTCCGCCATCGTTACTTTGTACAGATTCGCGACATTTAATAAACTTTGTTTGGCCGTCACGATGTGAATACCTTCATTTTCAACTTTCTTTTCTTCTGATTTCTTCTCCGCAGGTGCGGCCGCTGGCAGGCTGGTGGCGGGTTTAGGGCTTTGATTTAATACAGCCGTACTTTCATCCAAATAATGCAAAGGGATAAAAACGATTTCACCTGATTTTACGGGGATTTCAGTTTCTGGATTTACTTGTTTGAATTCAGCTAAGGATAAATTATATCGCTTTAAAACGGTGATAATGGGTTGTCTTGTACCCATTTTGTATACAATGTAGGTTTTGGAACTTTCTTTTTTAAGTCCTAAGGAATCCAGGATGTTGGCATGCGCCATTTGGCTTAGACTTAATAAACAGAAAAGAAGTATTTTTTTAAATGACATATCGTTCGAGTTGATGCTTGTGTTTGATGTAAATTAATTGGTTTTGAAACACTTGAAAGGTTTGGTAACCCATTCCATCACCCTCCGCTAATACATCTTCATGGAGGATGTTAAAGGCCTTATCCGTTACGCTTATTATGTTTTTCAAACCAGAGTCGTAAAGATAATAAGAAAAAATTAGCTTATCCGCTCCCTCCCAATAATCAAGTCCTTTTACAATTTTTTTGGAAAAATGCAGGTCGAAAAAGAGCTGAAATTCCTTGAAACCCGGTTGGCTTTCCTCAAAATGTTGGCTGGCTTGCGCCTCTAAAATGGAATGAGAAGAGGCTTTGGGGGCGTCAACGAATTTTCCATCCCTTAGATCTATCCAGACTTTCGTATTCACGTCCAAGTTGACTAGCAGATATTCATTTTGTTGCTGATGCCTTTGTTGGATTAGAATCTCATATAGCCGTTGACCACCGGATAATGAATAAGCCTCGACGGCTTCGATGCCCGGATTTTTGCCCGATTGCAGACGTAAAAACACACCAATTTCCTCCAGGCCACATAGCCAAACCAGATTTTTTTGAGTCGGGTTGGGAATATCAAATGGCTTTTGAGCATCCCTGGATAAATCCATCCCAAACCACGCGTGCTTAGTTTGGTCTTTGGTTTCAATCCATAATTTAGGTTTATCTATGCTACCCCAATAGCCGATGGACCAAATATTGGTGTCAAAGGAATGGCTCAGGATTTTTTGTAGGGGCATATGTGTTTCACAAAAATTATGTGCAAATTTGTTAAATTTCGCTGAATAAACGTCGAATTTTATGATGCATGGTAAAAAAGTTGTAGCCGTTATTCCTGCTCGATTTGCCTCGAGTCGCTACCCCGGTAAACCCTTAGTGGATTTAGGGGGTAAGCCGATGATCCAGCGGACCTACGAACGTGTCGCCTCTGTCGCTGGTTGGGACCGCATTATCGTCGCCACGGACGATATTCGCATCTTCGATGTAGCTGTGGCTTTTGGTGCCGAAGCTATGATGACTTCGGAAGATCATGTTTCAGGAACGGACCGTTGTGCTGAGGTTTTACAAAAACTAGGCCAGGAGGTAGATTATATCGTGAATATTCAAGGGGATGAGCCATTTATCGAGCCAGACCAACTCCTCGAAATCACCCAAGCCATCCATACGAATGCGCCAATCTATACCTTGGTCAAACAAATCACCACAATCGATACCCTGTTTAATCCCAATAGTCCGAAAGTAGTTTTGGATGCCCAAAAGCAAGCTTTGTATTTTTCTCGCCATGCGATTCCCTACATGCGAGGTTTGCCGCAGGAGGATTGGTTGAGTCACCATCGCTATTTTAAACACATTGGTTTATATGCCTACCGGGCAGATATTTTACCTAAATTAAATCAATTGCCCAGTTCTGATTTGGAGCGTGCCGAATCGCTGGAACAATTACGCTGGCTGCAGCACGGATTTCAAATCCAAACCGTCGAAACCCAATTCGAAACCATCGGAATTGACAGCCCAGAAGACCTAGAAAAAATCAAAAAATTAGGGTTTTTATAGGCTAATGCCCTATCTTTGCAGATTATGCAGAGACCCCAGATTCAAACCTTATTGCTCGATCGTATTTTAGTTCTCGACGGTGCGATGGGTTCCTTAATTCAACAATATCACTTATCTGATGCCGATTATCGCGGAACCCGATTTAAAGACTTTCCGCATGAATTAAAAGGTAATAACGATTTATTGTCGATCACCCGTCCCGATGTCATCAAGGAGATTCATGCCAAATATTTTGAAGCTGGCGCGGATATCGCCGAGACCAATACTTTTTCAGGAACCTCCATTGCGATGGCGGATTATTACTTGGAAGATTTGGTATATGAATTAAATTTTGAGTCAGCGAAAATCGCTCGAGAGGTCGCAGATGAGTTTACGGCCAAAGATCCGAATAAGCCGCGTTATGTGGCTGGGTCTATCGGGCCTACGAACCGAACACTTTCTTTATCGCCGGATGTGAATGATCCTGGCTTTCGTGCGGTGACATTTGATGAGTTGTTGGAAGCCTATCAGGAGCAAGTTCGGGGTTTGGTGGATGGAGGAGCCGATTTACTATTGGTAGAAACGGTTTTTGATACCTTGAATGCGAAGGCGGCTTTATTCGCCATAGACCAATATTTTAAACAACATTCCGACAAGCCATATTTGCCGGTGATGGTTTCGGGTACGATCACGGATGCTTCGGGGAGAACTTTGTCGGGTCAAACGACGGAGGCTTTTTTGACTTCTATTTCGCACATGCCATTGCTTTCGGTGGGATTAAATTGTGCTTTAGGTGCAGATTTGATGCGGCCTTATGTGAAGACTTTGCATGATAAATCGCCCTTTTTTGTATCCGCGCATCCGAATGCGGGTTTGCCAAATGAAATGGGGGAATATGATGAATCGCCAGAACAAATGGCGGAGGTGATTGAAGATTTTCTCCAACATGGCTTTGTCAATATCATCGGGGGCTGTTGTGGTACCACACCCGCCCACATTAAAGCCATCGCTGAAAAAGCGAGCCTATACAAACCACATGTAATTCCAGCGCTTTCGAATCATCAGAAATTGTCAGGATTGGAGCCCTTGGAAATCACGGAATTAACCAATTTCGTGAACGTGGGAGAACGCTGTAATGTAACCGGTTCAAAGAAATTTGCCCGTTTAATTCGGGAGGAAAATTTCGAAGAGGCGATTGCGGTGGCGAGGGAACAGGTGGATAATGGAGCGCAGATTTTGGACATCAATATGGATGAGGGGATGATCGATGGGGTAAAAATGATGCCACAATTTTTAAATTTATTAATGTCGGAGCCGGATATCGCGCGTTTGCCGATTATGATCGATTCTTCGAAATGGGAGGTGATTGAAGCCGGTTTGAAATGTGTGCAAGGAAAATCGGTCGTGAATTCGATTTCCCTGAAAGAAGGGGAGGAGAAATTTATTGAATCCGCTCAAAAAGTGAAGCGTTATGGGGCATCTGTGGTCGTTATGGCCTTTGATGAAGCGGGACAGGCGGATTCGTATGAGCGTCGGATCGAAATTTGTGAGCGGGCTTATCGGATTTTGGTGGATGTAGTTGGGTTTCCGGCACAGGACATCATTTTTGATCCGAATATTTTGACGGTAGCCACCGGGATGGATGAGCATAATAATTATGCCAATGATTTCATCAAAGCGACGAAATGGATCAAGGCAAATTTGCCATTAGCCAAAGTGTCAGGTGGGGTTTCAAATATTTCCTTTTCGTTTCGTGGCAATGAATTAGTTCGTGAAGCGATGCACACCGTGTTTTTATACCATGCGATTAAGGCTGGGATGGACATGGGAATTGTGAATGCGAGCCAATTAGGCGTATACGATGAGATTGCACAGCCACTTCGTGATTTATGTGAAGATGTGTTGTTAAACCGTAATCCAGACGCGACGGAGAAATTAATTACGTTTGCGGAAACGGTTAAGTCGGCGGGGAAAGAATTAGTGGTGGATGATGCGTGGCGTCACCAGCATGTAAATAAGCGTTTGGAACATGCCTTAATTCGGGGTTTGACTGAGTTTATTGATGAGGATGTGGAAGAGGCGCGGCATTTGGTGAATCGCCCGATTGAGGTGATTGAAGGTCCTTTGATGGATGGTATGAATGTAGTGGGGGATTTGTTTGGTGAAGGAAAAATGTTTTTACCGCAGGTGGTAAAATCTGCGCGAGTGATGAAAAAGGCGGTGGCTTATTTATTGCCTTATATTGAAGCTGAAAAACAGGTGGGCGAAAGTTCGTCTGCGGGTAAAATATTGATGGCTACGGTGAAGGGTGATGTGCATGATATTGGGAAAAATATTGTGGGAGTGGTGTTGGCTTGTAATAATTATGAGGTGATTGATATCGGCGTGATGGTTTCTTGTGAGAAGATTTTGGCGGCGGCGAAGGAGCATCAGGTGGATATTATTGGTCTATCGGGTTTGATAACGCCTTCCTTGGATGAGATGGTGTATGTGGCGAAGGAAATGGAGCGATTGGGCTTTACGATTCCCTTGTTGATCGGTGGGGCGACGACCTCGCGGATTCACACGGCGGTCAAAATTGATCCGCATTATCATGGGCCGGTGATTCATGTGTTGGACGCTTCGCGTTCGGTACCGGTGGCGGGACGTTTGTTGCAAAGCGAGTTATCTTCTCAAGAGATTTTCAATGAAATCAAGCAGGAATATGCGGATTTACGTATTTCCCATGCAGCTCGTCAAAAGGATAAAAATTATTTACCGATCGCCCAGGCGCGTGCTAAATCGACGGGGATAGATTGGACTGGATTTAAATCAGTTCAACCCAGTTTTTTAGGAGTTAAATATTTCGAGGATTATTCCTTAGAAGAAATCGCCAAATACATCGATTGGACACCATTCTTTTCGACTTGGCAATTATCCGGAAAATATCCGAAGATTTTTGACAATGAGGTGGTGGGTCACGAAGCCAAAAAATTATTTGATGATGCCCAGGCTTTATTAAAAGAAATTGTTGCGAATAAATCCTTGACTGCCAAGGCGGCCCTTGGATTTTTTCCGGCCAATTCATTCGGAGATGATATTATTTTGCATGATTTCCAAGCGGATAAGCAGGAAGTTCCTTGTGAAAAACATGGTTCACATAGCCATGTAAACTATGTGATTGAGAAAAAGGATGAATATTCGGATCATTCGGCTTGGTTGCATCATTTGCGCCAACAAGGTCAAAAGGCCGCGAATCTACCGAATCGGTGTTTAAGTGATTTTGTGGCACCTTTGTCATCAGGCGAGACCGATTTCATAGGCGCATTTGCCGTAACGACTGGAATTGGGATTGAAGCTTTATTGGAAAAATATGAAAAGCAGCATGATGATTATAATTCGATCATGGTGAAGGCTTTGGCGGATCGTTTGGCGGAAGCTTTTGCAGAAGTCATGCATGAGCGGGTGCGACGGGAGTATTGGGGATATGCGGCTGAGGAAAGTTTATCGAATGAGGAATTGATCGCTGAAAAATATCATGGAATTCGTCCAGCGCCGGGTTATCCTGCTTGTCCAGACCATACGGAAAAGAAGCGTTTGTTCGAATTATTGGATGCCGAGAAGCAGATAGGGATTCAATTGACGGAAAGTTATGCGATGTATCCAGCCTCAGCAGTTTCAGGATTTTATTTCTCGCATCCGGAGAGCACCTATTTTGCCTTGGGTAAAATAGCGAAGGATCAAGTGGTGGATTATGCCGAACGCAAGGGGATGGATTTGAAAGAGGTGGAACGATGGTTAAGTCCCGTGTTAAATTACGATGAATAAATTATGACAAAGATCACTAGCTATTTAGAGGCTTCCCAAGGAAAAACTTTATTCTCCATCGAGATTATCCCTCCGATGAAAGGCCAGCATTTGGGCGATTTGATGTCACACATTGAGCCATTAATGGAGTTTAAGCCTCCATTTATCGAGGTGACCTATCACCGCGAAGAATACATTGAGAAAGTGGTGGATGGCGTTTCGAAACGGATTCCGATTCGAAAAAGGCCAGGAACGCTTGGAATTTGTGCGTCGATCATGCAAAAATTCCATGTGGATGCCGTTCCACATGTGATTTGTGGGGGTTTTACCAAAGAAGAAACGGAGGATTTTTTAATTGATCTTCATTATTTAGGGATTGAAAATGCCTTGATTTTACGAGGCGACCAGGAGAAAGGGGAGGATCAATTTATTCCGAAACCGGGCGGTCATGCATATGCGAATGAGTTGGTTGAGCAGGTGAAAGCCATGAACCAAGGAATTTTATTGCATGAGGAAACGGAATCCTTACCTACCAATTTCTGTATCGGGGTTGCGGCCTATCCGGAAAAACATTTTGAGGCGGTTTCCATGGAAGAAGACCTGCGCTACTTGAAACAAAAAGTGGATGCGGGTGCGGATTACATCGTGACACAAATGTTTTTTGATAATCAAAAATACTTCGATTTCGTGGCTAAATGCCGTGAAATGGATATTCATGTGCCGATTATTCCCGGCTTAAAGCCATTGGCTACGGCGCGTCAACTCGAGATTTTACCCGAAATTTTTCATTTAGAAATCCCTGAAATCCTCGCCAAAGAGGTACGCGCTTGTACGAATAACGCCGCGATTAAGCAGGTGGGGATCGAATGGGCGATCCAACAAGGCAAGGAATTAATCCAAGCCCAAGTCCCCGCACTACATTTTTATACGATGAGCAAGTCGGATAGCGTTCGCGCCATTGCTGAAAAATTATTTTAGGTTCCTTCGGCTAATTTCACGTGCTTCCAATTGACCCCCGTTTTAATGCGGTTTAATTGGGTATGCGTGATTCCGAATTGTTTGGCTATCATTTTATGCCGGCTCTTGTCAGATTTTATCAATTGTTTGATAATCATTACTTTACTTTCAGTTAGCTTGTAATTCTTAGTTCGCGAGGGTTTGTTGCGGTATAAAATAAATGGATTTTTCTTGTTGTGTTCCGTGAGTTCTGCGCGGGTCATCCAGCGTAAATTTTCTGCTCGGTTATTGCTTTTATCGAAATCCAAATGTGCTACAAAGCTAGCTTGGATATCTTTTTTGGGAATAAAATAATGGGCGACTAATTTATGAATGTATTGATTAATCGCCTTTTGGGGCGTTCGGATATTGAGGGTCGGATAGCCTTGGATGCTTGAACCTTGGATGAGCGCGCCTTCTCGTTTGTTTTGGAAACTTTTGATACGTCCGTAATTCGAAATTTCATAATGAAATGAAAGATCAGGTATGGAAAAATACAAACGCTTCCATTGTTCTTTCCAATAGTTTTTAATGGGTAGGGATTTTGTCATGGGTAGGTAAATTTTGAATGATTCAAATCTAATTTCCTATCCAAAACGGGGCAAATATTTGTAATATTGTATCAATAAACTGATAATCGATGATGGTCATGGTCTATGGTGCTTCCACGAATCCGGAGCGCTACGCGTACAAGGCGACTGAGTTGTTGCTCGCCCACAAACATGAGCTTGTCTTGGTGGGGCATAAAACAGGTGAAGTGAGCGGATTACCGATTTTACATGGTCAACCTGAACTCAAAGGAATAGATACGATGACGCTTTATGTGGGCCCTCAAAATCAGGGAGATTTATTGGCCTATGCGTTAAAAATTAAGCCGAAACGAATTATTTTCAATCCAGGCACGGAAAATCCGAGTCTGTATGGGCCATTAGAAAATGCGGGAATACGGGTGGAGGAAGCTTGTACCTTGGTTTTATTGCATACAGGCCAATTTGACTAGACTACTGTTAAGCTAAATTCGAATTCTTCCATGATTAAATTGGCCAATAATTTTTTACAAGCATTGGTCACAATTTCATTCGCTTCAGCCTCAGAAGCGGCCTCCAAACTCAAAGTAATGTGTTTTCCGATCCGAACGTCTGCCACTTGGTTGATACCCAAATTCTGCAATCCGATGCGAACTGCTTTTCCTTGAGGATCCAAAATTTCTTTTTGGGGCATTACGTTAATCTCAGCTAAAAATTTCATTTTATTGTTTTTTAAGAGTTTGAATTCCTGAAAGCAAAATATAGGCGATCACTAAAATGGGAATTGCCACAAATTTAAGCATAAGCAAGGCAGCAATACAAAAAATCAGGAAAATGAATTTCAATTTATTTTCTTGCCAGCCCCAAGTCTTGAATTTGAAAGCCATTAGAGGTAATTCGCAGACTAATAAATAACTCATCAGGATACTATATATCAGTAAACCCTGCGCGTTTAAAATATAAGGAGCGTATTCAGGTTGAAAATGAGTAATCAGCGGCAAAGAGGCGACCAATAGGCCATTGGCAGGTGTAGGAACGCCAATGAATTGATCGCTTTGGCGTGTATCCACATTAAATTTCGCTAATCGATAGGCCGACATCAGCGCCAAAGAAAACACCAAAAAAGGTTTGTAAAATCCACCTATTCCCACTAAGCATGCATCTCCGCAGCTCGATTCCACTAAATATAATAAAATGAAACTTGGCAATACCCCAAAGGAAACCATGTCTGCCAAGGAATCCAATTCCTTGCCAATTTCCGAATAGGCATGCAATAAGCGCGCTAAAAATCCATCCAAAAAATCACAAATCAAGGAAATGAAAATCATGTAAGAAGCATTCAAGACTTGACCTTGTTGGATAAAGTACAAGCCTAAACAGCCCGCCAATAAATTTCCCAAGGTCAATATATTTGGAATTTCCTTTTTCATATAGCTTAGGCTTTTACGTATGGATTTGATATTTTTTCTTCCCCGATCGTTGTTTTGCCGCCATGTCCAGGGTAAACGCTCACCTCGTCAGGTAACACATACAATTGCGTTTTAATGCTATTCATTAGGTCCTCGTGATTGCATAATGGGAAATCCGTGCGTCCTACACTTCGGCGGAATAGTACATCCCCTCCGATCACGAATTTTTCTTTCTCAAAATAAAAAGCCACATGACCAGGTGCGTGACCGGGCACAAATAATACCTTGATTTGCAAGGCGCCTACCGAAAGGATTTCATCATTTGTAAACCAAAGATCCACGTCGGCCGGCTGATAATGCGGAAAGCCATATACGTCTGCTCGCTTTTTGGAATCCAGTAAAACGGGTTCTTCCTTCGGGTGTAAATGCAGCGGTATTTTGTATTCATTTTTCACAAAATCGATACCTAAAACATGGTCGATGTGCGCATGGGTATTAAAAATAGCTTTTAATTGAATGCCATTTTCGGTGATAAATTTCTTGAATTCTTGGCGTTCTTCGTAGGTATAACAACCGGGGTCAATCACGATTCCTTCGCCCGCATCGTCGTAAACCACGTAGGTGTTTTCTTGAAAGGGATTGAATGTGAAGGTTTTTAAGTGGATCACGATGCTAAAATTTATGCAAATTACATTTATTTGCCCAAAAGGAAAATACAAGGCTTTTTATGAAGTGAAGGCAGGTTTTGTGCCCATTGTTTACCGGTTTTCGTTTGGACGAAACCTAGTGGGCTTGTCAGTTCACAGGCGATGCAAATGAGTGATTCGGGGGATAGGGTCTGAAGTAAATGTTCCAAAAGACTGTCGTTTCGAAAGGGTGTCTCAATGAATAGTTGGGTTTGTCCTGATTTTTCTACCTCGCGGGCTAAGTGTTCGATGCGTTTGGCGCGATCCACCTTATCGATGGGTAAATAGCCGTGGAAACAGAAACTTTGGCCCGAAAAACCAGAACCCATGAGGGCCAATAAAATCGATGAGGGGCCGACCAAAGGAATCACTTCGATTCCTTGTTCCTGCGCGATGGACACCGCCAATGCACCGGGATCTGCCACGCCGGGGCAACCAGCCTCCGACATCACCCCGATCATTTCTGCCTGCGCATGTTTTTTGAAATAGTCCTTAATATGTGCTCGTTGGCTGTCTTTATCTAAAATTTCGAATTGAAGGCTTTCGATTTCGATGCCTAATTTAAGTTCGGAAATGAAGCGCCGTGCGGTGCGAATATTTTCAACTAGGAAATGGCGGCAGGCAAGGATGTGTTGACGCACCTCCTCAGGAAGGACTTGTGCCGCCGTTTGTTCGGCGATGGGGCAGGGGATTAACACAACTTTCATATAACCTGGTTCAATGCGGCTAGGAATGCTTCAGGCTGATCTGCTTGCACCCAATGTCCCGCTTGTGGAATTTCAATGAGTTCGAAATTAGGAAAAATTTCTGCGATGTAGCGATGATCTTCGGGTTGAATGTAATGGGAATCTGCGCCTTTGATGAAAATTGTTTCGGTTTGAGAAGGATTTTTGACCCATAATTCGTGGCCTACGACATCGATATGTTGGGTAATTACCTTCAAATTAATCCGCCAGGCGAATTCCTGTTCCGCATTCCGATAGAGATTTTTAAGGAGAAAAAGTCGAACGCCTTCTTTTTCTTCAAATCGTTTCAAATGATCATTAGCCGCCTGTCTACTTTCTAAAGTCTTTAAATTCAAACTATTTAATCCCTCCAAAATCGCCGTATGATGCACGGGATAATATTTGGGGGCAATATCCACGATGATGATTTTTTTTGCCAATCCGGGGTGATTGAGGTCAAATTGCATCACCACTTTTCCCCCCATCGAATGCCCGATTAAAATAGGGGAGTCTAGGGCATGATCTTGAATGAATTCGAAAAGGTCTTCCGACATGACTTGATAATCAAATGCATCGTCCCAAGGGGATTGGCCGTGGTTTCTTTGGTCTAGCAAAAACACCCGATGATTTTCGGCCATGGCTTTGCCGATGCCTACCCAATTATCTGAAGTCCCGAAAATGCCATGTAGAATGATCATGGCGGGTCCTTTTTCTCCGATGGCTCTGTAGAATAATTTCATTTAGGAAAGGTATATGGCTTTTTCTTGCTGGGTCATCGTGAAACCGATGGGCTTTAGGTCGAAGCCATGTCCATGAGCAAAAATTTCAAATTCAGATTGATGTTCTTTTTCGATGGCAATTAATAAGCCGCCGGAGGTTTGTGGGTCGGCGCCGATGAGTCGTTGGTTTTCAGAAATTCCCTCTTGAACACGGTGACCATAACTGGCCCAGTTGCGCTGTGTGCCCCCAGGGAAACATTTTTGGTCTAAATAGGTACTTAGATTTCCCAGTATAGGTAATGCATCAAAATCAATGCGGGCGCTTACGCCTGAGCCATCACACATTTCTACCAAATGGCCCATGAGGCCGAATCCGGTCACGTCGGTCAGGGATTTTACGTAAGTCAAAGGTCCTAATTTTTCTCCGAAGGCATTCAGCGTACTCATTTGTTTGACGGAAATGGCTAAATCTTCAGGGCTCAGGATACCGCGTTTTTGAGCGGTGCTTAGGATGCCGACGCCTAAGGGTTTGGTTAAGTATAGGAGGCAATTTTCATTGGCCTGATCATTTTGTTTCAAATGTTCTTTTTTTACCTTACCGGTTACGGCTAGACCAAAAATAGGTTCTGGGGAATCGATGGAATGTCCCCCCGCTAAAGGAATGCCGGCTTCGGCGCAGGCAGCCCGACCGCCTTCTAATACCTGGGCAGCGATTTCGGGCGCGAGTTTATCGATGGGCCATCCTAGAATCGCGATGGCCATTAATGGGGTTCCACCCATGGCATAGATGTCGGAGATGGCGTTCGTAGCGGCAATTTTTCCGAAATCGAAGGGGTCGTCGACGATGGGCATGAAAAAGTCGGTGGTTGAAATGACCGCCTCGCCATTTTGCCAATCGAACACGGCGGCATCGTCCCGACTTTCATTTCCAACCAATAAGAAAGGATAATTCTTTTTGGGTGTATCTGATTTCAGAATGGTATCTAAAATTTGAGGAGATATTTTACAACCACAGCCTGCGCCGTGGGAAAAAGAGGTTAATTGTATGGATTCAGCTTCTGGCATGTTTTTCTTCATTTGACTACAAAAATATTCTTTAAATAATTAAAAATTATCATTCTGTTAAATATTCGGTGTTTTTAGGATTTATCTAGGTTCTGAAAATCGTTTATATCAAATTAAATAAGGTTTTAGTGCTAAAAATCAGCTATTTAATAGAAAAAAGAGGAAAAGAGTTTTCTGAAATAATTGGAGTATTTGATTTTTTAGGTTTATTTTGTGGAAACATTCTACAAATTAACTTATAACTAAATTCCAAATTTATGCAAAGAAGATTTATTACTAATTCGGTGCTTTTGGGGGCGTTTTTTGCGCTGTTGATGGCATTGCCAATTGGGCAGGTATTTGCTCAAGGTTCTACGACTGCTGCCCTAGCAGGTACTGTAGTTGATGAAAAAGGAGAGGGACTGCCAGGTGCTACGGTCATTGCGATTCATGAGCCGACAGGTTCTCGCTATGGTGGTTCTACTCGTGCAGATGGCCGTTACAACATTGTAAACATGCGTGTGGGTGGTCCTTACAAAGTGACTGTTTCCTTCGTAGGTTTTAAAGATGCAGTTCAAACGGGAGTTGTGTTAACCTTAGCGCAGGAGCTTAGTCAAAACTTCAAATTAGAAGTAAATCAAGCACAATTGGAAGAAGTTCGTGTGGTAGCTTCTCGTAGTTCGATTATCAACTCGGGACGTACCGGTGCGGCTACAACGGTTGGAAACAATCAAATTACAACTTTACCTACCTTGAATCGTTCATTAGGTGATTTTGCTCGTTTAGATCCACGTGCAAATGGTTTGAACTTTGCGGGTCGTAATGCATTGTATAATAACATTACGGTTGACGGTGCGTTTTTTAACAATGCATTTGCCTTATCTAGTACGATTGGTGGACAGTCAGGTGCATCTCCGATTTCAGTGGATGCGATTGACCAGTTCCAAGTTTTGATCGCACCTTATGACGTTCGTCAAGGAATGGCGACAGGAGCTAATATCAACGTAGTAACTAAGTCGGGTACGAACAATTGGACTGGATCAGGTTATTATTTTGGAACAGACCAAGGTTTGGTTGGAAATAAAATTGGTGATGTGGTTAACCAATATGGTACTTTTGCTCGTGGGCAAATTGGGGCTCGTATCGGTGGCGCTTTGATTAAAAATAAATTATTTGTTTTTGGTTCATTTGAGCAGGAGACACAAACGGATCCAGGTTCAAACTTTGTAGCTACTCGAACAGGTTCAGAGCCAAATAAATCGATCGCGAAAGCTGCCGATTTAGATCGTTTGAAGGATTTTTTAATGACTAAATTTAAGTATAACCCAGGTGCTTACGAGAATTGGAATAAAGAAAAATATTCTCAAAAAGTAAATTTACGTTTGGATTGGAATATTTCTGATAAGCATAAATTCAACGTTAAATATAATTACTTACGTTCTTATGCAGATATCAATCCATCTTCATCTGGTTCTTTATCTGGTGGACGTGCTGCTTCTGCTACGGTGTTGCCTTTTCAGGGTTCATTGTATCGAATCAATAATAATTTAGATTCTTACATTGCTGAATTAAACTCAACTTTTTCTAGCTCGGTAGCAAATAACTTGACTGTAGGTTATACGGCCATGCGTGATTATCGCCAATCTCCTGTGAATGATAATCCATTCCCGACTGTCGATATCGGAAATAATGATTTAAATGAGTTAACTACTTTTGGATATGAGCCATTCTCAGCGAACAATATCTTGAATTCGGATATTTTTCAAATTGCGGATAACTTAACGATCTATAAAGGAAAGAATGTGTATACGTTTGGTTTTGCTTATGAGACAAATTCATTTATGAATGGTTTTGCTCCTAACTATTATGGAGGATATCAATTTAAATCAATTGATGATTTCATTAATTCAGCTAATGGAGATACGAAAGTAATTCCTGCGCGTTACCAACAACAATGGTCAAACTACAGCACTTTCCCTTTTGCTGAAATGAAGGGTAATACATTTAGTTTATATGGACAAGATGAAATTACAGCTGCTAAAGGCTTGAAATTAACTTTCGGTCTACGTGCGGATGCTACTTCATTCCCATCATTTGATGAGCCTAAGTATACGAATACATATGTTCCAAGTTTAACTTTCCGTGATGGAGTTAAATTGACGACAAATAAATTCCCTGAAACAACTGTTTTATGGTCTCCTCGTTTTGGTTTCAACTGGGATGTGAAGGATGACAAGCAAACTCAAATTCGTGGAGGTTTAGGTGTATTCTCGGGTCGTGTGCCTTACGTTTGGTTATCGAATCAGTTGTCTAATAATGGTGTATTGTTTGGTTCAGAAAATTTGGCTAACCCAACAAACCGTCCATTCAATCCAGACGTAAATGCATACCGTCCGGCTATTACGTTGCCTTTGACTCCTACAGCTTATAACTTGGCTGTGACGGATCCTAACTTTAAGTTTTCTCAAGTATTCAGATCTAACTTAGCGTTGGATAAAAACTTAGGTAACGGTTGGATTTTAGGTTTAGAGGGTATTTATACAAAGGATATCAATGCGGTATATTTAGAGAACGTGAATTTACCTAATTCTTCAGTTAAAGCTGTAGGTGCTGATAATCGTGTAATTTTCTACACATTAGGGGCTAATGGACTTCCTAGTTCAGTTAAGAATTTCGCAATTTATGGTAACGTAAAAGGCGTAAATGCTCCAGCAGTTGGAAATAACACAGTATCTAGTCCTAATATTTCGGATGCGATCGTTATCAAGAATACAGACTTAGGTTACTCGTATGCATTTACAGCTACTGTTTCAAAATCTTTTGAAAATGGACTTTTTGCATCTTTAGCATACACGAATTCAGATTCTCGTTCAGTGAATGATGGAGGATCGATTGCTCAATCTCAATGGAGAGATCGTGTGGTATCAGGTGATCCAAATGAGAATGTGGCTTCGTATTCATCTTACATTCAAACACATCGTTTTAACGCATATGGATCATATCGTTTAAACTATTTGAATGAGAAGGCGAGTACTACTTTTGGATTTACTTATTCTGCAGCTCCGGCTGGACGTTTTTCTTATACATACTCAGGTGATATGAATGGAGATAATCAAACAGCTAATGATTTGATTTTTATTCCTCGTAGTCAGGCTGATATTATGTTGAAGGATTTAGGTACTTATACTGCGGCCCAACAATGGACTGATTTGGATAAATACATCACTCAAGATTCATATTTGAATTCTCGTCGTGGACAATATGCTGAGCGTAACGGTGCAGAATTACCTTGGTCGGCTAACTTTGACTTTAAAGTAATTCAAGATTTCTACATCAAGGTAGGTGGTCATAAAAACACGTTACAGTTTACTTTAGATGTATTTAACTTTGGTAACTATGTGACTCCACAGTGGGGATTAAATCAATCAACACTTCGTGCAGGTTTAATTAGTTATACAGGTAATGATGCGGCTACAGGAAAACCTGTATTCCAGTTCCCTTACCGTTCAGGTACTACGCCGCTAGGTGATTCTTTCCAAAGAAGCTTTGGTTTGGGTTCTCGTTGGCAAGCACAATTTGGAGTTCGTTATATCTTCAACTAAGATATTTCGATTCCGAAAAAAAAGGCTGCTCGAAAGGGCAGCCTTTTTTTTTCCTTTGGCAAACCTTCAAGGTTTGCCAAAGTTTGAGACGCATTCATGCGTCGATTTAAAACCTTTTACTTGCTGGTTCTAAGTCCTACCTCTGAGATTGGGGAAGTACCGGGAGTAACTTTGTCAAACCTTCAAGGTATGCCAAAGGTTGAGACAAGGTTTGCCAAAGGTTAAGACAAGGTTTGCCAAAGTTTGAGACGCATTCATGCGTCGATTACCCCACAAAAAAAACCGGGTCT
>CAIVPF010000099.1 GCA_903907745.1 uncultured Cytophagaceae bacterium | reverse complement strand
TGTGGTCTTGTTGTGGTTAATTCCATCGGGCGGAGGATTATTTAGCTCGCAAGGATCGAAAATAGATTTACGTTTGTCGACCAATCGGGTCGACGTGAATCATGTGAACGAGATCATCGAATCCAAACCCACCATCGTAGCGATTAATTATACGAACCCTTGGGTGATCGAGGAAATCGACAAAGGCAACACGCGCGGAATTATTGCAACTTTCGGGACGACGCAGGATGCGCTCTTAGACATCGTCAGCGGCAAATTTAATCCTAGCGGGAAAATGCCTTTCACCACCCCAAAAAATATGGAGGCGGTGGAAAATAATAAATCGGATGTGCCGGGTTATTTGGAGGGTCCTAATTATGGCTTATTTGCTTTTGGTCACGGGCTTTCTTATTAGATTTGTGAAATCGATCCATGAATCCGAGTGTTGACCCATTTTTCATGAACCTTACAACCTGGCGGGAGGAATTGCACCTGTTGCGCTCCCTCGTGCAGGAATGTGGCTTAGCGGAGGAATTAAAATGGGGTTCTCCCTGTTATGTTCAGGGAAAATCGAATGTGGTAATCATTCAGGGCTTTAAGGAATATTGTGGATTGATGTTTTTTAAGGGGGCGCTTTTAAAGGATGAAAGGGGCATGTTAAGCAAGCCGGGAGAAAATACGCAGTCGGGCCGCCAACTACGTTTCACCTCGCTCCAACAAATCATTGATCAAGCTGACTTACTGAAAACTTATATCCAAGAGGCGATGGACATCGAACAAGCCGGCTTGAAAGTAGTCCATAAACAGGTCAACGAATATCCTGTACCTGAAGAATTAAGCGATATTTTTTCGAAAAATCGGGCTTTTAAACAGGCCTTTGAAGGATTGACGCCGGGTCGTCAACGGGCCTATTTGATGCATTTCTCCGAACCTAAACAATCTGCTACCCGCATCACTCGGATTGAACGGATGGAAGATAAAATTATGCGGGGGAAAGGGATGACGGATTGTTGGTGTGGCCTTTCGAAACGCATGCCTACTTGCGATGGCTCGCATCGCCAATTAAAGCAGGCTTAAGCCTATTTGATACGGGGGGATAATTGCCCCCCCCGTTACCGAGACATCTTAATCGTCGTCGTCATCCTTTTTAACAATTGGGAATACGAAAGCCGCCCGTGTCGGACCAGGAAAAGGAATCGCATTTCCTTTGAGTCCATGCCAAAGAACCAAATTAAATGCGACGTCATTATTCGCATCCTCCTTGTCAAAATTAAAGAGCTCTGATTTTCGTTGCCATTCATTCCGTGCCACATTTCTTGTTTGTAAATCCACATTCGGTTTAATCGCTTGAAAGTCAATTGGCTTTGCCACCGAATCAAAACTACGCCACATCGGCATGGCCGCCGCGTCATATTGCGACATCGGATTTAGGCCTAAAATTAATTCCATCGTACGTAACATGGAACTGGTCGAATAGGCCGTGTGATCCACATAATTTCGTTTCACAAAGCCCCCCGCCACATAGGCTGTACTTCGGTGCGCATCCACGTGATCCGCTCCATTTTGTGCATCATCTTCTAAAATAAAAACTGCTGTCTCATTCCAAATTGGACTTTTAGACAAGGTCTCAATGAGAAGCCCAACGGCATAATCATTATCCGCCACATGCGCGTAAGGCGTAGGCCGACCGATCCGCAAGCCTTCCGTATGATCATTTCCCATCCGCAAGGTGTTAAACTGAGGCACGCGATTTTCTTTGACCATCTGATCAAATTCCGTTTTCCAAATCCGCAAGCGCGTCGTATCCATGATGGCTAAACTATAACTCGGGAAACTAGGGTTAAAATGATTATTCAACACCGGAATGGTCGGTTTCCCAGCGGTCACAAATTCCCCATAAGTCCTAAAACTAACCCCAAAACGATTGCATTCATCCCAGATAAACCCATTCTTGTTCAGCACCACATTTTTTTCTGCTTCCCCATAAATGCCTCCGCCTTTGCCGCCGTAGCTGGTAGGCCAACTTTTTTCCATGAAATCCGTCGCATAGGCCCCCATCGACCACATATGCCCATCCGCACTAACCTCCGAATCCACATAAAAATTATCTAGCAGCACGAATTTCTCGGCGATGGCATGCTGGTTTGGTGTATATTTTTTCCCAAATAACAACAAAGTCGTATCGCCATTTCCACCTTTCACATCAGACAAAACCTGGTCATAGGTTCTGTTTTCTTTGATGACATAAAAGACATATTTGATGGGCGATTTTTGACCCATTTTCATGGGGATCGGAAAGCCTGGAGCATCTTTATCTGCCAATGCCGATTTGCTTGGGTTATAGGATGTATTTCGATATACGGCCCGAGAATAGTTGCTTAATTCTTTTTCCGTGGGCGAAGCGATTACACTCATCGAGCCTTTGAACATTGACCCGATGTATTGCACTTCTTTCGGTGCATTTATATCCGCCCCGTGCAAAATCACTTCTTCTCCATTTTTGATGGGACGAGGTCCGTATGGATTCGCCAAAGACGTATTTCCCTTGCCATTACTAACCCAAATTTTTTGGTTGATATATTTTACTTGGGTGGGATACCAGCCCGTGGGGATAAAGCCTTTCGACCGACTCTTTCCCGGCACCGAAATGTCAAATACCGCTAAACAATTATTATCTGCATTCGCAATGTATAATCGCTTGTTTTTTGAATCCTCGGCCAAGCCATTCGTGGTAGATCCAGAAGGTGAATTTGGATACAAGGCGACATCAAGCGTTTCTATTACCTTTTGTGTTTTAACATCGACCACAGACACGGAATTGTCATTGGCATTACACACATATAATAATCGACCATTGGCCCCCAAAATCATTTCATTCGGATTATCGCCCACTCGAATCGGGCTCTTCCAAGCTTGTTTTTCCAGATCAAAAACCAAAACCTGATCACAACCCCAACACGAAATATATAAATCCTTCGCATCCAAACTCAAGACACTCATATAGGCTTCCCCATCCAAACCAAATTGTTTTTCAATCTTCTCCGTTTTCGCGTCGATTACATACAAGGTTCGATTATCCCGAGTTACCACGTAAAGTTTTTGGCGTTTTTGGTCAAAAGTAATTCCAGCAGGAGCAATTCGATTCGGCCATGCCGCACCCAAAACGATTTCACTTTTTTTACTCAATTTATTTTGCGCAATTTGATATTTGACAATTTTATTGTCATTCCCAGCGGCTGCATATAAAAATTCATCCGAAGGACTAAAGGCAAGTCCGTACCAGGCTTTCGGAATGATGATGGAATCGAGTACGCGTTCCGACTTCACATCGATCAACATAATACTATGCGCACTCACTCCATTATTCGTTACCGCCATAAATTTCTTTGAATTACTTAGCGCGATATTTAATGGTAAATCACCTAAGGCAAATGATTTCCCGGCGGAACTTAGTTTCCAGCCGTTTGGCAAAGACACAAGGGGTGACATTTTTTGGGCCGAAAGGGTCAATAGAACTCCAAAATAAAGGCCAATGAGTAAACGAATTTTCATAAGTAATACGATTTAGGTCGCTAAAATTAATCATTAATTTGGCATACGAAATAACCAAATTATTAATTCCTTCTTGTTTTGGTTTTTGGCCTGCTCTGACATGGAAAATCGGCTAGCCTATTCTTTGACTAATTTAAACACCTGCCCATGTACGCGCAAGAAATAAATCCCTTTAGGAATCGGATTTACATCCTGATTGGAAATATTTTTTCCTTTTAAAATCTCTTGGCCCGCCACGTTTACTAATTCGAATTCTGCATCCGCTTGGTCGATCGCCAACTGAATCTGAGAAATAAATGGATTAGGAAATGGGTTTATCGTTTTGATTTCTTCTTGGCTCGCGAGAACTAGGCTACAGCCATTCGGCAATTGCAATAATTTACTCATTTCAGAACACAAAAATTCCAGGTTTGTCAGATTCGCACCCGTCGCCGTCGAACTATACAAATTCGTTTTTTCCGAAGGGTCCGTTTGCAGATTAAAAAGTAATTTATTGCCATTCGTCATGGCGATATATTTATAGCTTTTATTTCGAATCGTCTTCCCCTCACTGGCCGGCGCCGGTCCGCCAAACACCTCCGCAAAAATCCAATCCCGAACATCCGTTTTTTCATTTTTCAGAATGGGAAATAGACTTTTACTATCTACGGGTTTGCTTGCCTTTATCTCGGAAGACCAGGTTGTATGTCCAAATAAT
>CAIVPF010000098.1 GCA_903907745.1 uncultured Cytophagaceae bacterium | reverse complement strand
TAAGTAATACAATGAATATCTTGTTCATAAAAAAAGCCCTTTCGGGCTTTTTTTATGAACTTTTAAACGCGATTTGGTGATATACCTTTTTATGCGGTCCTAAAAACATTCTAGTATAGATTCTCAAAACACTTATTTCAG
The DNA here is from genome assembly GCA_903907745.1 of uncultured Cytophagaceae bacterium. Classification (GTDB taxonomy): domain Bacteria; phylum Bacteroidota; class Bacteroidia; order Cytophagales; family Spirosomataceae; genus Aquirufa. The sequence continues at coordinate 25,616 of CAIVPF010000098.1, read as the reverse complement.
CGAATAAAAGGCCCAATAAAATGATGATTAATAAGGGATAATCATTGAAATGCAACTGGGAAATCGCGATATCAATTCCAATAAAGGAAGCTGTAATCGGAAAACCCACCAGCGCTAATGAAACCAAAATAAAGGTCAAGGCATATTTAGGATGCTCATAGACGTGTCCGTAAAAGCCATTTAAATCGGATTGGTTTTCGAATGAAATCATCTTTTGTAAGGTGAAATATCCGATAACGAAAGCGATAATCATTCCTAGTATATAAATTTCAATCAAGGAATAAGGCACATCTGCAGAATAAATAATCGCCATTAGATTAAAAACTTGCATCGCAAATACACATGTCCAGGCCTTTAAAGATGATTTTCTTTCCACAAATGCCAGCATCACCGAGCTGAAACCTATCAAGACCAAAGCATAGCGAAATACATCCAAGAAGCTTGCATTTAATTCATAGCCCACAATCTTTGCGCCAATGGCGAAACAAAGAATCAAACCTGCTACGATAGACATGAGTTTGGTATTGACAATTTGTAAAAAATTGCCAATTTTCTTAAAAGGATCCCATAAATATTTAAACTGAAAGCGATCCATATTCCATTCTTTTATGGACAAAATGAATATGGTTTTTTGAATTCTTCCCCAAAAGCTATTGGTGATTCGATCTTTGGGTTTCACAAAATGAAAGAACTGACTATGAATTAAATAATGGAGCACGGAAGGCGATACCAATAATTGGTACGTTCTTAAAAATGCATTTCCCGCAAAATGGAATAAGACCAAATTCTCGAATCCGAGGGATAATTCCACAAACATGAAACCGATTTGGGTGATGGATGCATATCCAATTTGGGTTTTAACGCCTGATTGCACCGCGGCCGTTGTCGAGGATGTGATAATCGTTAAGATACCAAAAATGGCCATGATGATTTTTATTGGCGTATTATCAATCCAAAATGGACTAATCCGCATCATCAAAAACAGGCCAATGTGCACGGAAAGTGAGCCATAAAAGATGGCACTGGATGTCGTAGGACCTTCCATCGCGCGAGGCATCCAAGAAGAAAAGGGGAATTGCGCAGATTTAATCAAGGCGACTAACATAAACACAAATGGAATCAAAAAGGCTAAGGTGGCATTTTCACCTAATAGTTTCATCAATTCGCTGCCATGATTTAATTCGAAAAAAGTAATATTTCGATCAAAGGCATGGTGACAAAACCAGGTTCCTGCGACCAACAACACATCCGAGAACCGGTAGACGGAAACAACTTTTAAGGCATTTTTCGTCGGAAGATACCGCTCGCGGTAGAAACCGATTAAGAAAAATGAGCTAATGCCTAAAATTTCCCAACCCACGAATAGCACTTCGAAATTACCCGAAAAAATAACAATATTCAGTCCTAGAAAAAACAAGAGGATGATGGAATAAAATCGCTTAAATCCAGGATCCCGATGCATATAAAAGCGAGAAAATATGCAAATCAAAATGCTCAAAATCACCGCCACTAAGGAATATACCATCGATAATTTATCTAAAAACAAATCAACCCGAAAGGAGGAAGTCTCATAGACATAAAATGGTAGATAGGAATTGAAAAGGACTGGATCAGTAGACAGAAGCCACTCAAATCCGACAAAAACCAATAGCGCTGCATGAATTAAAAGCGTGATGAGCGAAATCGTATAAATGGATCTTTCGTTTTTCGAGGAAGGACTCAGCGAAAACAAAAAACCGATCAAGGGCGTCAATATAAATAAAATCAAGTATTGCTTCATATGGAATTATTTAATTGATGTACTGGTAAATTTTCTTTCGTTGCATCAAGAATATGGTTCGTGGCCATTTCTTTCGCATTTTCAAGAAAATTATGCATGTCTGAAATATTGGGAACTTCATTCGCAATCGTTTCATAGCTGACAAATACACCATCTTTAAAATAAGAAAACTGCTTTGTTTCAGGATTCACTGAAACAAGGTGCACCCACTCATTTTTAAACCATTCGTATAATTCAGGTAAAATTTGAATGGTTTTTAAAATGATTTCAGGGAAATGCTCCACGATGACTAAAAGTCGGACTGGATCATGTACCTCAATCATCTGAAGCGGTAAACCTGGACGCAAATCCCCATCGCTACTATTTGTAACCCCAATGAGCCCTAATACGTTATGCGGTAATTTGGTACCTGCACCAAATTTTTGGTTATCCACACGAGAAAAATAATATTCCAAATTAATCCCTCCACAAACCGGCGGAATAGGCTTCAATACACCCAAAAGGGCATCCCCATTCAAATCCGTTTTGTAATCATAGGAATTCATAAAGGCTCTACGGTCTAAAAACAAACCTTTTGAGATGTTCCGAGTACCTACTAAACACAATGCATTCGTTCCATGTCCTAATTCGGGCCGGGGCTCAAACAAGGACACCGATCTCTTCTGAATTTCCTTCCGAATAATACGAATATCATTTTTCGTTTTAATGGACGAAAATCTCCGTGAACGTTCTTTCGCGTTTAAATCCAACGCTTTTTCAAACGTTAAAACGTTTTTGGCATGCAAAGCCGCATTCGATTCGTTCAGAATGGACACATCATAATAATCCATTAAATCACTGGCCGTATCATGCAAGGCGCCAACAAACTGCGTTGTCGCTGGAATCACAATGCCATTCTTTTCTAAAATGGCACGAACCTTTGGATGGTTGGCCATAAAAGCGAAAACTCGGGAATTAACAGCCCCTGGTCGACCACTACAAGCCCCACAATCGTGGGCGCCATGATGTGGATTATTTGCGCTACTAGATCCATGAGCCACCACGTACACGAGGTCTGTAAAGTTTGCCAACATGCCTATGCCCTTTAATAAACCCATGACACGAACCGCCATTTCATCGATCGTAAATCCGATTTGAAGGCCATTCTCCATTTGATCTAATCCTTGGTTTTCAATTAGCAAGTCTGCTTCCTTACCCATATGGGCAAAGGCATTTGAAATCGCAGGATTCATTTTGGGTCTAAATACGGTCAATCCTAATTTGATAAAGGCATAAAATCCTAAAAACAAGGAATAAAAAATGCCATAAAAGAATGAATTGGACTTTTTGCTGTGCAACAATTCCTTTTCATGAACATCCGAATTATTAAACTCTTTGATCAAATATTTAGGCGTAACAGGAGCAGGGCAAAGTTTTTCATAAAACTTTCCACCCTCCGGTTGAAAATAAAACTCAACCCCAAAAAATCCCGGTGAACCAAATGTCTCCGCTTTCGAATCCACAAATTCCACGTGCCTACGAAGCGAACATTCTCTTTCATCGATACAAAAAATCGCTTGAAAGGATTTATCAGTAATTAAAGCTTGCGGAGTAGCTAAATTTTGTTGGATACCAGCTAATACTTGGTCATAATAACTCCATTCGAAGGCCAATTGCCATAATTTCAGCACTTCCATTAAATCATTTGACTCAATCGGTCTGAAAAGATCCGTCACTTCTAAGGTAGATCCCTCCATTAAAGGCCTCCAGGAAGATCCCAAGTTGAAATCCAATTGGTCTATTTCCAACAATAATTCAAGCGTGATAAAATCCTTAAATGTGATATTTTTCGCATAGAGGAGGGTATGTGGAAATTCCTCGACGGTGACCACCATACCAGACCAACCATGATGTGAAAACTGCTGGTCATACAGATACTCCTCGAAAAATTCAGATTTCCCTACCACCATTTCCAATAATTGAGCAATGGTAATATCAGGATTATGCAATAATTTTCTCGCGTGATCTGTTTTGAAAAAAGAGGCAAAACCATCCGTTTCAAGCAATCTGATGGAGGCGATTAAACCCTCGTCCACGAAAGGGAAATGATTGCTCGATATCCCTTGATCCAAATAACTGGCTAAAATCCTGAACAGTAGGGGATGTACCTGATTGTCTAAATCAAAATGATACGTTTCCTTCCACAATTCGCGCAAACGGCCAATCCTGAAATCATTATGCTCATCAAAAGCCTTTGAAAAGAGCATTTTTTTCCAATATTCGAGGTTTTCAGCTCCTTTGCTTTCACTGATCACGCGATCCAGGATGGACATGTGAATACGTCCCTGTGCAAATAAATTTCTAAAATCAGCTAATTCAAGCGTTACTTGATATCCGAAAATCTTGGATGCCTTAAAAATGGCATCAAAGAATTTCTCATGCTGAAAGGCATGCAACGTATTATGATGAATAAAATCTCGTATTGGCGTCTGCGAAGGCAAATAGTGTTTTATCTCATGCAAAACATGGACTTCATCAAAGCCCATTTTTTTGGTATGATTCATAGGAAAAAATTAAAAATGACTACTTTTTTCTGGCTGCTAATTTGTGAGATGAAAGGGGTTTATGCTCATGCAAACCGATGAGTTCAACCGTGCCGTTGGACTTCGCATAATCCGATGCGAAATGTTCAATATTTTCCATCACCGAATGGTCGACCAACTTCGTTTTAGAAAAGTCAACCGTCACATGCATTTCTTGTGGAATCGCATCTAATTTAGCCTTTAAATTAAGGTAGTTCGTAAACAAAGCTGCTTTCTCTACCTCAACCAAGTATTTATCATCCACAAATGAAACCGATACAGGCGATTTGAATAAATTAGCGATAGGCGCTCCATTAATAACGTGGATAATGATTTTAACCAACATACCCGCTGCAATTCCTACCAATAAATCTTCAAACAAGGTGAAAAATATCGTGACTAAGAAAATCAATAATTGCTCTTTTCCAATCTGGAAAATATGGATAAATTCCTTCGGATGAGCTAATTTCAAACCTACCGAGATCAACATCGCCGCCAACGCTGTATTTGGAATTAATTCAATCAATGGCGAAGCAAAAACCACAAACACCAATAAGAAGAATCCGTGGAAGAAATTAGACCAACGTGTTTGGCCACCGTTCGCAACGTTTGCCGAACTACGCGCCACCTCCGAAATCATCGGCAAGCCACCCAAAATTCCAGCAAATGTATTTCCAACACCCACCGCAATTAAATCCTTGTTCGCATCCGACTTCCGATGGTAAGGGTCTAACATATCGACAGCCTTCACCGTCAATAAAGACTCCAAAGAACCCACCAAGGCAAACATGATCACGTATTTAATAAAAATTCCTGTTTGAGCGAAACCGGCGAAATCCACGTTCACCTTGATGCTCTCGACTAAATTTCCAATATGAACCATCGCGTAGGTCGGGGCAGTTTCCTTGAAATTTAGATACAATTGAGCAGGAATAGCAATTAATAAGACCACCAAAGAAGCAGGTACTTTTTTCAAAAACGCACCCGGTACTTTCGACCAAAACAACATAATCGCAAAAGATACCACACCAATGGCAGTCGCACGAGGATCTAAATTCTGAATAAATAAAGGAATCGCAGCAATCAATTCAAAAGGAGACTTACCTTTAGTTAATGCAGGATTCACATCTAACAAGACAGGCAATTGCTTTAGAATAATGATCAAACCGATCGCAGCTAACATGCCATGCACGGCAGATAAAGGGAAGAAATCAACCAATTTCCCTAATTTGAATACGCCAAAGAGAATTTGAAGGATACCCGCCACAACGATCGCTCCTAAAGCTAAATGCCATCCGGTATCTCCGCCACCAAAATCAGCAACAGCACCTACTAGAATAACAATTAAACCAGCTGCAGGGCCTTTGATCGTTAATTTAGATCCTGCAAAAAAACTAACGACGATACCACCAATGATGGCCGTCAATAAACCCATAATAGGAGGAAAATCCGATGCTTTGGCAATTCCTAAACTTAAAGGCAATGCCAATAAAAATACGATAAATCCAGATATAGAATCTGCAGCAAAATTATCTTTTAATCCTTGCATGCCATCTTTAGGCACAAGACTTTTTGAATCTTTCATGTTGGTAGAATAATAAGTTTGAAAAAAAATTGATTTAAAAACTAGATTTTCTACAGGCGTAGGTTACGATAAATGCGGAATAATTTGCGACTTGAATGACTAAGATGAAAGAACTGCCTATTTCGAGATCGTAAGGGTCCGATGGCATTATTTAAATACGCGCTACCTGAGTTTTGTAAAAAGAAACCCGAGGCATGCCGATTTTGCTTTATATTTTTTTGTTCGCCATCATTAAGGTCCTCTACTTCTTCCTCAAAAAGAAAAACTGAAAATGAATTCTGAGATTCATATTTTTTAAAAACGAGATGCTGATTCGAAAAATCCCTTGGACTATTATCAGCTAATCCAAAAGGATTAAATAATAATTGCAGAAACATGAATGGGATGAAAACGAGTATGCGCATTCTTAAATTAAATGATTTAAAGCGTTTTGTAATTTATTCAATATTTCATTCCAAAATACCTTTCTTCTGAACAAAATAATTAATTTTCAAAAATATTAGTATTTATTGTTCTTAAAATACAATTACCTATTTCAAATAAACTTTAATTCTAAACATGAAATTAATTTTAGAATTATATCATTTTAACTACCTTAGTTTCTTCGAATATTTTGAAAAAAATAATCGCCATTTCTAAACCTATCCATTTATATGAAAACCTTTAACATCAATCGAAGACAATTCGTAAAAGGTGCTACAGCTTCTTTGGCACTTTCTCAATTCGGCGCTTATGGCCTCGATTTAATTAATCCCGCCAAACCCCTCAAAGTGGGTCTTATCGGTAGCGGCTGGTATGGAAAAAGTGATTTGTTCCGTCTCATGCAAGTAGCTCCGGTGGAAGTCATAGCACTTTGTGATCCGGATCGGAACCAATTAACCCAAGCAGGTAAATTAGTTGCCGAACGCCAAAAATCAGGTAAAACGCCTCGTTTGTATGGTGATTATCGTCAATTGCTCAAAGAAAATGAATTAGATATTGTACTTATAGGTAGTCCTGACCATTGGCATCCGATTCAAATGGTTGATTCTGTCAAAGCCGGCGCCAATGTCTACGTGCAAAAACCCATTTCTGTAGATGTTTTAGAGGGGGAAGCCATGGTAGCCGCCGCACGGAAATACCATAAGACGGTGCAAGTGGGAACCCAACGCAAAAGTACCCCACACTTGATTCAAGCCAAAAAAGAAATCGTAGACAAAGGCCTTTTAGGAAAAGTAGCCCATGTCGAGATGTGCTGCTACTTCCACATGCGGGCTAATGGCAACCCACCGGTTCAAGCCGTTCCCGATTATTTCGATTACGAAATGTGGACCGGTCCAGCGCCTATGCGACCTTATGATGGCATCCCGCATACGCGTTGGTGGAGAACGTTCAATGAATACGGCAACGGCATCATGGGCGATATGTGCATTCACATGTTCGATACTGCTCGTTGGTTATTGGATTTAGGCTGGCCTACCCGCGTCAGCTCTGAAGGCGGTATTTATGTTCAAAAAGACGGCAAATCAAATATCCCTGATACCCAAACCGCTGTATTTGAATATCCAGGATTGAATTGCGTATGGCAGCATCGTTCTTGGGGAACGCCTCCAGATCCTGATTATCCATGGGCTGTCATCTTATACGGTGAAAAAGGCACTTTGCGCATGAGCACAATGAAATACGATTTCACCCCCTTAGATCCCAAAGGAGAAAAATTACACATGGATGTGGTCTATGAAAAAGAAAAATACCCAGAGGATTTAAAAGAAGATCGCATTGAATTAAATGCGGCCCCTGCGACACGTATTCATATGTTGGATTTCTTGGCGGCAATCGACCAACAAAAAAAGCCCATCGCCGACATCGAAGCTGGACATATTTCCACCGCTAGTTGCATCATCGCAAATCTGGCCATGAAATTAGGCCGACCGCTTTCTTACGATCCGATCAAAAAAATCATTATCAATGACCCAGAAGCTACGGCTTTATTAGCCAGACCGTATCGCCAACCTTGGTCACGTGACTTATTAAAATAAACCTATAATGAAAAAATTAATTCTTTTATTTAGCCTATTAGCCTTTTATGTACAGGCTGATGTGCAATTACCGGCGATTATCGGAGACCATATGGTACTCCAACAAAAAACCAAAGTCACCCTTTGGGGCTGGACAACCAATCCGACAGAACGCGTGGATATTCGGGTCGATTGGGATACCACTCGGTATACGGCCAGGGCCGTTTTAGGTCGCTGGGCTATCCAAGTAGCCACACCCGCCGCAGGAGGCAAACACGAAATCAGCTTTACAACAAATGGTAACAGCCTAAAGGTGAAAGATGTGGTGTTTGGTGAAGTCTGGGTATTTTCCGGTCAAAGCAATATGGAATGGAGCGGCACGCAGAACCTCCAAGAATCATTGGACGAAATGCCAAATGCTACCAATGAGGATTTGCGCTTCTTTTATATCCCAAAATCCACGTCTAATTATCCACAAGACGATGTACGCGCAAAATGGGTCGTATGTAATCCGACGGACATGAAGGCATTTTCAGCGATTGGGTATTTCTTTGGAAAAAAATTGAACCAACAATTAAAGGTTCCTATGGGACTTATTAGTTCCAATTGGGGTGGAACTCGGGCAGAAGTCTGGGTCGCGCGCGATACCGTGATGAAAAAACCGCATTTTGTAAAAGCGATTGGAAATAGTGTCAATACCGTCGGACTAAATTACAATGCGATGATTGCACCCATTGTGAATTATAATATTGCTGGGGTATTGTGGTACCAAGGCGAAAGCAATGTGGGCCAATACGGTTCCTATACCGAATTAATGAACGATTTAATTCTAAATTGGCGTAGCGCATTTAAGAAAAATATTCCTTTTTACTTTGCACAAATCGCTCCTTATTCGAAATATGGCGACCATAATTTCGGTGCCAAATTACGCGAGGCACAAACCGAAAACCTGAAAATGGAAAATACTGCCATGGTCGTTTTAACGGATTTAGTGCCCGATGTAACGAATATTCACCCGACCATCAAAGTAGAAGTGGCCACTCGTTTCGCGAATTTGGCCTTAGTGAAACATTATGGCCAAGAGGCCGGTCCTATTTTCTACCCTAAATATGACCGCTTGAAAGTGGAAAAGGGCAAAATACGGGTCTATTTCAAGGAATTAAATGGTAAACTCATGACCAAAGACGGCGCAGATCCTAGTCATTTAATGATCGCCGGAGAAGATAAAGTATTTCATCCGGCGCAGGGGAAAATCGACGGAACTTCCTTAGTCGTTTCGAGTCCTGAGGTACCAAATCCAATAGCTGTTCGCTACGCATTTAAAAATGATGACATGCCGAACCTGTTTAGTCGGGAAGGCCTGCCCGTAAACTTATTCCGGACGGACAACTGGGACAATTAATTCAAAGCCCTTCAGCTAAACCTGGAGGGCTTTTCTTCACATCCTCACCATGCATAAAACTATACTATTCGCCCTAAGCCTATTATCCTTTGTGGGAATGGGCCAACAAAAAAATTCAGCCCAACTCTACGAAGACTTAAAAGCCCTAAAAGTCTTAGGTTCTGTCTTGCATGTCGCCGCCCATCCAGATGACGAAAGCACGCATATGCTTACCTGGTTCGCACAGCAACAAAAATGGGAAACCAATTATTTCGCTTGTACCCGTGGAGATGGAGGACAAAATTTAATTGGGGACGAACAAGGAATCGCCTTAGGCGTGATCAGGACCCAAGAATTATTAGCTGCGCGTCGCATCGATGGAGCCAATCAGTATTTTTCAAGGGCCTTTGATTTTGGATTTTCGAAATCCACACAAGAAGCCTTAAGCTTTTGGGATCGAAATCTAATCCTGTCTGATTTAGTTTGGGTAATCCGTAAAACCAGGCCAGATATCATTTTCACGCGGTTTCCGCCGGATGCTCGAGCCGGACACGGGCATCACAGCGCCTCCGCGGTATTGGCGATTGAAGCCTTTAAGGCCGCTGCAGATCCGAAACAATTTCCTGAACAATTAAAACAAGGGGTCGAAATATGGCAAGCCAAACGACTTTTATGGAATACCTTTCGCTTTCCAGGTTCAGCAAATTCGACAGTAAGTGAAGACCAATTTAAATTTGAAATCGGTGATTATTTACCTGCCTTAGGTCAGAGCACCGGGGAAATTGCGGCCTATAGTCGTAGCCAACACAAAAGCCAAGGATTCGGTTTCGCCGTGGATCGTGCCAAAAACATGGAATATTTCGTGACTTTGGCGGGAGATACACCTAAAAATTTACTTTGGGATGGCGTGGATGCTTCCTGGAATCGGATTCCGGGCGGGGAGGGGATAGCCCAACAAATCGACCAACTCATCGCCAAAGCCAAAGTGGATGAAATTCATAGCCTGATTCCGGACATGATTGTGTTAAAAAAACGCATTGAGGCGCTACCAACTTCCACTTTGCGAAATCGAAAAGTCAAGCAAATTAATGATTGGGTCATCAAAGCCGCAGGAATACATTTAAATGCCACCACAAACACGGGCATCATCGCACAGGGCGATTCGGTGAAAATTAAAACGGAATTTATCGCCCGCGCTCCGATACAAATCAAGAATTTACATATTTCCCTCGCAGAAAAAGATAGCCTCCTCGCTGCAAGCATTCAATCGTATAAAAAATACGGTTTTACGCGTAGTATCGTGGCGAATCAAGCGATTAGCCAACCCTATTGGTTTAAAAAAACAAAGGCCATTGGACATTTTGAGGTTGACGACCAACAAAAAATTGGGCAATCCTTCGTCGACCCAGCCATCCTCGTTAAAGCCGAATTCAGCATCGATGGAAGTTTATTTAGCATGGAGAAATCGGTGGAGGAAATGATCGTAGATCCTGTTAAAGGGGAAATTTATCAGCCGATTGCGATAAGCCCGAAGACCATTTTCCAAGTTGGCGCCCCCTTCGTTTTATTGCCCCAAAAATCAAACCTGAAAAAATCGATTCCATTGACCATCACGGCCCTCAGTAAATTAAGTGCGGGGAGCGTCGAGGTGCGAAATCAGGAAAATACTTCCCTCGGAAAATTTGACCTCGGAAAGGGCTTGAAAAAAGGAGAAAAGAAAACGATCGAATTGCTTTTTGCTGAAAATCTGATCAGTAAATCAGGCAAGATTCATCAAAGCCTGAAACTTTTTTATCAGACACAAACAGGCGCTTGGGTCGATTCCTTGGAAATGATCACCATTGAATATCCCCATATTCCTACGCAAAGGTATTTTAGCGCGGTGAATTTGGACATTTTGCACATCGATTTAATTAAAAAAGGAACGCGCATCGGTTATATTAAAGGGGCGGGGGATAAGGTCCCTGAGGCTTTGGTGCAAATGGGCTATCAAGTTGATTTTCTCAAAGAAAATGATTTAAAAGCGACAAATTTGGCCAAATACAACACGGTTCTAACCGGCGTTCGGGCACATAATACGCTCGATTTCATGGAAAATGCCTATCCCGAACTCATGAAATATGTGGAAAATGGCGGAAATTATGTGGTTCAATACAATACAGCCAGTTTTTTAGGACCGATGAAAAGTGCATTGGCACCTTATCCGATGCAGATTGGCCGCAACCGCATCACCCGTGAAGATGCAAAACCTGAATTTTTAATCACTACACACCGCCTATTTACATCCCCAAATAAAATCACGGAGGCTGACTTCGCAGACTGGGTTCAAGAACGGAGTATTTACACCGGAGAATCCGAAGATTCACATTATGAATTCCCATTAGGTTTCACGGATCCTGAGGAAAAATTAAATAAAGGAAATATTTTGGTAACAAAATATGGCAAAGGAACGTTTACCTATACAGGTTTGGTATTTTATCGCGAACTACCTGCGGGCGTGCCCGGGGCTTGGCGTTTATTCGCTAACCTCATTTCTAATCCAAATCTAAAATAACACGATGAAGTTTTTTTTCAGTCTAAGTCTTATTTGTTTCAGTCTATCCTTATTTGCCCAAATTCCCAATCCGCCTAGCATTCGGGTCGATCAAATCAACATCGCCCGAGATTCCTATGGCGTTCCGCATATTTTCGCGCCCACAGACCCTGAAGTAGCCTACGGCCTCGCTTGGGCGCATGCGGAAGATGATTTTAAAACGATTCAAACGCTAATCCTAACGGGAAAAGGAAAATTAAGTACCTATTTAGGAAAAGGCGGGGCTCCGGTGGATTTTGTCTTTGGCCTGCTGAATACGCGGAAGGTGGTGGACCAACAAATCACCTCCATGGATCCAAAATTTCTTCAACTCATCCAAGGTTATTTAATGGGTCTCGAAGCCTATGGCAAACAGCACCCCAAAGAAGTCCTTAATAAACACGTATTTCCCATCGACATTCGCGATTACATCGCCACCACCATGTTTTCGGTGGCCGTGTTTTGTGGCGTAGAACGAACGCTTCCAAAAATCTTAAATGGCTCCATCGCAAAATTACCCGGTTTCACCGGCGAAGGAAGCAATGCTTTCGCCATTAAAAGCAACAAATCTGCGTCCGGCGAACCGATGCTCGTGATTAATGCCCATCAACCCATCGAAGGTGCTACCGCATTCTATGAAGCACACGTGCAAAGCGAAGAAGGCTGGAACATGTTAGGCGGCCTTTTCCCAGGAGCACCGCTTATTTTCCATGGCACTTCCCCGAATATAGCGTGGGCACATACGGTGAATATGCAGGATAAGATTGATGTGTATCAATTACAAACCGACAAAAAACATCCCAATCAATACCTCGTGGATGGTGAATGGCTTCCACTTATCAAACGAAAAGTTAAACTACATATCAAAGGCATTCCCATTCCTCTCAGCAAAATGGGCTATGAATCCATCTATGGACCTACGGTTCAAAGCCCGGACGGCGGCTTCTTTGCGCTACGACTACCTTCGTTGATGGATGCCGGCGCCCTGGGACAATGGTACGCGATGAACCGTGCGAAAAATTTTACGGAATTTAAAGCGGCATTGCAACAAAACCATTTGGCGATGTTTAACATCATGTATGTCGACAAAGAAGATAATATTTTCTATGTCTCCAATGGAAAAATGCCTTATCGGAATCCAGATAAAAAATACAATTGGGCCTCCACGCTTCCCGGAAATACCCGAGCTACCTTATGGACGACATTCAAGCCTTTTGACGCACTACCACAGCACGTAAATCCAAAGGCGGGTTATTTGTTCAACACGAACCATTCGCCTTTTATGGCCACCGATGAAAAGGAGAATTTAAATCCAGCGAATTTCGATCCGAATGATGGCTATGAAATGTATCACAATAACCGGAGTCGGCGCGCAAAGGATTTACTCGACAGCTATGATAAGATTTCCTGGGAGGATTTAAAGCGTATTAAATTCGATCGTCAATTACCCGCTAAAATCCTTTATCCCTATGGATATGCGTCGGATTCCTTATTTATGGTAGATGAGAAAAAGCATCCGCATTTGGCGCCATTAATTCAATCCCTGAAATCTTGGGATCATGTGACAAATCCAGATAGCAAAGGGGCTTTGGTCTATAATTTGGCCTATTATCAAATCTCGAAAACGATGAAGAATCGCAGCCAGGATACCTTGACCATCGAGCAAGGGGTAGCCGTTTTTCAGCATATTCATGATGAATTAATGAAAAGCCATGGCCGGATCGATTTGACGCTGGGTGATGTCCAAAAATTAGCGCGCGGGGATCAACAATGGCCCCAAGGCGGAATGCCCGATGTATTAGCTGCCGTAATGAGTAAACCGAATCAAGACGGCACACGCTACATGGTCAGTGGCGATGCGTATATCGGTTTTGTGAAATTTCCCAAAGATGGAGGGCTTCCGATGATAGAGACTGTGAATACCTTTGGGGCAAGTTCGAATCCGAATAGTCCACATTTCGCGGACCAGCGCGCATTATACCAAGCTCAGAAAACTAAACATATGACCTTGGATAAAAACGAGGTGCTAAAAACGGCTGAAAAAGTATATCACCCAGAATAATTAATTCAAAAATTCAGGATTCCGATACGATGGAGCGGGGTAGGTATAAAATCCTTCTCCGCTCTTTTCGCCTAATTTACCCGCATCGATATAAGTTTTTAACAGCGCCGCAAAAGCCTGAGAAGCTGGATCCTCCAATCCATGCGTGACATGCCAGGCCGTATCCAAACCGATGGAATCAATAATCCCAAAAGGTCCCATAGGCATATGGAAATTCACCATCCAAGATTTATCGATGTCCTCGATGCTCGCGACTTCCTTCGTACGTAATTTTCCCGCCGCACCAATAAAGGCTAATAACATCGCATTAAAGATATAGCCATGGTTTTCCTTCCGAACGACCACGGGTACCTGGTTTAATTTTCGACCAAATTCCATTAAAATAGATTCCAAATCAAGATCTGATCCTGGATGTGGCATGATATCCACGACTTTGGAATAAAAGACATCATGAAAGTGAAAGGCACAAAAACGAGCGGGCCGACCACTTGCATCCGCAATCTGAGAAGGTAAAAGATAGGAGGTATTCGTCGTGAAAATCGTTTTCTCTGGGGCAAGGGCCCCAAACTGCGCCCAAACCATGCGTTTCAAGGCCAAATCCTCCGTGACACTTTCGGAAATGATATCGGCATCTGCTACGGCGATAGATGGGTCGGTGGTAAATAGAATGGATTCGAGGGCTTGGGAGGGAAGGCTGAGTTGACGCAATATCTTCACCATCACCTTTTTAGAACTTTCCAAAGCCTGCTCATGAATATCAAACACGCGCACAGAATATCCAGATAAAGCGGCTTGTAAAGCGATTCGACTGCCTAAAGTTCCGGCGCCTAAAATACATACGATGTTGATTTCCATATTAGATCTTTTGATGTTGAATACTGAATTGTGCTTTTTCCCCGCAGGCTTTAACTACTTGGTTTAAGACAGCGAAACGGGTGTCGGAGGCAAAACCTTGGACATAGCGTTGATAAATTTGTTGGGCAATCACCGCCACCTTACAAAGGCCAAATACATAGTAAAAAAGGATATGGCTCATGTCAATAGACGTTTTGGAGGCATAATAGGCCACTAATTCTGCCCGACTAAAATTCCCTTCTACATAACTTAAATTAAACATTTTTAAAATATCGACATCGCCTGCTTCGGCCCAATAGGCCAAGGTCGTTCCCACATCCATCAAGGGATCACCGATCGTCGCCATTTCCCAATCCAAGACGGCCAAGACATTAGCATCGGAAGAACAAACCAAATTGTCAAATTTGAAATCATTGTGAATAAAGGCAACGGAGGAATGGGCGGGTAAATGATCTTTCAACCAAACAAAGGCCTGTTCCAAATCTGGTAAATCATCCGTTTTTGCTCTTTGATAGCGTTCGGACCAGCCATCCACTTGGCGACTCACATACCCTTCCGGTTTTCCTAAGGCTAATAAACCAGATTGATCGAGTTCCAATTGATGCAATTCAATCAGCACATCCATGGACTGCTCCGATAATTTGCGAAAAAAAGAGGGCCCAAGATCCGCGGGCATTTTATTGCGAATAATCCGCCCTTCCACCTGTTCCATGAGAAAAAACGGCGCCCCGATGATGCTTTCATCCTCACAAAGCAAAATAGGACGTGGCATTTTCGTATAGCCTGCTTTTTCCAAAGCCTTTAAAACCTTGAATTCACGCACCATGTCATGGGCTTTGGAAATTTTATTTCCCAAAGGCGGCCGGCGTAAGACGTAAGTAAAAGCCTTGCAGGAAATGGCATAGGTCAGATTGGAGAATCCACCCGCAAAAGCCGTGATTTGTAAATCATCACAGGCAAGACCTAGATGTTCCGATAAATACGGTGGCAAAGAATCAAACATATTTTTTCATGATGCTTTTGGCCAACACCGTTTTATGCACTTCATCCGGTCCATCATAGATTCGAGCACCTCGTTCATGGCGATACCAAAAAGAAAGCAGCGTATCGTCCGTAATGCCTAAGGCCCCGTGGACCTGAATGGCACGATCCAAAACCTTCAAGAGGACATTCGAAACAAAGAATTTGATGGTGGAAATATCTTCCTTGGCGGCTTTGGCGCCATGGGATTCGATTTTTTGGGCGGTATCGAGGACGAGTAATCGGGAGGCTTTGATGTCAGCGGCACATTCGGCGATCCAATGTTGGATGCTTTGCTGGGTCGCCAATGACCTTCCTGGATGTAATTCCCGTTCCATCGCCCTGCGGCACATGAGCTCCATGGCTCGTTCGCAAATACCGATCCAACGCATGCAATGATGAATGCGGCCTGGACCGAGACGAACTTGGGCCAAAGTAAATCCGGCCCCTTCTGCTCCGATCAAATTGGAAACAGGCACCCGACAATCCTTAAATTCCACTTCGCCATGGGATAAATAATCCTCGCCTACATCGCCCATGATGGGGATGTTGCGAATCAGCCGATAGCCCGGCGTATCCAAAGGCACTAAAATCATGGAAGCCCGTTGGTAGGGATTTTCATGATCGGGATCTGTCAAGGCCATGACGATGGTAAAGGATGCGCCGTCGGCGGCGGTGGTAAACCATTTATGGCCATTGATGAGATAGGAATCTCCATCACGAATAGCGGTGGTGGACATGTGAACAGGATTACTTCCGGCGTGTTCGGGTTCGGTCATGGAGAAGCAACTCCGAATTTCCCCGCGCTGTAAAGGATGTAAATATTTTGATTTTAAGTCCTCTGAGGCAAATTGATGCATTAATTCCATATTGCCGATGTCCGGCGCTTGGCAATTAAACACATAATGTCCTAAAGGACTTGTGCCCAATACTTCTGATATTTCGGCGAATTCAACCAAATTCAAGCCTAAGCCACCTTCCTGCTTGGAAAGATGCGGAGCAAATAAGCCCTCTTTTTTGGCCAAATCACGCAATGCGGCCAAGGCAGGGAGATATGAGCGTAAGGAACCATAGATGATTTCCTTTTCGATGGGATAGAGATGCTTGGCTAAAAAAGCTCGGTATTGTTCGACTAACATGTGTATTATTTAAATTGTAAAACCTCCATCGGCCGTCAAAACAGCACCGGTCGTATATCCGGCGGCCGGTGCAGCTAAATACAAAGCAGCGGCGGCGATTTCTTCTGGGGTTCCCATGCGTTTGATGGGCAAAGCCTTCATCATGTGATTGAGGATGGCTTCATTTGTCCAAAGTGCTTCAGAGAATTTGGTCTTAATTAATCCAGGGCAAATGGCATTCACACGAATATTCATGCCACCCCATTCTTTGGCAAAAGCTTTCGTCATGGAAATTAGGGCCGCTTTGCTGACACTGTACATGCCTAAACCGGCTTCAGGGGAAAGACCGCCGACAGAACTGATATTAATGACGGACGCATTCGTAGATGCTTGAAGATAAGGAAGACAAAGGCGCATTAATTGGAAAGGTGCTTTCAGATTCACCTGCATGATTTTATCAAAGGCATCCAATGTCGTATCATGGATGGGGCCGAAGACCGGATTCGTGGCGGCATTATTTACTAAAATATCCAAGGCACCGTAGCGCTCGATGGTTTTTTGGACTAACACCTCCAAAGCCTCCATTTTCCCTACATGACAGGCGATGCCGGTTACATCATAGCCTTTCAGGTTTAAATCGGCGGCTAATTGGTCGAGGCTTGCTTGGTCCCGACTACTAATCACGACCTTGGCGCCAGCTGCGGCAAAATACTCGGCAATGCTTAAACCGATCCCTTTACTTGCTCCGGTAATTAAGGCGACTTGGCCCGTTAATAAAAATGGATTCATTTTTTGAAAAATTTTAAACAATTTAAAAAATAATTATGGTAATTTACGCGGATGAAACAGGTAATTTTTAATCAAACAGGTTTACCCAAGGACGTGCTTTTTATCGAGGAAGCAGCGATGCCGATTCGGAAACCACATGAGGTCCTCGTCAAAGTCTTGGCGCGCAACATCAACCCATCTGACATTATGTTTGTCCAGGGATTATATGGCATTACGCCCCAATTACCCTCTTCGGCCGGCTTTGAGGCCGTAGGTATCGTGGAGGAAAGTGATGATGCGGGGTTCTTACCCATCGGGACTCGGGTGATATTTACGACGGTGGGAACTTGGAAGGAATATATATGTTTGCCGGCGAAGGGCGTGATTCCGGTGCCCGAGGGGATGTCGGATGAGATTGCTTGCCAGGCTTTTGTGAATCCATTTACGGCCTATGGGATGTTGGAAACCAGTGGACTTCAGGCGGGAGATCATTTATTGATTACTGCAGGAGCCTCTGCTTGGGGAAAATTAGTCATTCAGATGGCGGCCAAAAAAGGTATTCTAGTGGCATGTACGGTGAGAAGAAATGAGCAAAAAGCGGTTTTGATCGCATTGGGGGCGAATTGTGTCGTTAATGTAGAAGAAGAAAACCTGGGAAAGGTATTGAAAGCTTGGGCTCCGGAAGGGGTGAAGGCGGTATTTGATGCGGTAGGTGGGGATCAAGGGGCAAAGGCGCTAAGTTGCTTAGCGGTAGGAGGAACGATGTATGTGTTTGGATTATTGAGTTTAACACCGATTCCTTTGCATTCGGGGCTGTTGATATTTAAAAAATTGAAAATTGAAGGTTGGTGGTTGAGTTCATGGTGGGAACAATTAGGTGCAGAGGGGATTCAACGGGCGATGAAGTCGGTATTTGGTTATTTAGTGAGTCAAGAAGTGAAAGTAGACATTCAGGCCAAATATCCCTTGGACCAATTTAAAGAGGCCATTGAGGCCTATGAAAAAGAGGGGAGAACGGGTAAAATCTTAATTTGTTAATTTATATGAAAAAGATATATGTTCTAATCCTTTGTACCTTATTGATTCCTGAGATGGCCAAAGCACAGACGGCGGATTTATGTAGGGGTAAATATTTCACGGAGGCACAGGGGGCGGCGTTTTTGTCCGCGCATGTACCTACCGACCTCAAATCCTGGAAATCGCGTGCTGAAAAAATCCGTGCGCAGATAAAATCAGGCATGGAATTAAAGGAATTACCTCCAAGACCCAAAAGTCAAGCGGTGATACACAGCAAGCGTGTAATGGATGGCTATACGGTGGAAAATGTATATTTTGAGAGTTTGCCGGGGGTATTTGTGACAGGGAATTTATATCGACCGACCCTCGAGGAGAAATCCTATGCGGGTATCTTGTGTCCACATGGGCATGATGGAAAGGCGGAAGGCCGGATGCGTGAACAGACACAGGTGCGTTGTGCGAATTTGGCGAAAATGGGGGCGGTGGTATTTACGTGGGATATGTTGGGCTATGGCGATTCCAAACAATGTTCGCATGACATTAAAAAATCTTTGAAATTACAAACGATCAATAGTGTTCGGGCCTTGGACTTTTTAATGGAGCAAAGAGGGGTGGATGCGAAGCGCATCGGAATTACAGGGGAAAGTGGGGGAGGAACACAGAGTTTTTTACTGGCGGCCTTGGATCCCAGGATTAGCGTATCGATTCCCTGTGTGATGATTTCGGCACATTTTTTTGGGGGCTGCAATTGTGAAAGCGGTATGCCGATTCATAAGAAAGGGGATACGTATCAGACGAATAATGTGGAAATAGCGGCGCTGACGGCACCTAGGCCCATGATCATGATATCGGATGGGGCGGATTGGACCTCGAATACGCCACTGGTGGAATATCCCTTTATGCAAAAAATTTATGCCTTGTATGGACAGGCAAGTAAACTTGAACAAGTACATTTAGCCAAAGATGTCCATGATTATGGTCCGAATAAACGAATGGCGATGTATCCCTTTGTGGCGAAGCATTTGGGATTACATCTTTCTAGGATTCAGGATGCACAGGGTAATTTCCAGGAAAGTAAAACCCTTTTAAGTGCGCAAGAATTAGCGGCATATAACACGTTAAATCCGATACCGACGCATGCGAGGATGGGAGATGCTGCGATTTCAGCGCTATTGGATTAATTGAGAAATTACCATGATTTAATATTAACCTGTTAAAACATGAGTTCAAAAATTAACTTATTTTGAGTTGATAATTTAAAAATAATTACCTTCGTTTTGTGTGATATTGTGTTTTAAATGGATATGTGGCAAATATGCTCTTGCCTATGTAGGATTGAAAACAAAAATTTGCACAATGAAGTTATCCAAGGAACAAGTATGTATACGGTTAGGCGAAAAGATTCGTGAGGAGCGCATAAAACAAGGATTAACTTTAGAAAGGTTGGCTCATGAAGCAGAAATCGATTATTCCCAGCTCAATCGTATCGAATTAGGTAAAATCAATACAAGCATTTACCAAATCTACCAAATCTGTCATTTCTTGAAAATTCCTTTGACTGATATCTTCAAAAGCATAATCGGCTAACATGTACTTTTTTTTTATCTAAATCGGTACATCTTTTTCCCCCAATATATTGCCTATTAGTGATTTAAATCACTTTTTTCGGTTAGATTTGTTTTGTTATGGCTGTTAAAAATCTAAATTTTTGAAATTAAAACAGTTTCGGCTGCTTATTTCGGCTCTTTGATTTTTACAAAAAAAATTATTGCGGTTTATTGAGAATCAATAGGAATTTTTTCAAAAATTGATTCAAATTACCCGATGTGTTTGGAATTTTAAAAACAAAATGAGTGCATCCAATAAAAAAATGAGTTTCCATTTTTTAAAAACGATAGGGTTCATTGGAATTACAGGCATATGTATCATGTCAGGATGCACTGTCGCCAATTTAGAGCCAAATGATAATTTGGTTCCAAAAACCACGAATCCACTTACGGGTCCAGGGAATGCTTCTCGTACCATTCCAAACAGTTACATCATCGTCTTCAAGGAAAATGTGAAATACCGGAATAATTTGGCCAATGTAAAAGCGAAAGCCGTGGCTTTAATGAAGGATAATGGGCAGCTAGAAACGAATATTTATTTTTATTTTGGCCATTCTATTTTGGGTTTTGCTGCTAATATTTCAAAGACCATTGCTGATAAAATCGCTACAGATTCGGAAGTTGCCTATATCGAAATAGATCAAGTCATTACGTTGGAAGGTAGCCCATCCTCAGAGCCAATACCCGTAAAAAATAGCACCGCACCTGTAGAAGCCATTCCGCCGGGAATTATGAGTGTAGGTGGGTATACTGAATTTAATCCGAAGGATACTACGCACCGGGCCTGGGTAATTGATTCTGGGATTGATAATCATCCTGATTTGAATGTCAACTTCAAATTAGGCTTCTCTGTTTTTACGGATAAGTTTGGGCAACCTGATAAATTAGATTACAATGGCCATGGAACTCATGTGGCTGGGATTATTGGAGCCACTAAAAATAAAGATGGTGTCATAGGAGTGGCAGCAGGATATCCGGTGATTCCGGTGAGGGTATTGGATTCCACGGGGCGAGGTTGTACCTCGGCGGTGATTGCAGGTATTAATTATGTAGCGGAAAAAGGGGTGAAGGGGGATGTGGCCAATTTAAGTTGGAGCAGCGACCTATCCACCGCCTTAGATGACGCTGTACTCTATGCATCTAAAAACAAGGGGGTAAAATTTGTGATTGCGGCGGGTAATAATCGGGATGATGCGAATTTATATTCCCCGGGGCATATTAATGGCCCTAATATTTATACGATTGCGGCACATGATAATGTGTACACGAAACCTGCTTTTGCGGCCAGTTTTTCGAATTTTGGCAGGCCGGAACCGATTGATTACATCGCGCCTGGGATGAGTATATATTCGACATATTTAGTATCTAAGGGCTCCTATGCTTATTTAAGTGGCACTTCCATGGCCGCACCCCATGTAACTGGTTTATTATTAGTGGGTGACCAAGTGGATACAAAAGGTGAAATCGTATACTTACTTGTTTCGTATCCAAGAGCTTATAAACGCAATACCTTGCCCTAATAAAATCACATGTTAATTGGGAAAAGAGACGCGCAGGCGTCTTTTTTTTTGTACAAGCTATTCCAAAAGTCATTTTTAAAACATAAAAATGACAATTGCGTATAAAATAGATTCTTCTATCCTTATACGACTAATTCCACGATGGAAATCAACCAATAAAATTTATAGGAAGCAGTCGTTCGATTAAAAACTGTCTGTTATTTAGGGACACTTACAAGGAATTGTCATTATCCGCCAAAGCAAAGGTAAAAAAGACAGAATTGCTCCTTGATCTCCAAAAATATTAGAAATGCTCCGCCAATATGATTTTGGCTATAAACCCAAAACTTGGTTTTTTGAGGGCCAAAATGAACATACAAAATAGGATGAACGCAGTTTATCTAATGTATTAAAACAGGTATTAACAAAACCAAGAATAAATAAACCTGTAAGTTAACTATGGCTAAGGCACAGCTATGCGACCCATTTATTAGAATTGGAACAGATTTACGCTATATACAGGAATTATTAGGGCATAGCTTAGCAAAACAACTGAAATATATACGCAGCTTAGCACGAAAAGTATTCAACAAATAAAAAGCCCTTTTGATGATTTGTAATATTTTTATCATAAATTATCTAATTTAAATACCTGAGGTTATTATGGCACAAAGCCAACCCTTATTGGGTGGATTAGAGCAATTTTATGGCCGGTATAAATGAGTTACCAGCTATATTAAATAAAAACATCGAGACCAAAAATGGCAAAGAAGACAGACCCTACAATAAAATTAAAGGCCCGAATTGAAAAAGCTGAAATCAGACTTAAAGACTTACAGGAAAAAGTTAAGGACAGGACAAGTAGACAAACAATTCAAGTTGGAAAAAGTGAAGTTGTATTAAAAAAAGCACATCATAATCCAAATTTTACATCTAAAACAATACTCACTGACTCTACTTGGAGTTATGTTGAAATCTTTTTAAAACAAGACAAATCCAAAGAAGCAGAAGAAGCATTATTTTATTGGGAACAAGCTAGGAATTTTTATGAAGCATCCAAATCGTTATCAATTGTTTCATCACCATTGACAATTTATTACTGTTTTTTAAATGCTACTAAAGCACTACTGAAATATAAAAAACAAAATTTTAATTTAAAACACGGAGTAACTGGCAAAAGTAAAGATGGTCAATTTGTTTTGCAAAACGAGACTCTTACTATTAAGCCGAAAGGAGTGTTGTCAGGATTATGTGCTTATCTTGGTGAACCGATAAAAAACAATGAGCCTGCATTTACTATAAAAGATATTTTTTACAATTTATCTTTCATTCACAGAGCATTTCAACTAACTTTTCCAAGTCCTTCGTATCCAGAACTTTTTGTACCAATTATTAATCCTAGATATGTTTATGACAAGTCTAGAAAAGTTGGATGGTTTGAAACACAACTCGAAAGCGAACACAGTAATAATAGAACCTATGGAAATTTAGTTGGTTTTGGACTTGATAAAAAATATGACAACACAAACTTCTATGTTATACGTAGAAATAAAACTTTTAAATGGAATTGTACAAGAAATCAACCTACAAGTGATAGTTTAACAGACTTGACGAGATACCATAATAAAATTAGGAAACAACTAAGAACAATTTATGGTCCAAATAATCTTTGGTATATAAAAAGAACAAATTTATCAACTCATATTATTGACAGAAGTAATTTAGTTTTAATTTTTGCTACTATGCATAGATTAAGTGAAATGGCAAGATATGAACCACAAGCACTTGTCAAACATTTAGAAAAAAATCATAGTTGGTTATTAACTGAATTTATTAATAAATCACCGCTTCAATTTATAGACGAAATTTCAAGCGAAATTACGGGTAATGATTTTAGAGCAACAGGTTTTAGAGAATAAAAATACAGCTGGTAACAGCCGTTTTGCAAAAGCGGGGGTTTCGTGCATCTAATGAAGTTTAGTGCTGAAAATCCCCACCTTCGCAAAGCGGCAAACCGTTACAAGCAACCCTATTGAGACAGCTTAATCATTAGACTTAAGAGATTTGAACAAACAGAAAAGCAACTATAACGACAAATGCAGACATCGGACTTTCTTACAATATTAGGTTTAGCTCTTGCCGTTGGGGCAATTATTCCCAGTAAAGAAAGGCGATTCATTTTACTTTTCTTTTCAAGGTTTGAACTCGGTATTTTGATAGCATCTCTTTTCCTAATTCATTACTTGATGTCATTTGACTGGCTAATGGCTAACTGGTTTCCGTGCCTGTCTATTTTTACAATTGACAAAGGGCTACCAAGTTCAACCTGGGCTTACATTCTATCTCTAACTATTATTTTCTATCCTATCATCAAAGTTAGTTTCGGTTACTTTTCTCCGAGCCGTTTAAAAAACACGATTTCACTTTATGAAACTTATTTGAAAGAAAATGAGATTGACCTTTTAGTGAACTACATAAGCAAGTACCACGTTGATGACATCAAAAAATATCTTCAAGGGATTTCACACCTTCCACAAAAAGAAAGCATTGACATAATATTGAGAAGAAAAACTGATAAAGATAAAGCATACGAAAAATTAGTAAAGCCTCACAGAGTTTTATTTGCTTCTTGGGTTTATGGGCATATAATTCAAAACGAAAATTTTGTTCGTAAGTCAGCAAACAAATACCCTGAACTTTTTGCAACAGCTTTTAGTGGAATGGAAACCAAAGAATCTTCAAACGAAGACCTTGTTAAACTTTTTATTGAATGCTTATTTGAAAACAAGAACCAATTGTTCATTCAAGAATTAAAAATCATGAATGGAAGGAATTCATCGGTTTTAGAAATGAACGAGAATTATGACATCCCAATTTTGTTTTCACTATTTGCACATACGAAAGCATCAGCAGACAATTATGTTTGGTATCCTGTTGGCGAGGGAGCAGTTAAATCACTGAAACATGACACAGAACAAAAGGAGTTTTTAATAAGGAAGTATGACCACGATTTAGAATCTGAACTTTGGAGTCAAAAAATATACATCGCTATTGTTTACTTCAACTATATGGTAAGAGAAACTATTTACCGTAATAGCGAGTGGCACATGTGGTTATTTTATTTCAGACACTTTACTGACCTTCTAATTGAAATCATTCCAACACCAAATGATTATGACGGAGATTCAGAATACCCATCGTTTGCTCACAAAATGATTTACGAGCAATTCTCTATAATGACTGACTGGCTTGATTTGGCAAAAGAACAAGAAGTAAACAATCGTGTCATTGATACTATCAGATGTTTGGGTTGGTGTGTACATTCTATCTGTCAGGCTGACAACTCAAAAATTTCTGTACGATTTAGAAGGAGACTACTTGACTTATTGCTTTCTACCTATTTTGAATTTTCTCATTATCCTGACAACATTGCTGCAACAACAGCACGGCAATGGTTAGAGAGAATGTTTTTAAATCCAAAAGGCGTTGACTTCGGAACGCCAATTATAACGACAGAGTACTTAGTTGCTTTACAAGACGCTTGGGATGAATTTGACAAAGTTCCATATCAATACAATGAGGACAATGGTTCTATTCAACATTTCGGAACGACAGTATTAACACCTCTTGGGCTAAACGAATAATTCAATGACAATCAATTAAATAAATAGAAGGGCAGCGCACAACAGCACCTACTCAAAAGGCTGGGTTTCGTGTTCCAAAGACAATTTAGTGGTTAATCAAACATTAGTTTTTCAAATCAAGTTTTGTGGTAAAAGTCCCGCCCTTCGGGT
>CAIVPF010000097.1 GCA_903907745.1 uncultured Cytophagaceae bacterium | reverse complement strand
CCACCTCGGTGGCTATGTACGGCGAAGGAACTGGCAAAGGCTTTTTTGCGATACCATTGGCTGAAAATGTCCCCGATTTGACCAGTAAAGAAGATATTTTAGTGATGCAAAAATATTTGGAGGAGACGTATGGGGAGTTTTAGGTAATAAGTATTAGGTAATAGGTTTTAGGTAATAGGTATTAGGTAATACCTATTACCTAGTTATACTTTTTACCTAAAACTCCCCATACGTCTCCTCTAAATATTTTTGCATCACTAAAATATCTTCTTTACTGGTCAAATCGGGGACATTTTCAGCCAATGGTATCGCAAAAAAGCCTTTGCCAGTTCCTTCGCCGTACATAGCCACCGAGGTGGGCAATTCTTTTTCATTCCTCACAGGATGAAAAGGTGTTTTTTCTAAATAAGGCAAGAATGCACTCGCTTCAAACACGAAAATATTCATACTCACCCCCAAACGGCCTAATTGAGCCATTAATTCATCAGCCTGCTCTTTCGTAGGTTTCTCTATAATCTCCAATAAATAACCCTCCGCATCCGTCCTTATTAAAGCAAATGCCGAAATACGTT
This sequence comes from uncultured Cytophagaceae bacterium, assembly GCA_903907745.1. Classification (GTDB taxonomy): domain Bacteria; phylum Bacteroidota; class Bacteroidia; order Cytophagales; family Spirosomataceae; genus Aquirufa. The sequence continues at coordinate 1,599 of CAIVPF010000097.1, read as the reverse complement.
CTGCCGGATACAATAAACTATCCCGATGATAACTAATCAATGCCTGAGTCTCATCCGAATTCCACAAGGTTTTCAACGCATTCACACTATATAAATTATCTGAATTACACACAATCACGCGGCCCTTTTGCCAATCCGCATGCTGCATCAAAGCCTGATAAACCGCATCTGAAGTTCCCGCAGGTTTTTCGCGGTCAGGATAAATTTGTTGACGTGCAAAGACAATCTCTAAACCCCAACAAGCATCTTTCGCCATCAACGACTCGCAATATTCCTGACTCACCGAATCCGTAGGGTGCAATAGCAACATCACTTCCTCGATCCCCGCCAAATGCGCATTGTATAATTGATAATCAATTAAAGTCTTTCCATTTTTCCCCACTTGAATCATGCCTTTGGTTACCGAATTGGCCTGCGCCAATAAATTCGGATCCAAATCACTCGTTCCCTCGGCCATCGCCTTTTTCATCCGCGAGGCCATACCACCTGCTAAAATCAATAATCTCTTCTTCATATCATTAGTAAAATAAACTTTCTCGTTCTGTTTTCGTCCCTTCATCCACACGAATGATGTAGGCTTTTCCTCCCTCTTTCTCAATCGCCTCCACTACTTTTTCCGGTTCCTGCGGCGCATAAGCAAACATACAGCCTCCGCCCCCCGATCCATTAATTTTGGCTCCTAGTGCTCCTGCATCCAAAGAAGCTTGAATCATTCGATCGATCTTGGGCGTCGAAATACGCTTATGATCCCGCAAATTATCCTGGTGACGGTTTAATAAAGCCCCTAATCGCGCATCACTCCACTCCGTTTCTCCCTCAAACATGGCTTTGGCTTCCAATAAAATATCCCGATCATCAATGTTTGCCGCAATCAAAATCCATTCATCTTCCGTAATGTCAGATTGATATATTTTTAATTCCACTAAATCCGTTTTGGATAAATCAAAATCAGGATTGATTTTTTGGATCTTTTCTACCCCACCTAAAGTCCCATATTTTCCTCGAGACAAAATCGCTAGGGTATCTTTGGGTTCTAAAGAATCTCCCAAAACAAAGGTTCCCAAATCTCGAGCATAGGTTTTTATCGAAATCTCTGGCCGACTGGCTAAATAAATCACATTCCCCACCGCCGTCGAATACTGGTCCATCATGCCACCTGGCTCTGAAAATTCTAAGACTTCCGCCTCATAAGTAATCTCCCCTATCTCCTTTTGGGAATAGCCTAAACCAAAGATGTCATTCAAAAATTTGACCCAAGAAACCAATAAGGCCGAGGAACTCGAAGTTCCCGAATTAATGGGGATATTTCCTCGAACTTCTAACTCCAAACCACGGTTAATTACGTGACCTTTGCGCTGTAAAACATTACAAACACTCTTGAAATAATCCCTTTCTTTGGAATATTTGAGCGGAAATTCGAGCAAAAAAGATTCCGTTTTATCCACATCAGGCAAGGTAAAATGAACCTCCTGATCCGCTCGAAATTGCCCTTTTATTTGAATACGCTTAGAAATGGCCGCTGCGATGACGGGTAAACCTAAATAATCTTGGTGTTCCCCAAATAAACAAATACGACCGGGTGTAGATACAATCATAGGT
>CAIVPF010000096.1 GCA_903907745.1 uncultured Cytophagaceae bacterium | reverse complement strand
GTACAAAATACCAACACCCGTAGGACCAAATAATTTATGTGCCGAAAAAACAAAAAAGTCCATATCCAAGGCCTGCACATCGATATCAATATGTGCGACCGATTGCGCCCCATCAATTAAGACCTTGGCGCCTTTGGCATGAGCTAATGAAATGATTTTGGCAATGGGGTTAATCGTTCCGATGGCATTGGATACATGATTCACGGCTACTAATTTCACCTTTTCATCTAATTGATTTATAAAGGCATCCAGGTCTAAAACCCCGGTTTCATCTACCGGAATCACCTCAATGATCGCGCCAGTTTCTTCGGCAATCATCTGCCAAGGCACGATATTCGAATGATGTTCAAGATTTGAGATTAATATTTTATCACCAGCCTTGAACGTAGATCGACCGAAGGTTTGAGCCACTAAATTAATTCCGGCTGTGGTTCCTGAGGTGAAAATAATTTGATCCGTGGAAGGCGCATGAATGAAATCACGCACCTTGGTTCGAGTTAATTCATAAGCGGTTGTGGCGCGTTCCGCTAAAGTATGTAGGCCACGATGGATATTTGCATTATCCTTTTGATAGTAATGCGAAAGCGCTTCGATAACCGATTTTGGTTTTTGGGTAGTGGCCGCATTATCAAAATAAATGAGCGTCGAACCATTTACTTGTTGGTCTAACACAGGAAAATCAGCACGAATGTTCGAGATGTCCATTAGGCTATCCATGATTGCTCTATTTTACTGATAATTTTAGCGGAAAGATGGTCACGTAAAGAAGTGATTTGTACTTTATCTATGACTTGTTGGACAAAGGCCAACAACAGCAAAGTCCGTGCCGCATCCGCAGAAATTCCGCGTGAGCGCATGTAAAACAAGGCCTCTTCGCTTAATTGACCCGTTGTCGTTCCATGCGAACATTTAACGTCATCGGCCCAAATTTCCAATTGAGGCTTAGTATTCATCGTAGCGCGGTCGGAGGCCAACACATTTTTACAACTTTGAAAGGCGTTTGTTTTTTGTGCGTCTTTTCGGACAAAAATTTTGCCATTGAAAACACCGGTGGCGTTCCCTAAAAGCACCCCTTTATATAATTCATTGGATTCTGAATGAGGCATGCGGTGGTCGACAACGCTGTGGTTATCGATCAATTGCCCTTCCCCAGGAACATATAGTCCATTTAAATTGGACACTACCTGAGGCCCTTCGATGTAGAAATGTAAATTATTACGTACAAAGGTCCCATTAATGGAAAATGTAAACAAATCCACCTGGCTGTTGGCGGCCTGATAAATAAACGTATGGTCAATATGCGTTACACCATTACCTAAGTCTTGGTCTTTGTATAAGGTCAAATGTGCCTGTTCTCCTACCCAAATTTCCAAGGCATAATTAGAAAACAAGAGCGCTTCTGAGGCCAAAGAGGATTGTTGTTCTATCCAGGTCAAGGATGACCCATCTTCTAAATACAAAATAATTTTTCCTTGAATGGCAGTTGGACCGGAATGCGCTTCCAAAACCCATTGATGGACAAGTGATGCCGCTAAAGCACCATCCTTTTCCACACAAAAAACGAGCGGATTTTGATTAAAGGCATCGTTTAAATGATATAAGGAATTTTGTTCAAGCAGGGGATTTCGTTTGTCATATAGTGCTTTAAATCCAGCGTTTTGATCTAAAAACTGATTTAATGGCATAGATGAAAGACCCTTGGGTAAATCACCTAGACATGAAGTTTGGCCATTCAGGGTTTGAATGGTGAGTGTTTGTTGGAATAGAGGTAGCTCCACCTCCCGTGAAACAGGTTCGGGTGTCCAAGACAAAGAAACCTCATTTAAGGATTTCAAAGAGGCATATTTCCATTCCTCCCATTTGTTGGTCGGAAAGCCCTTATCCATAAAATTAGCAAGGCTTTCTGAGGAGGCACCTGATAATTCTGACAGATTGATTAGGGTATTTTTTGTATCGTTATGCAACATCTTGATTAATCTAAAGCTGAAATAATCCAATCGTATCCACGTTCTTCTAATTCGAGGGCGAGGTCTTTGGTACCGGATTTAACGATTTTTCCATTGTACAATACGTGAACAAAATCGGGAATAATATAATCCAAAAGGCGCTGGTAATGCGTGACCACAATCGTAGCATTATCAGGAGATTTTAATTTATTGACCCCTTCGGCTACGATACGAAGTGCATCGATGTCAAGGCCGGAATCCGTTTCATCGAGAATTGCCAATTTGGGTTCTAATACGGCCATTTGGAAGATTTCGTTCCGTTTTTTCTCACCACCGGAAAAGCCTTCATTGAGCGCGCGACTTAACAAAGATTGGTCTATGTTCACATAGGCCATTTTTTCCTTGAACATTTTCAAAAATTGAACTGCGTCCATGGCCTCTTGACCGCGGTATTTGCGGATTTCGTTGATCGCCGACTTCATGAAATTCGTCGTGGACACCCCAGGAATTTCGACAGGATATTGAAAAGCTAAAAACAAACCTTCCGCCGCACGTTCCTCTGGAGCTAAATCCAATAAATCTTTACCTAAAAAATGGGCGGAACCGCTGGTTACTTCATAGTCCTCACGACCGCCTAATACAGAGGCTAAGGTAGATTTACCAGAACCGTTGGGTCCCATAATCGCGTGAACCTCCCCGGCTTTGACTTCTAAATTAATTCCTTTTAATATTTCCTTCTCTCCTATTCGAGCATGTAAATCTTTAACTGAAAGCATCTTGAAATTTTAATTATCAATGAAAACACAAAATTAGGCCTAAAAAAATGAAAAACCACAATTTATTTAGATTCACTCTAAATAAACCTGAATTTTTTACAAAAAAATGGTACATTTGCAATCATTCATTTAAAAATCAATAGCATGATTACGATCACGGAATTGGCAGCGAGTCGAATTAAGGAATTAAGAACGAAGGAAGGTTTGACGGAGGAGTTTAATATCCGGGTGGCTGTGGAAGGTGGAGGATGTTCTGGTTTGATGTATAATTTAGATTTTGCTTCAGCACCTCAGGCGAATGACATGATTTTCGAGGATAAAGGAGTCAAAGTGATGGTGGACAAGAAATCCATTTTATATTTAGCGGGAACGGAATTGGATTTCTCGGACGGATTGAACGGAAAAGGCTTTCAATTCATCAATCCCAATGCTTCTCGTACCTGTGGATGCGGAGAAAGTTTCTCGATTTAAAAAAGGATTGGACTCTGTTTCGCATCTAAAATAAAAGGGCTTAGCCATTCATAGACCTGATAAATGGGTAATCCCATGACGGTATAAAAAGAACCATCGAGTTTTTCAATGCCCGCCATTCCGATAAAATCCTGAACGCCATAGGCGCCAGCCTTATCCATCGAACTTCCTCCACGAACGTACCAATCGATCTCCCAATGCGATAGGGAACGAAATGTGACATCGGCTCGATCTATTTTCGTTTTGATACCCAAAGGGCTTTGCAAGGTTATTCCTGTGATGACTTGATGTGTTTTTCCGGATAATTGAGATAACATAGCAAAGGCTTCTTGCTTGCTCGCCGGTTTATTTAAAATCTTTTCATCCAAAATCACGACCGTATCAGCCGCCAAGATCAGGGCATTGGGGTGTATTTCACTCAGAGCCAATGCTTTGCGCTCTGACAAAATAGCCGGAACCTCTTCGAAAGGCGTCTGAGAGGAAAAGGATTCATCCACATCCGAGGGTAAAACGGAAAATGAAAAGCCGGCTTGACTTAAAATTTCCTTTCTTCGAGGTGAATTACTCGCCAAAATCAAAGGATACTGAAGTGAAAAAGTAGATTGCATAGGTCAAAAATAAAAAATTAATTTAAAATCATTTGCAATTAATGTTATTACATCTAATTTTGTGACATCAAATTTAGTTCTATGGGTATAGCAGAAGAATTAAAGCAAAGTCATTTTCAAACGGAGGCGACGAAGGCTGTTGTTAATGTGATTTACACGGGAAATTGGATTATTCAGCGGCAGCAGGAGATGTTTAAGCCCTTTGGGGTTACGATGCAGCAGTATAATGTTTTGCGGATATTGAAGGGTCAACAAGGAAAGCCGATGACGGTTTTGGCCATTACGGAACGAATGTTGGATCGTATGTCAAATGCTTCGCGATTGGTCGATAAGTTGTTGGAAAAACAATTGGTGGAACGGAGGCAATGCCCGAATGACCGTCGGGCCGTGGATATTTTAATTTTACCAGCGGGTTTAGCCTTGTTAGCGCGTATGGAAACGGACTTAAATGAATTAGGTCGAAAAATTGAGAAGATGGGAAATGATAATTTGGTTTCTTTGAATGTATTATTAGATCAGTTTAGAACAAGTATTTTTTAATTTAAATTTATATATATATGTCAATTATTGAAAATCTTTCATGGCGTTATGCGGTGAAAAGAATGAATGGAAACGTCGTTTCTGAAGAAAAAATTGAGACTTTATTAGATGCAATTCGCCTATCTGCTTCTGGTTTTGGATTACAGCCTTATCAAATTTTCGTGATTCAAAATCCGGAATTGAAGGCAAAAATTCAGCCGATTGCGTATGGCCAACCGCAAGTTGTGGAGTCTTCGCACTTATTAGTTTTCGCTGCTTGGAATGAGGTAACGGAGGAGAAAATAGATGCCTTTATGAATTTAGTGGCGGAGACACGTGGATTGCCGTTAGAGGCTTTGGCGGATTACCGAGGAGCTATTTCGGGCTCTATGGCTCATCGTCCGAAGGAAATGCAGGCGAATTGGGCTGCGCGTCAGGTCTATTTAGCTATGGGAACGGCATTGGCAGCGGCGGCTGAGTTGAAAATCGATACAACTCCGATGGAAGGATTTGTTCCGGCCAAATTAGATGAGTTGTTGGGATTAGAAGCAAAAGGTTTGCATTCGGTGTTAATGTTAGCTATTGGCGAACGCGATGAGGCGAGCGATTATATGGTGAATGCGGCCAAAGTACGGACGCCTTCAAATGAATTATACGAAAAATTATAAGCGTTCAATTGTTTTCATTGAAAGGGCCTTCGGGCCCTTTTTTTATGCCCTCATTTCATCAAGTAACTGATCAGGTTTATTCATTTTAAGAATTATTTAGTCCAAAACCGAATATGAATTCAGAGGCTTTGCCAGCTAATTTTATCATGTCAACGCGGAGGCAAAAATCAATTTTAAATCTTAAACAAATACAAAAATGAAACGTGAATTATTGGATGTGCAGGCAATGGGCATGTGTGAATTGTCGATGGATGAATTAATGTGTATTGAAGGAGGGGGATTTTGGAATACCCTTGGAATCATTTTGGGTGTAGCGACGGTTGTGGCTGCGGTCATTCTGGTAGGGCCGGCGGTTTTATTAGCAGCATTATAAACGTGTAGCAATATGAAAAATTGGGAGACAGGATTTGGCACATGGGTTGCCTTGAGCGAGCAGGAAATGATGGAAATTCATGGAGGCGGTTGGTGGACTGATTTTAAGGCAGGGTTTAAGGAAGGATTCGATTGGGCCGTGGGGGTCCTGAAGGACCTTGGTAATGCCTTATCACCTAAACAGACGAAGAGCCAATAAGAAAAGGAGGTCTAAAAACCTCCTTTTAAAACCAAAATAATATGAAAAAAATCGGTTACTTTCTTTTTTTTATACTATGCTTTCAGAGCTATTCCCAGGAATATATACATGGGAAAATCGTTCAAAATGGTGGCCCAGAACCTTTGGCCTTTGCATCGGTTGTCATGGGGCCATACGGCACAATAAGTGACGAAAAAGGGAATTTCGCCTTGAAAAGGAATGAAAAGGAAACATATTTCCAAGTGTCATACATAGGATACAAAACCCAAAAGGTACCGGTTGCAGATTTTAAGAATAATTCCTTGGTCGTCATGGAGTTGAGTCGTCAAGAGCTAGCAGAAGTTATCGTAAACAATGGTGCTGAAGAAATTATTCGACAAGTCATTAAGCGCTATGAAAGCAATTATCCTAACAAAACCTATGCTGTCATCGGAACCCAAAGGGAGGAATCGCGCATGGGGCATTTGACAAATTACTTTTTGGAAGCAAGCATGCGTGCTGTAATCCTTTCGAATTTAACAAAGCCAAAACATCAAATTGAAATTTTGGATTTAAAATGGATTGAAAAGGATTCTATGCGAAAGGGGGATTATATGATTTGGGCAGGAACGGGTAAATTAATTGAGTATTTTGATTTGGCGAATGTCGGAAAGGATATATTTGATTCGACCCAATTCAGCCAGTTTAGATTCATTGTAGAAGATTCCTATTGGAACCAAGAGGCCTGTTTTAAAATCACATGCTTTCGAAAGAAAGCAACAAAAAATGTGACTGAATCAACCTTTTATGTGTTAAAATCTAGCTATGCCATTCCGTCATTTCAGTACCTACTTTCGGATAAAAAAAATGAAACTGCCGAAGCGATGGTATCTTATCGCCTGCACCATCAAAAATGGTATTTAGATGCCATTACTACGATTCAAAAAAACAAAGCAGATCGATCAACCATCGAGGTACTCTTTAAAACAGAAAATTTAGACACAGCCGCAGTATTTGATATCGATTATGGACGAGATGTTCAAAAATCCGATGCCATGTTATTGTCGAAACAATTGCGATTTTACAAAAGTCACCCGATTACAAAAAGCTTGCAAGCAATTGATTCCATACCTAAGCTAGCATCCAAACGATTGACACTTTTTTTACATCGTAGGATGAGATTTTCCTTAGGAATTGGGAGAGCGGCCTTCCTGATGCCTGAACATGAATTTAATGAAACTATTCAGTCAAATTTTCTACAATTAAATAAATCTTTTCATGCAAACATGTATACTGATTTTCCATATCAAGTGTTTATAGGTAATAGTTTAGAAATTTCAGGACCGTGGCGAATGGAATTCGAAAGCAGCCAAAATTTCAATATCGGGGGAAATCATGTATCCAATATCAGCATTGGGACAAGTTTTGAAATTCCATTCAAAAAATTTGCAAGGCCTCGAGGAATCTATATTCATGTAGGTTGGGGGAAACAAGTAAACCTATTCCACATAGGCGAAATAGATTTAAATCAGGACCAGATGAATCTGCTTCGGTTTAAGGAAAATAAGTCAAACATCGACCTTGCCTATTCGAAATCTTATAGAACCCTAGGCATGGGCGGATTTATTGAACTAAATCGAAAAAGAAAAATTGGTATCGAATTTCGATACAATTATCTTTTAGGAGAACAAAGGTTTGCTCTTTTAAGGGATCCAGCCAGCTTTTTTATTTTTAACAAGGATTATAAAATTCTCCTACCGAATGCAGAAAAAAACAGTGCAAATCCATTCCAAATCATTTTAAAAATCAAATAAGCCATGGATAAAATCAAAATACAGGAATTTCAACAAATCATCCACGATGTTAAAAATGAAATTCAAGAAATACATCAAGACCCCGATGGAATTGTTTCCATCGAAATCAATGGACATTTAGAAATCAAGAACATGAAGATTCTTCTTAAGGTGACGGATCAAAAGTTGGAACAAATTATACCCATATTAATCAATTCAGGCATTCAATCCGTTAGCATGAAAATCAAAAATTTGATAGAAGTTTTTCAAAAAAATATCTCAAACCAATAATTTACCATGACCACTCATTACCCGCCGAAATCCAATAAGGAATATGAAAAAAAAGTTAAGAAATGGGCAAACCATTTTATCATCTTTTTACTGGGCCTATGTGTAGGGATATCTATGTATTTTTTGGAATGGCCTGTTCCACTCCAAGGAACGATATATAAAATATCCGAGGGTCCACAAAAGCATGAAAAATTGGCGCTAACATCCAATACGAAAGAAAGCGATGTCAAAGTTGCTTGCTTCGTTTCACCCCAACTAATCAAATACATTGATCAAAAACAAGAAGTTTCATTTTATGCGATTGCTTTAGGAAGGATTCAAAAGAACAAGAATTTCGGTTTTGTATCAGCTATACAAAAGGAAGCGATAGAAAATCCAAATCAAATTCGATATCGAATAGATTGCGAGTTATCGGATACAGACATAATTCTTTCGAATGGATATAAAGCTCAGCTTTTGGAAGGCATGAAAGTGCAAGGCCATTTATATCTGCACAGACGGAAAATAATCGAATTTATTTTAGATCAAATTGATCAATGGTTGTGCCCCGCCCCACTGAGAGGGACATAAATGCTAAAATTGGGATCTAATAATTTAGCCGAGGAAATTTGAAAAATATCCGCGAGAAGTATCAATCGTTCGACAGTTAATTTGGATTGTCCACTTTCTAATTTTGCATAGGAACTTTGAGTCATTTGCAAGGAAATTGCTATGTATTCCTGAGATAAATGCTTTGATTCGCGAATAGCACGAATGTTTTGTAGAATGAAATTCATGTTATGAGTGGTTAGTTAACCTAAATTAAGGTGCGCTAAACACAAACAAAAATTTTCAACTGATAATCTGATCTAATTTTTTTACCGGTGACAGACCTAATTTGGCCGCTACTGAAAGCATGAAATCCCATCCTGATGCAAAATCATTCCGAATCTCTCCTTCCAAAATCGCTTCTCGAATGGCAATTTTGATTATTCCAATTTCTTTTCCAGGGCCAATATCAAAAACTTCCATGATGACTTCGCCTGAAAAAACGGGTTGGAAATTCCGTAATGAATCACTTTCCTCTACTTCTTTTAATTTCTCCTCCACCAAATCAAAATTTCGCAAATAACGTTTTACTTTATCTCCATTTTTAGAAGTGATATCCGCCCGACATAAAGTCATTAAGGCTTCTAATTCCTCTCCTGCCTCAAAAAGTAATCTGCGCAAAGCAGAAGCTGTGATTTCTTCTTTTGAAAGGGCAATTGGACGCAGATGAAGGCGAACCAATTTTTGGACCAATTTCATTTTTTCATTCAAGGGCAATTTTAAACGCTTGAAAATAAAAGGTACTTGTCGCGCGCCCATGTCCTCGTGTCCATGAAAGGTCCAGCCTTTTTTGGCGACGAACCTTTTAGTTTGAGGTTTGGCAATATCATGCAATATAGCCGCCCAGCGCCACCAAAGATCATCAGTATGATTGGCAATATTATCAAGCACCTGAAGGGTATGATAAAAATTATCTTTGTGACCTTTGCCTTCCTCAGTATCCACACCCTTCAGTTTCATGAATTCGGGAAAGATGATGGGGAGAATTTGGCAGGCGTCCAACAATAAAAAACCATAGGAAGGTTTTTTGCACAAAATAATCTTATTTAATTCCTCTGAAATTCGCTCCATGGAAATAATGGAAAGTCGATCTCGCTCAGAAATAAGGGCTTCAAAGGTC
>CAIVPF010000095.1 GCA_903907745.1 uncultured Cytophagaceae bacterium | reverse complement strand
TATTCATATTTTTGAAATTATATTATTTTATTTAATTATTTGAAAATCATTTACTTAGGTTTATTTCAACAAAAACAGTGACTGATGTACATGAGAGACCTAAAATCAAAAATTTGAAAATTTTATAGGACCCCAAAAAAGGAAAATTTAAATTTCCTTTTTAAAAATTAGACTAGGTTTGGCAAGAAATTGCCTAGTTAAATGGCGGTAATTTCACAGCTAAGTCCACTGCAGGCGACGGCGGCATAATCACTGATATCCTTGTATTGCGGTTGGTCTAAAATTTTCCCGAAATCCACTTCTTTAAATTCCCGATTAACCGTTTCCCATTTATGAAATAGGTGTACATCTTTGATGCAATAAACCATTTTCTTGATGTCATCATTGAAATAATTTTTTGCGAATTTTTTAGCTCGATTGATCCAATAATTGCGCAATAAAACTTGTTCTCTAGTACCTGTTATTCCTATGCTAGGGTCTAACAAAATATCACAAGCTTGCCAAAGGTTATTTTCAAAATAATGTAATCCATCTACAATAAGCCCGGAAGCAAAGATCGCACCGTTACCATAGAGCCTGACTAGTTCGGCCAAATTAACCACGGACGTAAAGGGCGCTTGATTAAAATCCTTATCGCCGTAATCTGAGATGAAACTGACGGCCGTAAAGTAATTTCTGTTTTCCCAGATGTAATCGATGATTTCATCTTTGTCGTCGATGATGACTGTGCAACTTGTATTATGATTAACTCCTCGATAAGCGCATAATTCGGGGTTTGTACCCGAGTTAACCCAATTTTGTTGAACCATTTTTATTAATTCGAGGTGGCGGACGCCTTTCATGTCCTTTTTAAATAGGCCAACAGGCGGGTTAAGAATGGGCACGTAAACCACATAATCACTTTTGGTATTGGACCAAACACTTTCTTCAAGCAAGAATGGCATGTTGATTTCGAGCCATTTGGCCGTATTGCTTTCCTTATTGAGTTGCATGATTCTGAAATATTTTTCAGCATGTTCCGGATGAATTCCACTGGCAGTTCCTAGAATAACGGAGGCATTTCCAGAGGGTTTTACACAAGTAGTCCTAGCGGCTTGATTGATCTGAATAATATCAGCCAAAATTTTATTGGTGTCTTTGACTACTTGGGCCCCTTTCTGCAATAATTCTGCATTAAATAGTGCTGTATTATTCATCCATCCGGTGATACTGACGCCTAACAAAGCTTCTTTCTTAAAAATGGCTTCAGAGATGGGGCCTAAATAGGGGAAGCTTGTGTATCCCGCCTGCAAAGTGCCTAGGATGGCCGCGTCTCGACAAGCTTGAAAAAACAATTCGGTCGTGTGGCATTTTTCCGCATTTATTTCGGTCAAATTACATCCCTGAATACCGAGTTGGGATTGATTTATTCTAACATAATTTTCCACTTCATTGTATTCAATTAAGGAAAAGTCGGTATCCATTAACATCGGAATTTTTAATATTTCGAAGCAAGGGTTGAACATGTCGAACCAACTATTTGCAAAAACGAAGCCGATGTCATTTGCGCCATCGTTGAGTTTCACCAGGTATTCGAATTGTTCTTTGATTACTTCGCTTCGCAAGAGGATAACCGAATTATTGCTTCGGCCACGTTGGGGATTCTCTTGTCTCCAATTGCCTGTTTTGGCATGTATCATCTCATGATCGTTTGGATCTACGATCATATTTAGGGCAGATCTTCTGACGCCACCCGAAAGTACGGCATCTGCCGAGTGACAAATGATATCAAAAGCGAGAATCGGCCTGATTTTGGGACCTTCATTGATCATCCATTTTTCGATGAGTTGCTCTATTTTTTCTAAGGATTGTTTTAAGCCTTCGAATCCAGGAGCCTTAAATCCGCCACTAATGAAAGCCCCTTTTTCTCTGATTCCTGAGTAGTCAAATTTCAATTCATATCCTGCATATTCTGGGAGCGATTGCTTATTGGTAAAATAGGAAGACATCAGCGCGCCTAGTGCATCAGCCCAACCTTCAATACTGTCTTGGATGTAAAAAGTTTTGGCACCTTTGCTCCTTTTTTGAATCGTACTTAAATTATTGACGAAAGGGATTAATAAGCCGCCCCCGAATCCACAGCCAGATAATGCTAGGTAAAATATTTCTTGAAAAATTCGATTATGTGCGATGTAGCCAGAGGTACAATTGTACATGCGGGAGTTGTGTTTTTCAATCTGTTCGTGCCTGAATTGTAGATTCCGCTGGGAGGCTAATATTCGTTGGCTTTTCATGCTGGCCAGTGCAGTTTTTAAATAGGGCTCGATTTCGGATTGAACAGCCTCATATTTGATCAAATGACCGTCAATAATATTTTCGCAAGCTTCGTCCCATGTTTCATATCGACCTTCCTTGGGCTTCCACTTAAAATAATCAGCATGTAACTTTAAATCACTGAGGAATTTTTTGCCTGTTTGCATGCGATTATTTCGTTTAGTTGAGTCACCTGTTTTTCATAACTTTTACAAATATATAAAAAAGGACAACTTTGTCTTTAATTATTAATTATTTTATTTGATATTAATTGCATTCGGTTTTAACCTCTTTAAAATTGTTAACTTGAGCAACAGTAAATTCTATATATGTTTTCTAAAGCAACTGAATATGCGATACGGGCGGTGATATTTATAGCCCAAAAAGGCTCAGAGGAGCACAAATTGGCCTTGCCAGAAATTGCCGAAGCGATTCAATCCCCTCCCTTTTTCACGGCCAAAATCCTACAAAAATTAACGAATGGTTCACAGCTCATTCAATCTGTTCGTGGGCCTAATGGTGGCTTTTATATACGTCCGGAAAAGTTGACATGGACGATTCGAGAAATTTTAAATATAATGGGCGAGGGAGAGATGCTTGACAAATGTGTGTTGGGATTAAAACTTTGTTCAGAAATTAATCCTTGTCCCTTGCATGAAGTATATAAGCCTATTAAAACCCAATTGAATGCGATGTTTGAAAATAAATCGATCGGATTGCTAGTCAAGGAAATGGAAGCGGGACAGTATTTTTTAATGTAATGATGTAAAGCCTGAAAGATGAAATGACAGATTCAAATTTTGTGTAAATAATGAACCTAGTTTTATGCATACCATAGATGCTTACATAAAAAATCCACTTCGTCGATGAAGTGGATTTTTTACACAAACTGGTAATGGGTTTTTCTTATTTTTTCACTTCATTCAATGCTTTCCAAATTCCTCCCATGTCTTGATATTCCACCGTAAGAATTACTTGATGAGCTGAATTGAATTCGAAGATGGCAAAATAATTATTGACCACATGGGCACCGTTTTTCCCATCAGAGGTCCATTGCGTAAAAACGCGAACGTTTCCATCGGGCTTATAATGAACAGAATCCACGGTGGGTAAAAATTGAATCTCACCAAAATTAACCTTGCTTTGTAAACTGCGTAAGGCTTGAAGTCCTTTTAAATTTTCCGCCTTGTTTAAGGTATCTGTACCAATGGTGGGTGGAACAAATTTGCCAGAATCAGACATCGTGGATTCGTATCGACTAAAATCATTATTTGAATAGTCTTTAAACATACTTAAAACGATTTTACTGTTTTCTTTAAAGGTGGCCAAATTTGCCTCTTCCGTACTGGTGTCTGCATTTTTGGAACAGGACATCAGCGTAGCCGAAGCCATCAGAAATATGAATAATTTTTTCATGATAGGTGGGGATGAATTTTATTTAAAAATAATCGGCCCGTTTTTTAGCGTGGGTTCTGGACTCCACCTATAAACAAGGTATCATTAATTAAAGGAATACTGCTATTATGAAAATTTGATTTATCATTATGCAATTTGCCTTTATGCCCAATAGCTAAGTTCCTGAATGGCTTGAAATTAACTGATTAATCTTTATATTTAATTTTGAAAATTAATTCATCAAATCATGGCCTTAACACCTAGGAATGAAATTAAAACCTACCATAGCACATGGGTTAAAATAGCGCATTGGATTGGCACATGTAGTTTCTTTTTTTTGATATTCAGTGGATTCGAAATTCTGATGGTCCACCCTCGATTATATTGGGGCGAAACGGGGAATGATTTAATGCCCGCGTTCTTAGAATTTCCGATTAGTAGAAATTATCAACATGGGGGATGGACTTCCTTAGAACCCATCTTTAATCGCCCTAATTCCCCAATGTCGGCTGGCCGAACCTATTCGATTTTTAATGAAAATGGTTGGGGTCGAAGTTTGCATTTTTTGGCGGCCTGGTTTTTGGTATTTAGTGGTCTATTTTACTTAATCCTGGCCATTTTTACGGGTCATATTAAAAATAATTTGATCCCAAAATTCAATGAATTAACACTTGAATTAATCATCAAGGACATTAAGGATCATTTAAAAGCTAGCCTGGCCTATTTACAAGGACCACAATATGGTTTGCTTCAAAAAATAAGCTACCTCGTGGTGATTTTTATTTTATTACCCACCATCGTCTTAACAGGACTCACGATGTCGCCGGCCATCACCGCCTCGCATCCCTATTTGTTAACCCTGTTTTTTGGCGCACAATCTGCCCGAACCATTCACTTTTTTGCCGCCTCCTCTTTATTCATCTTTTTAATCGTTCACGTTTGGATGATTATTAAATCTGGATTCAAAAAGCAGATGCTCGCCATGACCATTAAAAATAATGCAGATGAAAAATAAACTAATTATTTCAAGAAGGGCGGCCATCATCACAGGACTTTCGGCAGCCATGGGCACTATTTTAACGAATAGCTGTACCAAACCGCTTCCTCCTACCTATGGAAATATTTTACGCATGGGCGATGTATTTACTTATGAAGCTCAGCGAGCCTTGCTTGACGTAAAAGCTCTTGCCAAAGAATATAATTTTAGTGATATTTCATCCTTTCCCGCCACAGGATCCATAAACCCTTCTGATGCCTCTCTGCCCGGCTTTAATGTAGATTATGAACTCTTGCACCGGAATCAATTTGTGAATTGGAAACTCCCCATTGAAGGCTGTGTGGCCAGACCTGGGAAATATTCCATGGATGATATTAAAAAGTTTAAATCAAGAACGCAAATAACCCGACATACCTGCGAAGAGGGCTGGTCCGCCATCGCGGAATGGACAGGAACCCCTTTAGGGCTTCTATTGCACCATGCTGGCATCCAAGCAAAGGCTCGATTTGTCAATTTTATCAGCTACGATAATTACAATATTAGCATCGACATGTTTGATGCCTTTCATCCTCAAACGATTTTGGCATATGGCATGAACGGTCGGAATTTACCGATTCAACATGGTGCGCCCATTCGTGCACGCATCGAAACACAAATCGGCGGACAAAGTGTTAAATATATTAAGAAAATTGTGGTAACAGATCATTTTGTTGATACAGGAGATAATGGCTGGGCTTGGTATATGGGCATTTAATTTTTTATATTTACCTACCTCCTATGGGGTATCCCTAATCTTTTTTCATTGACCTTAACTAATCATTCGATGAATCACCTCATTAAATCAAAAAACTCCATTAGGAGCACATGTTTTAGTGCCCTATTTCTAGTCATAATCTTGGCTAGTTTTGCCCAAGCGCAAAATAGGGATGACATCAATAACCGAGATATTCTGTACCTAACGTCGGGAGGAAAATTATCGCCTTGGCAGGCCAATCTCGACATTCGCCATTATGCCATCAACTTAGATGTGGATATGGCCAAAAAGTCGATTTCGGGGTCTACAGAAATTAGCCTAGACGTAGTCAATAAGTCAGATACGCTGCTTTTGGATTTGATTCATTTGTATCAAGTCACGAAGATTTTGGTCAATAATAAGCCCGCCTCCTACGATCAGCATGATGATAAAATATTCATTACCTCTTCCACAGGCTTTAAAGCAGGTAACCAAAAAGTGTATATTGAATATCATGGAATT
Organism: uncultured Cytophagaceae bacterium; assembly: GCA_903907745.1. Taxonomy (GTDB): domain Bacteria; phylum Bacteroidota; class Bacteroidia; order Cytophagales; family Spirosomataceae; genus Aquirufa. Next base: position 5,965 of record CAIVPF010000095.1, on the reverse strand, counting down.
CCGCCGGTGGCTATCAAGCCGCCCTGGGATGGTGGTTTTACTTGGGAAAAAGATAAGCAAGGGAATGACTGGGTATCCATTAACATTCAAGCGGAAGGCGGAAAAATGTATTTTCCCTGCAAAGATCATCCCAGTGATGAGCCTAACGAAGGTGTCGATTTAAAAATAAGCGTTCCTGCCCCTTTGGTCGTGGCGGGTCCAGGCTTATTACAGGGTGTTACCAAGAAAAAAAATAAGTCCACCTATCATTGGAAAACGAATTACACGATCAGTAATTATTGTATTTTATTCAATATAGGTAAATACAAAGTAGTTAAGGATGAACTAGTTACGGTGCTTGGGAACAAAGTGCCCATTGAATATTATGTCTTAGAAGAGGATACATTGCAGGCTAAAAAAGTTATTGAAACTAAAAAAAGGGATAATCAAATTTTAGAGAAATATTTTGGCGAATATCCATGGGCGAAGGAAAAAATCGGGATTGCTGAAGTTCCAAATTCAGGCATGGAGCATCAAACCATGATAACTTTTGACAATAAATTTATCTATAAAAATATCGGTGGCCAGGAATATTCCGCGAATCTATTTCATGAATATGCCCATGAGTGGTGGGCGAATAAAGTCACGAATAAAGACTGGGGGCACATGTGGATTCAAGAGGGCATCGCCACCTATGCGGAGGCTTTGGCCATGTTTGAATTAGGAGGGGAAGCCGCCTATGATGAGATCATTGCGGGACATCGAAAAAATGTTCGGAATAAAAAAGCAATCGTACCTGGCGAAGAGGCCACGGAAGAAGAAGTTTATTCGGGAGGGGATATTTATGGGAAGGGGTCCTTTTTTATGCATGGTTTGAGGTATTTGATTGGGGATGAACTATTTTTCCCAAGCCTAAAGAAACTAGCCACGGACCCCGCATATACCTATGATCATTTTGTAACGACGACGGATGTGGAAAAGTTATTTAGTACACAAGCAGGTAAAGATTTAAAACCATTTTTTGATTTTTTCCTTCGAACGACTCAGGTGCTTGACGTTACTATCAAAGAAGTTGGTTTTCAGAAATACCAAATAAAGGTGGGCAATTTAATGATGCCCTTGCCTTTTGAGGTGACGGCCAATGATAAAACGAGTCGGATCGTGATTTCCAAAGATGGTATCATCGTGAATAGCGCATTACCTCCGTTCGTAGATGCGAAAGGATATTATTTGAAAAAAGTAACATGGCAATAATGAAACATAACTTAGCTTTATTTGTAGTCCTTCTATTTTTTATCGGTCATTTTTCAGCGCATGCGGATGACTATCCGGTGAATAAGAAAATCGATATTATCCATTATTCATTTGCGATTACCTTATCGGATAGTACGGATCAAATTAGTGGCGTAGCAAACATTAGGATTGTATTCAAAGAAGCGGATGTCCAAAATTTTCGACTTGATTTGATTAATAAAACGATCGAAAAACAAAATAAGGGCATGGTGATTGATGCGATTACGGTGGGTGATGAGCCCATTCGCTATACGCATGTTCATGATGAAATTATTCTTCAGTTGGCCAAACCTTCCTCGAAAAATGAAAGTATTCAGTTTACAATAAAATACCATGGAACTCCTTTTGATGGGCTGAGAATAGGCAAAACGAAATTAGGGGATCGCAGTTTTTTTAATGAAAATTGGCCGAATCGAGCTAGGCATTGGTTGCCTACTTTGGACCATCCGTCTGACAAAGCTACCTCTGAATTTATGGTGAAGGCGCCCTCGCATTATAAGGTGATTTCCAATGGGCTGCTGTTGGAGGAATCTGAGTTAGGGAATGGGATGAAGTTGACGCATTGGAAGCAATCGGTCCCTGCGTCTTGCTGGTTATTTGTGATAGGGGTTGCTGAATTTGCTGTTCAATATGTGGATCAATTTAAGGGCAAATCGATAGAAACCTGGGTATATGCAAAAAATAGGGAGGCTGGATTTTATGATTTTCAGGAGCCGAGCAAAAAGGTGTTGGAGTTTTTTACAGACTATGTGGGTCCCTATGCTTATGAAAAATTAGCTAATGTTCAAACGCCCAGTGTCAGTGGTGGGATGGAAAGTTCTTCGGCTATATTTTATGGAGAGGATTTGGTGACTGGCAAAAGGTCGGAAAGAACGCGAAATGTTGTTATCCATGAAATAGCGCATCAGTGGTTTGGTAATTCGGTTACGGAGACGACCTGGGATGATGCTTGGCTGAGTGAGGGTTTTGCGACCTTCTTCACTTTATTGTTTATCGAACATGAATATGGCCAAGAGGAATATAAAAAAGGGATAGAGAAGGCGAAAAAGACGGTTTTCGAATTAATGAAAAAATTGCCTGACTATAGCATTGTGAGTCCACGAACTGCCGAAAAAGAATTAGTGATTACGGGTATTACTTACCAAAAAGGTGCCTGGGTATTGCATATGCTTCGGAACCTAATGGGGGAGGCGGCCTTCAAAAAGGGTATTCAGGACTACTATGCTAAATTTTACACGGCATCGGCGACGACGGATGATTTTAGAATGGCGATGGAAAAAGTATCTGGGATGGATTTGAAGGTGTTTTTCAAACAATGGCTAACCCAGCCTATCGTCCCCAATATTCAAGTAGCATGGGAATATGATGTGGAGCATAAAAGAATCAATATCGTTTTGGATCAAACTCAAAAAGGGGATGTGGTATTTGATCTGCCCGTTGAAATTGCCCTATATAAAAAAGGCGTTACCACGCCGACTATTCTGAAAATCCATCTAGACAAAAAACAAAAATCGCAATCATTTAAGTGGAAGGATGCCCCAGAAAAAGTGGAGCTTGACCCTAACAATGTCCTGCTATGTGAATCCAACAAGTAATTCCCTTACCTCCCCTACCTTTGGCAATCCTTGCCGGTTTGCCAAAGGTAAGCTGAACTTGCGCTTTTTGCCTTGGGTAAACTGATTTAAAAAATCGATTAATTGATAATCAATTTTTATTATTTTTGACCTTTAAAAAATTCGACATGCCCGTAAATCGGGGCTAAAAAACCTATTAAAATAAACTCATGCGAAACAATCGTAGAAAATTCATCCAACAAGTTGCCCTAGGTGCCGCCGGCATCAGTTTAGCCAACATTCACAACGGCTTCAGTGCCAAAAGTTATTCTCGCATCTTGGGCGCCAATGATCGCCTAAATGTAGCGCTGATGGGCTGTGGCCGTCGGGTAAGTGCCTATTATGCGGCATTAAAAGATAAAAAGAACAATGTCGACGTCGCCTACATCTGCGATGTCATGAAAAAACAACGTGAAAAAGTAGGCCGTGATTTGCAGGGAAAGGTAAGCGGAAAGGCTACTTTGGTGAATGACATTCATGATGTTTGGAACGACAAAAGCGTAGATGCGATCTTTAATGCGACGCCGGACCATTGGCATGCCCCAGGAACTTGGATGGCGATGCAAGCAGGCAAGCACGTGTACATCGAAAAACCATGTAGCCAAAATCCTCGCGAGGGCGAATTGCTTGTCGCGTTTCAGAAAAAATACGGAAAGGTAGTGCAAATGGGAAACCAACAGCGCTCCGCCAAAGAATCCCAAGACATCATCGCTCAAATTCACAATGGGGCCATCGGGGAGGTATACAAAGCCCTTGCTTTTTATTCCAATGAGCGTGGCGAAGTGCCGATCGAAAAAAAGGCACCCATTCCAGAAGGCTTGGATTGGAATTTATGGCAAGGACCTGCGCCACATCGTGAATACACCTCGGAAACTTGGGATTACAATTGGCACTGGTATGGCTGGCATTGGGGAACGGCAGAAGCGGGCAATAATGCAACACATGAATTGGACGTGGCGCGTTGGGCTTTGCAGGTTAAATACCCAGAATATGTAGAAGTAGAAGCGGCGAAACGGCATTTCAAAAATGACGGCTGGGTCATGTACGACACCATGGAAGCCACTTTCCGCTTCCCTGAAAATAAGATCATTGAATGGGATGGAAAGAGTCGATCAGGGTACCAAACCTATGGAAGCGACCGGGGAACGATTATTTATGGTAGCGAAGGTTCCGTTTTTGTGAACCGACAAGGCTATACGCTTTTTGATCGTGCAGGTAAGAAAATCAAAGACAGCAAGTCGAGCGGATCGGAAGCCGGAAATACCCTAGGTGGAGGTGGCGACATGACAGATACACATGTGGCGAATTTCTTCAATGTCATTCGAGGAACAGAGACGAAATTAAACTCGCCGATCGAAGAAGGAGCCATTAGCCAAATGATGGTTCATTACGCGAATATCTCGTACCGCATCGGGAAATCATTCCAAGTAAACCCCGCGGATGGCCATATTTTGAATAAAGATGGAATGAAGCTTTGGGGCCGCGAATACGAAAAAGGCTGGGAGCCAAAATTGTAAAAATTACAAAAAGAACGTTTAGGCAAATACGATGTTAAACATCTAACTGACTAAACGTTCTTAATTTTTATCGATTAGAATCCATTTGATCCATAAATTCGCGAAGTACCTTATTATTTTCACTTGATTGAACAGCCTTAATTGACTGATAGGTATTCCTTGACTTCACATCATCAATGACTACCATTGGCAAAAAAAGCCCATTGACCCCGCACGGTAATGAAAAACAAAACCTATTCAAACGGCCAAAAAACATTTGAGCAATCGGGAGACCAATTAACCTACTACTTCAAGAATGGAAAAGTAAAAGCCAAAGGACAATCCGTAAATGAGTTGATGGAAGGCGAATGGATATTTTATCGCGAAACCGGACAGCTTTGGCAAGTTGGCAATTTCATAAATGGACAGAAACACGGCCCTTGGATCAGATATGATAAACAAGATGTTTTAGAGTACCAAGAGGTTTTTGTCCATGGGGTCCAACAAAAAAACTGACCTATTTTTTAACAAAATACACTCCGAACTTATTTACTGAACAGGCAGAATAATTATTTCCGATAAATGCCTCATTAACTCAAAGGTATACTCCCCCATATTTGGCCCAAACCAGCCCATAGTTTTAGGTTCATAAGAATCCAGATAGAAGTATTTCCCAGGTATAATATATCCCACATAACTCCCATTAAAACTAGTCACATTGGCATTTAACCCTTTAACAGCCAACGCGTCTTTTAGTTGGCGCGCAAACTCCCCACTGAAATCGCATGGCGTAGTGAACCAAATCAGATTTCCAAGTTGGATTACTTGCAAATACACATGTTCTGGCAATGGCATCAATTTTTTACTAAACCACGTACTTAAATGGACATGCGTCGTCAATCGCATATGATAATCCGGTAAGTCCATTTTTAAACTCATCGCAGATAAACTAATTTTATCTACATACGCTACATGAGCTAACTGATTTTCAAGACTATCCGCTAGGGATTCCCCCATTTTTTGTGGCTTTTCGAAGCCTTTCCCTTCGATGGAGGGGCTTTGGCTCCCGACAGAACCTCCACAGAAAATAGCTAGGTCAACGGACCCGCGCTCCATCTTTCGTTGCCAATATCCCGGATAATCAGCACTAAATTGCATATTTTCAGCCCCGATCGTCGTAGCATGCGCACCAAAAGACCCGATAACAGCCTTTCGACCCTCTTTTTGTTGGATAGAAATAAAGTTAAAATCATTATTTTTAGTTCCCTTCTCTCCGATTAGCCTATTACGCGTATAAGGCGCTGCATTAAAAAAACCTTGCCCTATTCGAGCAGGTTTAAGATCGGAGATAGCGCCGGTCACTGCTTGAGCGATTTGTTTGACAAGCCATTGATTAATACTAGGATTAGCATTTCCAGCAAATTGTTCACCGATAAATCCAGGTCCCCATCCTCCAATACTGGAATGGGAATGCGACGCAGAATAAAATACTTGGTTACGATGAATCCCTTTCTTTTCAAGTAATAAAGTGACTTCATCAATGATATTAGGTGGCATAATTAAAATATCCGCACCCACAATGAC
>CAIVPF010000094.1 GCA_903907745.1 uncultured Cytophagaceae bacterium | reverse complement strand
CTTTGTATACGGATGACCTGATCCTGTTCATGGAGGAGTTCTTGGACAGATCCCTCGACGATGCTTTTGCCTTGGTGAATGATGACCATGCGGTTACACAAAATCTCTACTTCGGCTAAGTTGTGTGATGAAAAAACGATGGTTTTATGTTGTTCGGTTTTTAGTCGGAGGATTAAATTTCGCATATCGATGATCCCTTGTGGATCTAAACCGGTGGTAGGTTCATCCAAAACGATCAAGTCAGGATTATGCAGAAGCGTCTGGGCGATGCCTAAGCGCTGACGCATTCCGTGTGAAAATCCGCCCACGTGGTCTTTTTCGCGGCCTTGGAGTCCTACGAATTCCAGCATTTCGTAGATTTCTTTTTTGCTTGATGGTTTTCCGGAAATGTTGGAAAACAAATCCAAATTCCGATAGGCCGAAAGGAATTTATAAAAATCAGGTTTTTCGATGAGGCAACCGACTCGGGCTAAAATGGAAGCTCGGTTGCTACGTAGGTCCTTGCCGAAAAGGTGGATCTCACCATGATTTGGTCTAATTAAGGAAAGCATGCAGCGCATGGTGGTACTTTTGCCGGCACCGTTGGGGCCTAAAAATCCATACACATCCCCCTGGTGAACATCTAGGCTGAGGTCCTTGACGGCTTCGAATTGACCGAAACGTTTCGCCAAGTGACGGATGGAAATGATGGAATTAGGCATGTGGATTTGGCAAAGGCTCAGTTTATAAACGGCTAAAAAAAGTAATTGTTTCGCCGGACTATTATTTTTTATAAATTTAGGACAAACAAACCTCTTTACCTGATGAAATATTTACTTAGCCTTATTTTTGCATGTTTGACTAGCTTTTTGCTATTGGCTCAGGGTCCCAAAGTTTTGGTGGTCACTGCGCATCCGGATGATGAAACGGGTTTCTCCGTGACGATGTTTAAAATTACGCATGAATTGAAAGGCATCGTGGATATGGCGGTGATGACGGATGGGGGTGGAGGATTTGCGGATTCGCAATTGGGTGCGGTTTATTATGGACTGAATTTGACGGATTCGGTGACGGCGCGAAATCATTTGCCTTTGATCCGCAAGCAGGAGATTTTGAATTCCGGAAAAATTTTGGGCGTTCGCAATATGTATTTTATGGAGCAGCCAGATGACTGGTACACGCTGGATATCAAACCTTATATTTCAGGGAAGAATTGGGATATTCCCACGGTCCAGCGAAAAATGGATCGTATCCTTGCTGACCAAAATTATGATTTCATCATCACCATGTTGCCACACGCAGGCCAGCATGGACATCATAAAACATCGGTCATGATGGCTTTGCGCGCGGTACAACGCTATGAAGGAACTAAAAAACCAATCGTTTTAGCAGGTAGCCCAATGTCTCAAACGAGCAAGCCGATGGAATTTACCATGCTGGATGGTTTTCCTGAAACAAAAATCAAGGAGGGTGCGCCGCTACTTACCTTGAATCGTGCCTTTAAATTTAAGGAAAATGATAAGGTGAGTTATAAGATCGTGGCGGATTGGGTGATTGCCGAATATAAATCGCAGGGAGCCATTCAGGAAAATGGGATTCACAAAACGGATTTTGAGGTCTATCGCTATTATGATTTGAATGATCCCAAAGGCATTGTGAAGGCGCAGGCCTTATTTGATCAATTAGCTAAATCAGGTTTTGCGGCACCGCAGGCAAAATAGGAAGCAATTTTTTGATTTATATATAAAAAAGCCCCACAAATGAATCGTTTGTGGGGCTTTTCAATGAACAGCGTGTTTATTTAACGCGTTGGTACGTTTTAAATCCGACTGAATTGTTTTTGGTATCTGCTGTTTCTTGGGTGTATTCGTCTTTTCCGTTGAATACAATTTTGATGTCATATTTTCCAACAGCTCCGGCCAAACTACTCTTATCCAATTGCTCCGTTAAGGCGCCATCTTTTAAGCCAAAGGTTCCGTGGCCTACCACGTTTTTAAATTCTTTTTTTGTTGTATCCGCTTGATAACGGGTAGCCCACATAAAATGACCGCCAGAATAGACTTTGTATTCGTTGTAGGTTTGGTCGGTAGTGTCTTTTCCGCTTACAACAAGGTTTTTACTTTGTTTCCAAACCCCATCCAATTCAGATGATCCGGTCGTTGGAAGGCTTGTATATTCCTCGGTTAATTTCCATTTTTTACCTTGGATCATGATTTCAGGAATGACTTGGGAGTAGCCTTTTTCGCTTTTTGTGATGTCTAGGTTAAAGGTGTCTGCCGTGTCTAAAGATGCTGCATTATAAATGTTTTTTTCCTCGATCTTGGAGCCCTTCAAGGTATAGGTTCCTAGCCCAAAAGAGGCGGAGGAATCTTTGGTCATGGCGACATAGAAATAGTTTTGGTCGGTGTAAATTTTAATTTGAAAACCGCCGTCGCTGGATTGGTTCACAGTTTCAGTTTTTCCGTCGGAGCCCACTTGCTTTTCCATGGAATAAACCCCTGCTTGGGATTCGGTTTTGCTTTCATTTCCACAACTGTAAATACCCAAAGCCACGGAAAGGCAAAGTGCTAAAATTGATAATTTTTTCATGATAAATTGTTTTTATAGGTTATAAGAAGTTGTAAACTACTCATTTAGTTTCTGATTTCTTGTATTTTCACAGGGTTTTATACTCGAATTGTTTTAACATGTATGAATCGAAGGGTTTAAAAAGGATGCGAATTATCTGTTTGATTTTTTTTTGGGCTTATTTGGTTGCTTGTCAGGAGAGCCCATTGGAATCATCCTTAAATCCCAAAGATTCAGTTTCGATTACATTTTTAGCGCTAGGGGATTCTTATACGGTGGGTCAAGGAGTACAAATTTCGGAGCGCTTTGCGGCACAGTTGCAAAACATCCTGCGATTTAAAGGCATTAAGACTCGACATATTGGGTATTTGGCGCAATCAGGCTGGACAGCCGCAGAATTGGATCAAGCCTTGAACGATAGTAATCCGGGAATGCATGATTATGTCACTGTGTTGATTGGGGTGAATGACCAATTTCAAGGATTGGATAGTCTTCAGTATGCGAAAAAATTGAACACCATTTTAGGCAAGGCCGTGGGTCTCGCACAGGGCATAAATGAACATGTGATTGTTATTTCGATTCCTGATTATGGCCTGACGCCCATTGGCTTGACTTTGGATACCGCTAAAATTCACCGGGAAATTGATGGCTTTAATCGGATTAATCAGCGGCTAGCGAAGGTGAATTTATGTCGCTATGTCAATATCACGGAAATCGGTCGGGCCGCCCGATATAATCTCAAATTTACCTCTGCGGATGGTTTACATCCTTCCGCAGAGGCATATCAAAAATGGGCGGAGGCTATTGCGCCGAGCATCCGTTTGTAATGTTACGAGCGGATTTTTCATTCCGCCAATCTTTCTACTTATTTCCCCTTTTTCTGAGCGGCCATCCATTCCATGATGGTGACAGGTTTTCCGTTTAGTTTTACGGCGCTTCCGTCTAGATCCGTTCTGGGTAGGTTTTCGTGTAAATAGACCCAAGACCAGTGTCCATTGTATTGAAATCCGTTGCCACCATATTGGTTGGTGATATCATTTACGTGGTCATAATAGGTAAAATGGATGTTTTTAGCACCGGCGGATTTAAGTCGATCGAACACGGGTACGACGGTCAGGTCGGGATTCGTGGTGGCATCGTCTTTGGAATGCACGAACCACATGGGTATGTTTTTGATTTTTTGAATGTCTGCATCTGCGATGTATTGTGAGCGATAGGCTAGGGAGCTGATGTAGCCGGCTGCGAAATAATCGGGGTATAAAAGAATGAGTTTTAGAGCCATGTAGCCGCCATTAGAACAGCCGCCTACATAGATTCTGTTGGGGTCTATGCTTGGATTGTTGGACACATAATTTTTGATCAAAGCCATGAGTCCTTCGTTGTACACGTCATTTTCTTTTCCTTGAGTGCCTACGCCTTGGGCATTGTGCATCCAGGCGCCGGGGCATTGGGGAACGAGTACGAATGCGCCTTCGAAAATCGTTTGGATGGCTGTGCCGGCATAATTCGCGGCTTTATTTCCCAAAAGCGGTACAGTCGGATCCATGCCGCCTTCGCCGCCTCCGTGTAACCAAATAATTAGGGGTGCTTTGTCCTTTCTATTTTTGGGAGAATAGCTGGCATAGGACATGTTTTTGTCTTGATAACTGAATTTTTTGGATAGGTCAAACTCGTCGATGAGCGGCATGATTTTGCCGTTTGCTTTATTCCAAATTTGTTGGGTTTTCGTTTGCATGATCGTTAGGTTATAATCGACCCAAAGGTTTCCTTTTACCCGTACATATTGGAATGGCGAAGCGATGGGCAGGGAGGGCCCTACGCTGAGGACGAGGGTAATATGTTTACCTGTTTTTATGCGGTCTCCGGTTTCGGTGGAGATGTAGGCGGAGATGACTTCTCGTTTTCCGCTACTTTGTTCGGCGGGGATGGTGGTTCCGGCTAAATTTCGTTGGACATATACGATGTAGTCCGCAGCGTTTACTTTCGAGGTTGTGTCTAGCAGGGAAAGAATGATTTTATTGACGGCAGGGCCCCAGTCGAATCCTTCGACGACCATTTTATAGGTACCTGCTTGTGGATCAGGATTTGCGAATGTTAGGTGCAGGCAGCTGCAAAAAAATGTTAGTAATAGACTACGTATGATTATGTTTTTCATGTGAATAGGTTTATTTGATTGCTTAAATTAAATAACTAGCGAACAATTTAAGGAGATTTTGTAAATTTAAAGTTATAAAAATTAATTCTATGGGTTTAAAATGGGGTGGTCTTTGGGTTTGGCTTAGTATTGCCCTTATTTTAGTTATTCAATTATCTCTAATTGCTTTTTGGGTGGTGCCATATCCGAATTGGGGCGATGATTTGAGTTATATCTTGTTTTTTGATATTCGAATAAGCGATGTGTTTTCATCTATTTCGTCCTACATATTGCCTTTTCACGGGGGTATTCATGCTAATTTGTGTTTAAAAATTTATGTAATTCTCACAAGCCTATTCGCTTCGAAATTTCACTTTACGGCCTTGATTTTGGTGGCGAATGCTTTGCTTTTGCCCATTTTGTATTGTTTTATTCAGTATGCGCGATTGACGGGAAAGTCGTCGATGCATTTTGTTGGAATTTCTTTATTGCTGTTATCGTTGAAAGGCCAGGTTGATAATTTTTCGTTGGTTGGGGTAATGCAACATGGATTTACGGTTTTAATGATCGTTTGGATTGCCTATGTTATGACGATTCAAAAGCGATATGTGGTAGGGGTTTTGTTGGCCAATGCCAGTTTGTTGTTGATTTCCACGGAATCTTTGGGGCTTTTGTTTTTTTCAAATTTGTTGATCGCCATCTACAGGCATCGGTATCGCTATTATTTATGGGTTTTGAGTGTTTTGTGCATCGTTTTATATTACTCGGGTATCCAACTTTCCTCGGAGATCTTAGGCATAAAGGATGGAGGTATTCATGTCAATATGGCTATTTTTCCGGCGGTGTTTATCTTTTTAGGGGCGATCGTTTCGCGGGTTTCGGTGGCATTTTTGCTAGGTGTTGTTTGCTTTTTGGGGATTGCGTATCCGGTGCTTCGTTCGATTCAAACGGTATTCAAGAAAGGTAATGAGCGAATGTTTTTTTTGCCTATGATCTTTTTTTCAATGGCGTCAATCGGCTTTTTGATCCACTTAGGCCGTGGCGTAGATGATGCGGGTCAGGTGGGTTTTGGGGTTTTATTAGCTCATAGATTCTCCTTTTACCATGTGATTCCATTGGTGCTTATTTATTTGAGTATTTTGGAAATAAAACCGGATTTATCGCGGCGATTGCAAGGGTTCATGGTTTTAGGTGCCTTGGGATTTTATGGTCTGAATATCAGGACACAAATGCCTTTGGTTGAAGCAGATCAAAGGCGGATTCTATGTGATGCCTATGTCATGAAGACCCAACAAACTTGTTTATCCTATCCGATGGATTCACTGAATGCGAAACATTTAGTTGAAAAAAAATGGTATGTCTGGCCAGATTTTTCAACGATTAGCGCTTTAAGAAAACAATCTCCCGTTTTATATACGAGGATGGAGGAGGGGGAAATTTCTCAGTTGCGTTGTTTGACTTCGGAGGATTCTCCTTATTTTGCTTTATTGGCCAATGGAAAAAAATATGTCATATCCGGCCATTCTGTTCCAGGAAATGCATATCAAATCGATTTAAACCGGAAGCAAGTAGCTGAATTAGGAAGTTTTCAAGTTGTTCAACTCACACGATAATTTTCCGGATTGCCAAAGGTTGGTTTGGGAAATGATGGTTTGGGAAAGGATGGTTTGCCAAAGGAACTTTGGCAAACTTAGCCCGCAGGGCTTTCCTACTAGTTGCAGGGCTTTCCTAATAGCCGCAGGGCTTTCCCCTACAATTAACTTATTCGCATTTGCCAGTAAAGGGAGAAGGTTTGCCAAAAACGCGGTTTGCCAAAGGAACTTTGGCAAACTTAGCCCGCAGGGCTTTCCCACTACAATTAACTTACACGCATTTGCCAGTAAAGGGAGAAGGTTTGCCAAAAACGCGGTTTGCCAAAGGGACTTTGGCAAACCTAGCCCGCAGGGCTTTCCTAATAGCCGCATTGCTTTTCCCTACAATTAACTTATTCGCGTTTGCCAGTAAAGGGAGAAGGTTTGCCAAAGTCCCTTTGGCAAACCAACTTTTCCCAAACCAACCTTTCCCAAACCAATCTTTCCCAAACCAACCTAATACGTCCCCGTCATATCGTCTTCCACGCAAATGATGAAATCCGCCTTATCCAGGTGCTCAGGCAGCAGGGAGCTAATGTCTTTTTGACTGACCGTGGCGATGGTGGCGATGCGCATCGTCGCACGCGCCTGCTTTAAATACCACATAATTCCTTCATGAAATTCCGAATGATAAGAGCCATGGTAATGAATAAACAACTCATCCATGTTCAAATGCTCCAAAATCGAATAGGCCATCGTCGCATCTTTCAGCGCCTGCGCCTTCGCCATATTCGGCGTGGCATGGTCGCCCATCATTTTCAACATCTTCTGATAACCCGGCAAATTCGCATCATAGGCAATCGGCAAACGCGCCACCCATGTTTTTTCCAATGCCCCTAGAGAATTTAATGCCTCAAATCCCCCCTTCGATACCATCGTCGCAAATTTCCGAGGCACGTTCGTGGCCACAAATCCAACCCGGTTTTCCTTCGCATAATTCACCAATGGCGCATAATCCGTCTTGTAATTTTTCCATAATCTAGCCAAAGAATCCAAACCCTTCGCCGTAATCTTATCCTCCATATACTGGTTCAAGGGCTGCTGGTTATCCCGCTCAAACATCTCCGCCCCCATCAATATCGCCCGTTTCCCACCACAATCTTGTGCTATCTTTAATTCCAACCAATGGCTAATCGGATTATTGTGAATCTCCCCAAACAAGACCACCTCCTGCTTCAACAAATTCTTCACCATCTTAGCATAACCCACCTTCTTCCCTTTCCCATTATATAAAACATAGGCCGGTTTGTCCCCTGCCCATAATCCCACCGAATAGGCCATCAACAAAATTACCCCAAGCGCTTTTTTCATATCGTTCATTTGATTTCTAAAGGTATATTTTTTATCAAAAAATTTCTAAATTAGATTCATTGTTTTTCCTTTGCTAAGCTAACATTTAATCCCTATGACACAGCCCAATCGCCGCGATTTTTTAAAATCCACCTCCCTCGGTACCCTCGGTATGATGAGCGGAATCGCTCAAGACAAACCGCTAAATTTACCTAAAATCAACAATCAAGTCGCAAAATCGAAACGTGATCTCATGGAAGATGTGCTACAACCCGGCTCCACTTCCTCCTATATTCCCGCCGGATTTTTCATGCATTTTAATAAAAAAGGAGACGAAGCCGTCAAAGCGCATTTGGATTATTTCAGAGCTACCCAAATGGATTTCGTTAAAATTCAGTTCGACGGCATGAGCCTGCCGCTCAACGAACAAATCAAAACCGCCAAAGATTGGTACAAACAACCCATCATGCCCGCTTCTTTTTTTGAGCCCATTCTTTATGTGATCAAAAACATGGTCAAAGAAACAAAATCCGAAGCCATGGTCATCCAAACACTCTATTCCCCTTATCAAATGGCCAAACAAGCCGTGCCCTGGGAATTACTAGTAAAACACGTCCAAGAAGATCCTGAGGCGGTTTGTCGGGGCATGGAAAATGTCACCCTCTCCATCTTGAACTTTGTCCAAGCAGCTACAAAATTAGGCGTAGACGGATTTTATACCTGCGCGCAAGGCGGTGAAACAAATCGCGTGGCGGATTATCATTTGTTCAACCGCACCATCAAAAACTTTGATATGCTTCTTTACAAAGAAGTAGCCCAATTAGTCCCTTATAATATTTTACACATCTGCGATTATGACGGCGAATACGAAGGCTTTGAACCGCGCTTCCAAGATTATCCTGGCCAAATTGTGAATGTACCTTTAAAAGCAAACGGGAAAGAACTGAGCCTACAAAAAGCTGCCCAGATTTTCCAAAGACCCGTCATGGGCGGGCTCGATCGGCATGGCGTAATTTCTACCGGTACCGTGGATCAGGTCAAAAAAGCTACCCAGGAATTATTAAAAGATTCGCCAAAACAGATGATTTTGAGTGCGAATTGCACCGTCGCTTCAAACACACCTGTCGAAAACCTACGTGCCGCCATCCAAACAGCCCATAATTTCCGAAAAGGATAATCGGTATTTTAATAGACCAATGTCACAACCGATTCCTTCGGTATCGCCACCTTATAACCTCTCAAACGTTGAAAACTTAAATTTTCCGTTTCAGAGGTTATATAACATTGTAGGTTTTGCTTTTTCTTCACATTCGGAATTTCCAATTCAAAACCGTCGCCCGAATTAACCAAAACAAGCACCGTTTGACCATCCGTCCGGTACCCACTAATCAGCGTATTCGCCCGGTCCATCTCGACCTCAAATCGCCGCATCCCCGGCCGCACAAAGCGCGCATAATTGCCAAAGGCCCACAGCGTCTTCGAATCAAATAAATCCGCATCATATTTATTCGCATCCTTCTCCCCCTTCTGCCCCCCATTAAACAAATAAATCAAGCCATCCTTAAAATCATTCGCACTCAGAGAAAGCCACCAACTCCATGAACTCGCCTGCGCATATACCAAATCCGCATGAATCACCTTTGCCACATACAACGCCGTTTTCATTCCTAAATCCACCCCATTCCCCTTGATTTCCCCCGCATTATCCCCCAAAATACAATATTCACTTTGCCAAAAATTCACCCCGTGCTTAGACGCCTCAGCCTGTAATTCCTTTCTTTTTTGAATCAATACGCTAGTAGGTGATGTCGTGAAATAACTATGTCCCGCCACAGCTTTTTCCACCATAGCTAAATTCCCTACATAATGTGGACTATTCGGCTGGAAAAATTGCTCGATTTGATTGTCTTGCTGGGTCGCAGCTCGATTCGTATTTTTTCGGTACAAATAATCCAATTGGCCCGCCTCTGGGATCAAAATCTTCGTAGCTAATCCTTTTTTCAAGAGCGCCTCATCTAATTTTTGAACCGCCCACGCGATATCTGCATTATTAATCGGCGTCCCCTCCTGCGAGGCGTTGCCCGACTTCCCAGCCCCCCAATCCCATTGTGGCTCATTAAATGGACTCACATAACTAAATGAAAATTGAGCGGATACGTCCACTAAAAAATTCGCCCAATCCTGAATTTTTTCTTTTTTGAAATTCCATTCGCCTAATTTTCCGCTGCCAATGGCCAATCCATTTTGGGTTAGTTGGACAGGAGAAGAATTAAGAAAACCAAGGGTATAAGGAACATGGTAATTCTTGGCCGCTTGAAGAAAATAACGCTGGCCTTCCTGCTTCCCCCAATCCAGCTGACCATTCTGACCATAAAACCCTTCCGAGCGCCTCCATTCATTTGCGATCCGACTATCCTTTCCTTGTTCCGTACTTCCCGCACCAATATTAAATCGCCATTGCGTTAAGCCTATACCTTTCGGATTTCCCTTCGCATCCGTCCCCATACTAAAGAGCCACTCCGCGATTTGCTTTTTTTTCGTTTCAGGATAATATAGGCCAACCATCGCCATGGACCAACAATCAGATGCCCCAAAACTATGAATCGTTTGATACGTTTGTTGAATATTCATCCGAAGCTCCTGCCCCTGCGCATGAAAGAAAAAACAAATAAAGAAAAGGACTAGGTGTTTTATTCGCAGGAATTGTTGTTTCACGATCTCCATGTTTAATTTTTCGGAATTTAATGAAAATCATATCGCGATACAATTCATTTTTTATTACGCCCAAAGCCATTTCAGGAAATTATCCGAATAGAAGATTGGATTTCATTCCATTTTTCATGCCCGCCCAAGACTGGACTTGTCATCTCATTTAAGGATCTCATCCCTTTGAGCCCCATGTTCATCGAATTAGATTCTTTAACATTAGTTTTTAATTAACTTGCATCACCAATTTAAATTATCAACCAGCCTATTTCCATGAAAGTATTAAATCACGCACTCTGCCTACCCCATACCTTTCTTTTTGCCCTCATTTTATTTCTTAGTTCCTGTACCAAAACAGATACCATTACGCCCAGTAATTCCACGCCAACTACCTCGCCTTCTACCCCCACTACGCCTTCGACTTCCTATACCAATCTTTGGATTCCACCGACAATTAGTGGTACCACCTTTAATTTAACCCTTGATAAAGCCACAAAACAATTTTTGACCGGCGCAGTCACAAACACCTACGGCTTTAATGGGGCCGATTTTTGGGGACCCACCCTCATCATGAACAAAGGGGACCAAGTACAAATCAATGTCAAAAACAATCTGTCCGAAACCACCACCAGCCACTGGCATGGCTTTCATATCCCCGCCGAAATGGACGGAGGACCCCACCAAACCGTAGACGCCGGAACCACCTGGAGTCCCAGCTTCAAGGTCATGAACAGTGCCGCCACCTATTGGTACCATCCTCACTTGCATGAACTAACTGCCAAACAAGTTTCCTACGGAGCCGGAGGCTTCATCATTGTTCGCGATCCCCAAGAAGCAGCCTTAGCCTTGCCTCGAAGCTATGGCGTAGATGATATTCCCTTGATGCTGACTAGCCGTCGATTTACCAACACCAACATCATCGATTACAGCGGGGCCTATGGCGATTATCAACTCAGCAATGGCATCCAAAATGCCCAATTTACCTTTCCCAAACAAGTGGTTCGCCTTCGCATCCTGAATGCCGAAATCGAACGCGGCTATAACCTAGGCTTTAGCGATAACCGGACTTTTTACATCATCGCGAACGACGACGGCTTATTGGACGCCCCCGTTCCCGTGACCCGTGTGAAACTGGTCGTAGGCGAACGAATCGAAATTCTCGTGGATTTAACAAAGGACGCCCAAGGATCCAGCTTGGATTTAAAGGCCTTCAATGCGAATCAAGGCTTTGGTTTTGGAGGTAGCGAGCCGGCGACCCAAGGGCAGTTTGGGAGTTTATTGAACAACAAAGATTTTAATCTTTTGCACATCAATGTGGGCGCCAGCAATACTGCGGCCATCACAGCTATACCTACCAGCTTGGTCAAAAATACCTATTGGACAGCGGCAGATGCAACAAATAGTCGGACCATCACCGTCACCGGAGGCCAACCCAATGGGCCTGCGTTTACCTTCGACAACAAAGCCTACGATCACCTCGTGTTTAACCAAACCATCAAATTAAATGCGATCGAAAAATGGACGATTGTGAACAACAATGTTTTTGGCCATTCCTTTCATATTCATGATATACAATTTAAAATTCTTTCACGCAGTTCGGGTACAGTGGGTGTCCATGAGTCCGGCTGGAAAGATACGGTCTACCTCCCCGTAGGTGAATCCGTCACCGTAATCGCCAAATACGAGGATTTTTCCTCCTCGAAAAACGCCTTTATGTACCATTGTCACTTTTCAAACCATGAAGATGGCGGCATGATGGGGCAATTTTTGGTCGTGCCCTGATTAGTGCACTCCCCAAGCATTCCATGTTTCGGGTTGACTCAACTCCGGTTGAATCACAAAAGAGGCCGGTTTTGTACCTGAATATAAAATAGCTTTTTCTCCTTTTTTGAGGGATAGTTTAACACGTGATCCTTCCTGCGTCCAAGACTTCGAAGCAAGACCGATCACCTGGATTTTTTCCGTAAAATCTGTTTGTAAAACGCAAGGTTCTCCGGCTTGACTGATTACCTCGATGAATTTGGTTTGGCCTTTTTCTCTTCGAGCAGAAACCAAAAATCCCCCTTCCGCCTTTAGATGATAAAAAGAAGCCTCTTTCCAAGAAGTGGGCATGGCTGGGAAAATGCGGATGACACCAGACCAACTTTGGAATAGCATATCCAAAATACTCCGAGAAGCCGAAACCGGCGATTCGAAAGTCGGGTTTTCGCGCTCACTGTAAAACGTGTTTCGCGTAGCGCTCGGAATCCGGGATGGTCCCGGTGGTTTGCCAAAACGAGGTAGTATTTCCAAGGAACGGTTTACCCATGTGAGCGATTTGTCCCCATCGCCCAGCGAAGCCCAAAGCGACGCCGCTCCTGAAAATTTATACATGCAATTATCCCCATCCAAATCCGTGAAATGCTGCACCGATGCACGCATCATCGGGATACGTGTGGGGTCCTTATCCATATTCATTTCATACAAAGGAAATATCGAAAACAAATGACTGTAATGCCGATGCGGCTTGGCGAAAGGAACATCCTTTCCGATCATGATGCCGTTTTGATCGATGGAATAGTCGGCCATATTCGCTAAACGGTCTTTCCAAATCGGGATATTCGAATCCTTGATTTTCAATCGTTCAGCCGTGGAAATCAAGGTAGCAAATCCCCAACGAGCCAAGGCGATGTTTAAACTAGTCTCTTTGGCATTACCATATTCGTCAGAAAAGGTAAAAGGTATATGGTATTTTCCATCAGCTTCTTTGTGAAGAATCCGCACATAGACTTGATAGGCCCGGCGCATCATTGGATAAATTTTCTCGCGGAGGCGTTGATCGTCCATTGTCCGACGATTGTGCAGATAATACATTTGCATCAACCAAGGCAACACAATGATGTTAATCTCTTGATCATTCTTCGGATCATCCGATAAAAACAAAGGCGCAAATAATTCATCATAGCCCACTGGATTCCGAATGGCCGCACAATCTGCCTGGAATTCAGGTGGGACATTGGCGATCAATTGGTCCTGATGCCGATCGATTAATTGGTATAAATTATCTTCTAAATCACTATGATTCGTGATGCCAAAGGTATAATAGGTCAATTGCACGTTTAAATTCATCCACAAACATGGCCATTGCGTAGGTTTAAACCAGGGACCCATCAGGTCGATCACCGGTCGGTTTGGATGCGTGGCGCTGCCTAATTTGTATAATTGAATCCAATAAAAACTCTCCAAGCGGGCTTCCGGAATCGACACAAAACTCGCCGGATAATAAGCATGCCACCATGCACGATGGCTTTTTTCCATTTCCGAAATCGGAATGTTCAGGCCTGCCTGAATCGTTTTAATGGCATCCTCTGCTGAACCATGGGCGGCTTGCCGATGTTTCGCCCAGCGGTTTGCCACGCTTAGTAAGATGGTACGTGTTCCGGAGGCTGATTTTTTTTCCGTCCAAGCGCGGTGGCATAATCATCGCCCATCAAAAGTGTTTGCGTGGCACCCTGAATCTTCCCTTTTTTGAATGTCTCAAATGGCGGATTGTGCACATAGGTAAATCCCTTATCCCCACCGATAGGCTTTTTGAAGATGAAGCGAGGGCTGTCTGCTACCTGGGGGCGAAAAGTGATAGTTGCCCCATGCTCGGCGCCCGTGGCATTGACTTCCAGGACGATTAATTCATGCGCGGATGGAACGAAACATCTAAATGTTAGGCTACCCAAATCTGTTTTTATTTGGCCACGGATTTCGGCATTCCAGAGATCGTTGCGCAGTTGGGATGAAAGAATTTTCCCTTTTGACGTGAGCAGTAATTGGCCGATCGGCAAACGCTCCCGGCCGTAGGCGACCGGTGTTTCGAGGGAACGGTGATCGTATACATCCGTCCGACCAATCTCAAATCGCAATGTATTCGCCAAGCTGTCATCTTGAAAAACAATGGTACCTAAAATCCCATTGCCTACGAAAGCACCCTCGAAATAATCCTTTGGAATTTTGTTCCAAGTAAGGTCATGTTTGGCCAAGTAGGAAGGCCAGTTGACCCGCAGTCCCACCTCAGGTTTTCCATGGACTGTCTCAAAAAAGCATAAATGAGACAGTAAAAAAGTCAGAAACCGAATCTTGCGGAAAGAAAAATACATGGGTGGGATTTAATAGGCTTTAAAAGCCCAAAGATTGGAAATCTATTTGGAAAGGGCAAATTGTTTCGAATAGTTACATTTTAGTTTGTCTTAAAATTTTTAAAACAGACAAATTTTTTGAACTAATTTACCAAAAAGATACAATCCTCTAGATTTGTAAATTTTTTTATCAATCAATTTAGGTACATTTGTTTGTTTGTTTCCTAGGGAACAAAATTAAGATTAATCAATCCGTGTATAATACATCAGCTTTGCTGAATCGGATTATCAATAATAGATGAGTGCTCTCGTGTACTTTGTGTTCTAAATATTTATAAGAGCCCTTCCGGCATTGCTGGAGGGGCTTTGTTTTGTTTGGGCTTCAAGCATATTCCACCTAATTTTCAGGACTTTCCTAGCGATTAAATGCTTGATAAATTTATATCTTGTATATTTAATACCAAAAATAAACCTATCACATGAAACTCCTTCGCTCGCTTGGGCTAGTGGCTCTTTTTTGTCCCGCAGCATTTTCTCAAATACAAAAGGCTCCTGCCTATCCACTCATTGTTCACGATCCTTATTTCAGCATTTGGTCTTTTACGGACCAAGCTAACGCTTCTGTGACCAAACATTGGACAGGTTCAGATCATTCACTCGTGGGTTTATTACGTGTAGATCAAAAAACCTATCAGTTCCTAGGTGCTTTGCCATTTCCCGTCGAAACCGTCGTGCCCATCGCTGAACGTTCTCAGCCCATTCCATGTCAGTACACGGAAGAGCAACCCGCCTCCAAATGGATGGAGCCAAGTTTCAATGATGCCAATTGGAAAACAGGTAAATTACCTTTTGGGAAAGGATATAATAATACTTGGGCGACCACGTGGCCATCGAAAAATATTTGGGTTCGTCGGAGCTTTTCCTACGAGGAAGTGGACATCGAAAAACTGATTCTTTTATTACGCCATGATGATGATGTGGAGGTTTATCTAAATGGAAATAAAATTTACGATTGCCAAAATTGCAATACCAAAAAAATCAAAAACATCGAGCTTGCCCAGGAGATTAAAAAACACCTACACAAAGGCAAAAACATGTTAGCCATGCACGGAACGAACCTCCGAGGAAATGGCTGGCTAGATGCCGGTTTTGGTAAACAAAAAACAGCGAAACAACTGAACCTCGCCAAGCAAATTTCTTTGGAAATGACCGCGACGCAAACCAAATATAAATTCGAATGTGGGCCAGTGCAATTGACGCTTACCTTCACATCTCCGCTAATTGCCACCCATTTAGATTTACTCAGCAGGCCGGTTTCGTATGTGGATATGGAAGTAAAATCGCTCGATAAGAAAATCCATGACACCCAAGTTACTTTTGCCATGGCCACGGACATCGCGCGCAATGAGCCAAACCAGGCCCTGGAAACCGTGTACCGAACCGCTGGCAATCTGCGTTACCTGAAAACTGGGGTGAAAGACCAAAAAATATTGGGTAAAAAAGGAGATGATCTGCGCATCGATTGGGGGTATGGCTATATGGCCACGACCCAAGCAGACCAGCTATTGAGCTTTAAATCCCTCACGGATCTCATTAACCTTAGCGAGGGGAACAACGCTGAAAAACCAAGTCTCGAGGCGAGCCGTTTTTTAAGTAATCAATGGAATACAAAGGCCGGAACTTTGGCACAAAAAACCAATTTCATGCTGGCCTATGACGATTTGTATTCCATTCAGTTTTTTGGCAAAAATCTTCAAGCCTGGTGGGTTAAAAAGCATAAAAGCATGGAGAATTTGCTGAAAACATCTGATCAGGAACATGGAAAGGTGATGCAGATTTGCCAGCAATTTGACAAAAAACTTATCGCTGATGCCCTTTCCGCAGGAGGGAAGGAATACGCCGATATTTGTGTGGCTGCTTACCGACAATCCCTCGCCGCCCATAAACTCGTTCGTGGCGAACACGATGAGGTGCTTTTTCCGCAAAAAGAAAACTTTAGTAATGGATCTATTTGGACCGTAGATGTGACCTATCCTTCCGCACCGCTGAGTTTATTGTACAATACGGATTTACTAAAAGGCATGGTCGAACCCCTCATCTATTACAGCGAAAGTGGCCAATGGAAAAAACCCTTTCCGGCCCATGACATCGGAACCTATCCACTGGCGAATGGTCAAACCTATCCGGAGGACATGCCTGTGGAAGAAGCGGGCAACATGGTTATTTTGACCGCCGCGATTTGTAAAGAAGATGGGAATGCAGGTTTTGCCAAAAAACACTGGGAAACGCTGACCCGCTGGGTGAATTTTTTAGTTAAGGATGGATTGGATCCCGTGAACCAATTGTGCACGGATGATTTCGCCGGGCATTTGGAACGTAATGCCAATTTATCTCTCAAAGCCATTAACGGCATCGGGGCCTATGCGCAAATGGCGCGGAGTCTCGGCATGAAATCCACCGCCGATTCGATGCAACGCATCGCCCAAAGCTATGCGAAAAAATGGATGGTGATGGCCGAGGAGGGCGATCATTATGCGCTAACCTTCAACAAAAACAATACCTGGAGCCAGAAATATAACCTTGTCTGGGATAAATTATTAGGCTTGCATTTATTTCCTAAAGAGGTCTATCAAAAGGAAATCGCCTATTATTTGACTAAACAAAATGATTTCGGTTTACCGTTAGACAGTCGGAAGACCTATACGAAAAGCGATTGGATTATTTGGACCGCTACGCTGGCGGAGAATCCTCGAGACTTCCAGGCTTTAGTTCATCCTGTTTACAAATTTATGCGCGAAGGTTCGAGTCGGGTGCCATTCAGCGACTGGCATGAAACAAAGACCGGTGCACATGTAGGCTTCCAAGCCCGCAGCGTGGTCGGTGGATTTTTTATTAAAACCTTAGAGAAGCATTGGGCTAAAAAATAAATTTGGCATGAAAAAAATACTATTCTTTTGTTTTCTCAGTGCTTTTTCGGGAATTCTGAAGGCGCAAAGCAGCGAAGTAAACTTGATTAAAAGTCGGATCGTCACCGAACTCTTTGCCAATCCTGCGGACGACAAACAAGTGGCTCAAGCGCTCTCACACCAGAAGGAGGATGGGAGTTTTAACAATATCGATTATTCAGACCTAAGTACGACGGCCAGTTTTCCCCATGGTCGGCATACAAGTGATTTAGCCCAAATGGCCAAGGCCTTCAATAGTTCCACATCCACGTATTACAAAAGTCCCTTAGTCAAGGACGCCATCATTCGCGGCCTGAATTATTGGGTTCAAAAGGATTATGTAGGGGATAATTGGCACGACAATCAGATCACCACCCCGACGAATTTAATCAATGTCGTCGTAGCCATGGGTCAAGATTTACCTCGCGATCTTTTGGACAAACTAAAGCCGATCATCGGTCGGGCTAACATGAGCGCTTCAGGCGCCAGACCCAGTGGCGACCGCATTGTGATCGCTGGTCTTTTGGCCAAAAATATGCTTTTTTTAGGGAATGAAACCGAATTCAATTCCATCATCCGCATCATCGAAAGTGACATGAAATTTGCCAACGGCGAACGGGGCATGCAACAAGATTATAGTTTTCACCACCGTCCAGACCGTGTCAACAACACCATTTCTTATGGCTACACGAAATTCGCTAATACCTACGGCGAATGGGTTTCCTATGTCGCAGGGACGAAATTTCAATTTTCGAAGGAGAAAATTAATCAGTTAGTTGATTATTATTTGGATGGCGTTTACAAGCAATTGGTCTACGGGGTTTACGAAGATGTGGGCGTGAAAAATCGGGATATCACGAATAAATCCATCCATCAGCCACGCGGAACCCTTGAAATCGACCGGATGTTAGCCGCTACAGATTACCGAAAAAAGGAAATGGAGGAAATCAAGGCCTTGCGAAAAGGAGAGGGAAAACCAAAAGCATCTTTTGCGAAATTCTTTTGGCAAACAGAACATTTTGTGTTCCAAAGACCCAATTTTTATACCAGCGTTCGTATGTTCTCCACCCGGAATCAAAACATGGAGCAACCCTACAACGGTCCCGGAAAAACCACCGCGCATCGAGCGGATGGCACGAATTATTTGTCCTTAACGGGAGATGAATACCATGGAATTTGGCCGGTGTATAACTGGCAAAAAATCAGCGGTACCACCATCATGCAAAAACCGGAATTGCCCGCAGCCAAGGATATTCAAAAAGAAGGGCTCACCGATTTTGTGGGGGCCGTAACGGATGATCGCTATGGCGCAGTGGCTTTTGATTTTAAAAGTCCGCATGATTTGTTGGAAGCCAAAAAGTCCTGGTTCTTTTTCGATGAAGAATATGTTTGCTTAGGCGCGGGGATCAAACCGAAAAAATCTTTGCCGGTTTATACGACGATTAACCAAGTGCTCTTGCGAAGTGACGTGCGTATCGACCAACAAGGGCAGCGCCAAAGCTTACCCAAAGGCAATCGAGCTGCGGAACAAGTGAAATGGGTCCTTCAAGATCGTGTGGGCTATTTATTCCCGGAACCGACTACCATTCATGTCTCCAATCAGGCCGAAAAAGGCCGTTGGTCTGACATCACCGACCAAAAAAACATCAGCAAAGAAATCATCAGCGAAGATGTCTTTTCCCTTTGGTTCGACCATGGGGATAAAATTAACGCGACCGACATTCATGGGAAACGCCTCTTGGCCAAAGCCCCATCCTATGCCTATATCGTGGTGCCGAATGTCAGCGAGGAGGCATTAGCCGCATCGAGCCCAACGAATCGTAACATCGAAATTTTAGCAAATAGCGAACAAATTCAAGCTGTTAAGCAGGCTAAATTAGGCATAGTCCAAGCGGCATTTTATCAAGCCGGCTCCGTGGACATCGCCCCAGGCCAATCCCTCAAATTAGGCAGCCAAGGAATGGTCATGCTCCAAATGCAGGCGAATAAAATCACAAAAATGACGGTTTCGGATCCTTCTCGCCGACTGGCTCAAGTCCTCATTACGCTACCTGGTTTATACACGGCCAATGGCGCTTATCCAGATAAAAAGGCAAATAAAACCTTGTGGATCATCGATGTTCCTCAGGGTGCTTATGCCGGAAAAAGTGTGACCATTTCGATACCTTAACCGATGGAAAATACAAGTCGACGACATTTTTTAAAAACCAGTTCCTTGCTTTTAGGAATGCCTGTTATTCCTATGCTGGCACCGAAAAAACCTCTTTTATCCTTCTCGACCTTAGGTTGTCCGGCTTGGAGTTTTGACAAAATAATCCAATGTGCTGTTGATAACGGCTACCAAGGCCTAGAAATCAGAGGCATCCTGGGCGAATTAAATTTGCCTAAAATCCCCATGTTTTCTCCTGAAAATCTTGCGTCCACGCGGAGGCAGGTAGCGGATGCGGGTTTGAAAATTATCAATCTAGGTTCTTCTGCGAATATGCATTTCATCGAAGCGAGCAAACGGAAAACGAATTTGGAGGAAGCTAAAAAATTCATCGAGCTAGCGCAAGGGCTGAATTGTCCATTCATTCGCGTGTTCCCGAACGATTTGCCCAAGGATCAAGATGAGGCGAAAACCATCGATGCGATGATTCAAAGCCTACGGGAATTAGGTGATTTTTCACAAGGTAGCGGGGTGAGGGTGCTATTGGAATCGCATGGGAAAGTGATTCAAAGCGACATGCTCTTGCACATCATGCAATCCGTGAATCATCCTCAGGTGGGATTGGTTTGGGATTTTTTCAACATGTGGTCCATCACCAAAGAGGCCCCTGCCACCGTCTATAAATCCTTACAAAAATACATCCTTCATACACACATCAAGGATGCCAATCTGCAAGAGAGCGGAGAAGAATATACCTTAATCGGGCAAGGGAATGCCCCATTGAAGGAGGCCCTTCATGCATTAAAAAAAGGTGGATATGAAGGTTATTACAGTTTTGAATGGGAGAAATTATGGCATCCGGAAATTCAGGATCCGTCCATCGCTATCCCGCATTATGCGAAAAACTTTTCAAAATTTTGGTCCTAAGAAATGAAAACAAAACAAACATATGATGCGATAGTGATCGGTTCGGGTATCAGTGGCGGTTGGTCTGCCAAAGAACTCACCGAACGCGGACTCAAAACACTCTTATTAGATCGCGGTCGAGATGTGAAGCATGTGGTGGATTACCCGACGACCTTGACCCAACCTTGGGAATTCAAACACGGTGGCCAAGCACCTTTGGCACTCAAAAAGGAATATGGAATCTCAAGTAAAAATTTCATTTTTTCAGAAGCCACAGCGCATTTTTTAACCAAAGACGAAGAACAGGCCTACATTCAAGATCGGCCTTATGATTGGATTCGTGCCTATCAGGTAGGCGGTCGCTCGCTTTTATGGGGAAGGCATACGCAGCGCTGGAGCGATTTTGATTTTACTGGTCCTGCCCGCGATGGCTTTGCGGTCGACTGGCCGATTCGCTATCAGGATTTGGCCCCTTGGTACAGCCATGTGGAGAAATTTGTGGGTATTTCTGGGAATAAGGACGGCTTAGAAACTTTGCCTGATGGCGACTTTATCAAACCCTATGAATTATCCTGCGTGGAAAAACATTTTGGGGAGGTGGTCAATAAAAAATATCCGGACCGGCATGTCATCATCGCCCGGACGGCTAACCTGAGTCAGGCGGATAAAATCCATCAATCCGTAGGACGAAGCAAATGCCAGCATCGCAATTTATGTGAACGCGGATGTCCATATGGCGGTTATTTTAGTAGTAATTCGGCGCCACTTCCGGCGGCCTATCAAACTGGAAATTTGACCCTAAAACCACATTCGGTCGTACATTCGATTATCTACGATGAAAAGAAAAAGAAGGCCGTGGGTGTACGTGTCATCCATGCGCTGACGCATGAAGCGGAGGAATATTTTGCCTCCATCATCTTTGTGAACGCCTCGCCTTTGGCCACGAATCTGATTTTATTGAATTCCATTTCTGCTCGCTTCCCAAATGGCCTGGGAAATGATTCCGGGATTTTGGGGACGCACATGGCTTTTCATAGTTATCGGGGACGGATTACGGCGGAATACGATGGGGATTTGGGCTTTACGACGGAAGGTCGGCGACCCACCTCGGGCTATATTCCGCGCTTCCGAAATGTATATAAACAAGAAACTGATTTTTTACGGGGCTATGCGAGTAATTTGTCGGCGAGTCGGGTAGTCGAAAATGCGAAGGACTTATTGGGGGAATCTTTGAAGAATCAATTGCTGGCTCAGAAATTAGGGAATTGGCACATTAACGTAGGCATGATGGGCGAAACCATCCCGAAAGCCAGTTCGCAAGTTCGCTTGGATGCAGAGGCGAAGGATAAATATGGCATTCCGCAATTGCGCGTGTCGGTCGGATATGATGCGAATGACGAGAAGATGTTGAAGGATTTTCACCAACAATTCACCGAGATGTACCAAGCCGCCGGTTTTAAAAATATCCAACCGATCGACACCAAACGCCTCCCAGGAAATGAAAATCATGAGATGGGCGGGGTACGGATGGGAAGAGATCCGAAGACCTCGATGTTAAACGGATTTAACCAAATGCATCATTGTAAAAACGTTTTTGTGACGGATGGTTCCTGCATGACCTCGACGTCTACGCAGAATCCATCTTTGACCTATATGGCCTTGACGGCCAGAGCGGTAGATTATGCGCTCAAAGAGCGAAAGAAGTTGAATTTATAAAGTGAACATACAAGGGATTAGAAATAATTTCTTCATATTTAATGCATATATAAACCTATTTAAGATGAAAAATTCGCGTAGAACCTTTATTAAAAAGGCATCGTCTAGTGCTTTTCTTTTAAGCGTCGGAGGTATGTTGCCTTCCTTTTCTGCCAAAAGTTACCAAAACATTGTCGGAGCCAATGAAAAAATTAGGGTAGCTTGTATGGGAGTAAATAGCCGCGGTCTGGCTGTTGGAAAAAATTTCGCCAATCAAAAAAACTGTGAAGTCCTACATGTCTGCGATGTGGATTCTCGGGCGGCGGATATTTGCATAGATGCCATCGGGAAAATCCAGGCCAATAAACCCCGCGCCACGCCTGATTTCAGGAAAGCCTTGGAGGATAAGGATTTGGATGCGCTCATTGTGACGGCACCGGATCATTGGCATGCGCCTGCCGCTTTGTTGGCCTGTTCGGCTGGGAAACATGTGTATTTAGAAAAACCATGTAGCCATAATCCGAACGAGGGGGAGATGCTTATTAAGTCGGCGGAAAAACATAAGCGCGTGTTGCAAATGGGAAACCAACGCCGTTCTTGGCCTAACGTTGCCGCAGCGATCGGGGAACTTCATGCGGGGGTGATTGGTCGGCCATATTTTGCTAAAACTTGGTATACGAATAATCGGGCATCGATCGGAATTGGAAAAGAAACGGCGGTGCCATCTTGGTTAAATTATGATTTATGGCAAGGTCCTGCGCCGAGAAAGGCATTTAAGGATAATTTGATTCATTACAATTGGCATTGGTTTTGGCATTGGGGAACGGGAGAGGCCTTAAACAATGGCACGCACATGGTGGATTTAGCCCGCTGGGGATTGCAAGTGGAATACCCGACAAAAGTTAATTCGACGGGGGGACGCTACATGTATCAGGATGATTGGCAAACGCCCGATACCCAGGTGATTAATTTGGAATTTGCGAATAAATCGATGATTTCGTGGGAGGGTAGAAGTTGCAACGGAAAATCCATCGAGGCCAATAGCGTGGGCATTATTTTTTATGCGGAGCAGGGTAGCATGGTGATCGAAAGTGGAAACTCATATAAGATTTACGATTTGAAAAACAATCTCGTGAAGGAGGTGAAAAATAATTTTACGGTCGATGCGCGCAATCTTTCCGACCCTTCTCAAAACCTGGATGCCTTACATATTCTCAACTTTTTTGATGGCATTCGCTTAGGCACGCGATTGAATTCTGATATCGTCAGTGGACATCAAAGCACGCTATTGGTTCAGTTAGGGAATATCTCGCAACGTGTCGGTCGTAGTTTACAAATCGATCCTCAAAACGGCCATATTTTGAATGATAAAGCAGCAATGAAATTTTGGTCGCGGGAGTATCAAGCGGGTTGGGAGCCTAGGATTTAAGCATGGAAGGATCTGTCAATTTACTTGAACAACAGGAGCAATTTTTAAGCAAACGCCTTTATTCCTTGGATGCTTTGCGGGGCTTTGATATGTTTTGGATTATAGGAGCCGAAGACATCATTCATGGCTTGGCCAAATATACCCATTCCCCATTTTGGGAGGCATGTTCGGCCCAATTACGCCACCCAGCCTGGGATGGTTTTACGATGTATGACTTGATTTTTCCGCTATTTATTTTCTTAGCCGGGGTGTCTACGCCTTATTCGATCGGGAAGGCTTTGGGAGAAGGAGTGGCGAAAAATGTCTTGTTGCGCCGGGTGATCAAGCGTGGCCTCATTCTTTTTGCTTTAGGTGTTATTTATAACAATGGCCTGAGTTTAAAACCCTTGGCCGAAATTCGTTTTTCCAGTGTATTAGGAAGGATAGGAATCACCTATATGTTCGCGAATATCTTGTACCTCTATGTGAAAGAGCGATGGTTGGCCATCTGCTTTGCCGGCTTATTAATTGGCTACTATTTGCTATTGAAATTCATGTCCGCGCCCGGATTTGCGCCTGGCGATTTGAGTATCGAGGGTAATTTTGCTTCCTATGTGGATAGGATATTATTGCCAGGAAAATTGAGTATGGGCATCCATGATACAGTGGGTTTGTTTAATAATATCCCGGCGATCGGAAATGCATTGGCGGGGATAATGGTAGGAATTTTTCTTAAAAAAACGAATATCGGCGGTCGGGAAAAGGCTTTATATCTTGTCTCAGCGGGGGTTATTTCCTTGGTTATGGCTTCTTTGTGGAATTTGGATTTTCCGATCAACAAAAACCTGTGGTCAAGTTCTTTTGTCTTACAAACAGTCGGATTTAGCCTGCTGTTTTTTGCTTTATTTTATTATGTTATTGATGTGCTGGGCTATAAAAAATGGGCATTTGCGTTTCAAGTGATTGGCGTAAATTCCATTTTGATCTATTTATCTGAAAAGTTTATTGAATGGGAATATACGGCCAAGAAATTATTTGACTGGCTGTATCAAATGGCCGGCGAGCCTATGACTCCCATTTTTGCGGCCATCGCGATTTTACTCATTAAATGGCTTTTCCTTCGTTTGTTGTATCAAAAGAATCTATTTTTACGTGTTTAATATTAATTATGCTACCATTTCATATTGCCCATAATGCCCAAGAATTAGGAATATCCGCCGGTAAAAAGGCGGCCGCTTTAATCAAGGAGACGATCAAACAAAAGGGTTTTGCCAATATCATTTTGGCCACCGGAACGAGTCAGTTTGAAACGATCCAACAATTAATTAGTGATCCTGATATCGCCTGGGAACATGTGCAGATGTTTCATTTGGATGAATATATTGGGTTACCCATTACGCACAAAGCTAGCTTTCGGAATTATTTGAATGAGCGATTTGTGTATTTGGTTCCCACGCTGAAAATGGCGTATTTGATCAATGGGGAAATAGATCCCGTGACGGAATGCGATCGATTAGGGGCGCTGATTCAAAAGCATCCGATCGATGTGGCAATGGTGGGAATCGGTGAAAATGGGCATTTAGCCTTTAATGATCCGCCGGCGGATTTTGAGACAGAGAAACCTTATTTGGTGGTGGCGTTGGATGAGGCTTGTCGGGCCCAACAAATGGGCGAAGGCTGGTTTGATCACCTTGCCAATGTCCCCAGTAAAGCCATCAGCATGTCGATTAAACAAATCATGAAATCCACCCACATCGTGTGTTCGGTTCCGGATGAACGCAAAGCACAGGCAGTTCATGATTGCCTGCGTTCGGATATTTCGCCGCTATTTCCGGCGAGTATTCTTCAAGCGCATCCGAATTGCCATCTGTTTTTGGATACGAATTCTGCCAAACTTTTAGCCGATGCGTGAACGAAAAACATCAGGCCGCTTTAAAATTTCCAATGGTCAAATCATTGGCAGGGATGCGATCCATTCAGGGGCCTGTGTGTTAGTGGAGCAAGGAAAAATTTTTGGTATCGAACCTATGGACACGGAATTTCCAGATGCGGAGTTGGTTGACGCCCAAGGAAATTACATCTCGCCTGGCTTTATCGACATCCATGTACATGGGGGTGGAGGCAGTGATTTTATGGATGGAACCGTGGAGGCTTTTTTGACGATCGCCCAAACCCATGCCAAGCACGGAACGACTTCCATGCTGCCCACGACGCTGACGAGTGAAAAGGAGGATTTGATTCAGACCTTGGATGCTTTTGCTTTAGCGAAGGTAGAAAATACCCATGGTGCGAATTTGATCGGCATGCATTTGGAGGGGCCGTATTTTGCGATGTCCCAACGAGGTGCGCAGGACCCGAAATACATTCGAAATCCAGATCCAGCTGAATATGAGGAAATTCTGAATACCTATCAATGCATTAAACGATGGAGTGCGGCGCCTGAATTAAAAGGGGCCGTTGAGTTCGGGAAATTTGTCAGCTCCAAAGGCGTTTTAGCGGCCATTGCGCATACGGATGCCATTTATGAGGAGGTATTGGAGGCCTTTCATGCGGGAGGATATACCTTAGCGACGCATTTTTATTCGGCGATGTCTGGGGTGACACGTCGGAATGCGTATCGCTATGCGGGGGTGGTGGAATCGGCATATTTGTTAGACGATATGGATGTGGAAATCATTGCCGACGGCGTTCATTTACCCGCACCCCTTTTGAAATTAGTGTATAAAATCAAAGGCCCCGACCGGATTGCCTTGATCACAGACGCGATGCGCGCTGCGGATATGCCTCCCGGAAATTCGATATTGGGTTCGCTAAAAAATGGCCTGGCGGTATTGGTTGAGGATGGGGTGGCTAAATTACCCGATCGAACTGCCTTTGCAGGGAGTGTGGCGACGGCGGATCGCTGTATCAGGACGATGCTGAATATGGCGGAGGTCCCTTTGCTTGAAACCATCCAAATGATGAGCCATAGTCCCGCCCGGATCATGGGAATCGCTGATCAAAAAGGAAGTTTGGCCCCCGGAAAAGATGCTGACATCGTTATTTTTAACGCGGGCATTGAGATCCAAGAAACGTTTGTGATGGGCCGTTCGGTCTATCAGGCTTAGTCCAATTCCTTTATTTTAATGTTTCGGAAGGCGACATTGTGGCCATGGTCTTGTAGCAGGATATAACCTTCTTTTCGTTGATCATAGCCGGGGATGGCTTTGAATTTACTTTGTTGGAAGCCCTTTTTGAATTCATCGGATTCACGGTCCACGGAGACAATCATCTTTCCATCCAAATAATGTTCGATGTGGTCATTCTTCACGATGATTCTGGAGCGATGCCACCGACCGACGCGTACATCCGCTTTATTCGGAGGAATAATGTTATAAACAGCGCCTGTTTTGTGATCCTCGGGTAGGTGTTTGTCGTTGTAAATAAAATCAGGATCATCGATAAGCTGGTATTCATATCCGATCAAAGAGCTTGAATTTTGAGGTTTTTGGGCTAGTTCCTCCACAAAATATTTAACACCGGAATTGCCTAATTTCCCTAATTTCCAATCGAATTGCAGGTCAAAATTCTTGTATTTCTTCAGGGTGATGATGTCGCCTCCATCGCCAGATTCTTTGCCGGCAGAAAGTTCCCCGAGTAATTGTTGGTCTCGAATGGCCCAACCATGCGTGGGAAATTTGGTTTGATAGGCGCCGCGCCAACCGTCCGACGTTTTCCCATCAAATAACAAGGTATAGCCATTCATTTTTTCGCGCTGAGTCAATGTGTTTTGCTGGCACCCGAAAAAGGATAAGCTTAAAAAGAGGAGATAAGATATTTTTTTCATGATCGCTTAAGACTAAGATTGGAGTTTAATTCGGGCGCCGTGTTTCTTTTTGCTTTTATCGGCGGCCTCCATGAAGGCGAAAATTTCAAGCGTTTCGGCTTTGTCCACGGGCGAAATTCCGCTTTTGAAAAAGGAAATGATTTGGGCTAATAAAGGATCATAGCCGTTATAAGGTCCTAAGGGTAAAATCCCGGATTTGCCAAAAGCCGTGCCGCCATAATCTTGTTTCCCAGCTTTTAGGCCTCGGAATGTACCGATTCGACCATCGGACCAAATACCGGTGCACACTTCTTCGTTTTCAGAAATGCTTCTTTGAACTGAAACACAACCGGTCCCCATGACCGTAAATAGCATTTCGACACCATGAATTCCATACCAAAAAAGATCTGGATGTGTTTTCTCGAATTTCATCGGGCTATAGGTATCCGCACCTAAGACGGCTCCTATTTTGCCATTTTTGATTTCTTGCATGCCTGTGGTGAAGCGCAACGAAGAAGCGGAGAAAACAGGCACTTGGTATTTTTCGGCCTCCATGAATATGGCTTTGGCATCTTGTAAGGAGGCGGCGATGGGCTTATCGATGAAGGTGGTTTTGCCAGATTTAAAGACCTCGATGGCCTGTTCTAGGTGCAAGCGTCCGTCATTTGTTTCCAAGAGGACATAATCTACTTTGCTCAATAATTCTTGGATCGAAGAAACGATTTCCACGCCTAATTTTTTTACATCTTCGGTATAACCTGGAATTCGCTCGGTGCTGGAAAGAATGTCCCGGCTTCCTTGCGGATAGGCTGCCACTATTTTAAATCCATCGTAGACGGGATTGGCCGTCGAAGAATTTAGGGATTTGGTAAAGGCCACGCTATGAGAAGTATCGAGCCCGATGATGCCGATTCGTTTTCCTTTTTCTTGGGGCTGAAAAAATCCACGGTTGGCAAAGGGCATCGTAATTCCCGCGATGGCCAGTGGTTTGATAAAATTCCGCCTTGATAAATTCTTGTTCATAGGAATGCTTATTTAGGTGACCAATGTCTGATTTGATGCCCTTTGATGGCGTAAAAAATTAAATAGATGTAACAAGGAATGAGGACGATATAGGCCTTTTGAAGGTCAAATAAATCCGCTAAATAGCCATATATCAAAGGAAGAATGGCATTTCCACAGAGCCCCATGATGAGAATGGATGCCCCGATTTTCGTGAATTTACCCAGCCCATCGAGCGCTAAGGGCCAAATGCCCGCCCAAATGAGCGAATTCGCCAAGCCCAATAAGACCACAAACCAAATACTGATATCCGCGTTCATGCCCGCGAATGCGACATTCCCATGGCTTGCCAAAATGCCGCAGCTGAATAATAGCCCTAGGCAAGTGCAAAAGCGAAGGGCATTCACTTGGCTTATCAGGCGGGGTATCGAAATGATCCCGATGATGTACCCGCAAATCGTGGCGGCCAAGGTAAAGGAAGGAAAAACCTTTGCCTCCATCAAGCCGATTTGCATTGAACCCGCATAGCCAATCACGGTGTCAATCGCAATAACCTGGGTGCCTACATGTAAAAAAATGGCGATGGCTCCTAAGATGAGATGGGGGAATTGGAGGATACTTGTTTTGGTTTGTGAGGATTCTGATTCGCTTGTTTGATCATCGTCCGTATCGATCTCAGGTAAAGGTGAAAAACGAACTCCTAAGCCTAATAAAAACAAGATAATGCCTACACAAAAATAGGGCAGCTTCACCCGGGATATCAATTCATCCAAGGCTAAGGTACGAGCAGGGCCGGTCATTTGATCGAGATGTTTAAATAGATCACTGTCGGTTGCCTTTAAAATAACGGCTGCAAAAACGAGAGGGGCTAAAATACCGGCGCCTTTGTTGCAAATTCCCATCATGCTGATGCGTTGGGCTGCGCTTTCTTTAGGTCCCAAAAGGGTAATGTATGGATTGGCGGCGGTTTGTAGGATGGCCAAACCCGTTCCTAGCGTAAATAATCCAAGGAGAAAAATAGGATAGGTTCGCCCCATGGCGGCAGGAATAAAAATAAAGGCTCCTATGGACATGATCCAAAATCCGAGCATGATTCCTTTTTTAAATCCGATCGATCGAAGGACATAGGAGGCGGGGACCGACATGATAAAATAGGAAATATAAAAGGCGAAGGTGACCAAATAGGCTTGGAAATTATTCAGTTCACATGCGATTTTAAAATAGGGAATTAAGATGGAATTCGCCCAGGAGACAAAGCCGAAAATAAAAAACATGACTCCGATGAGCAAAATGGAAATTTGGGTATCACGTTGGCTCAAGGAGCTAACGGGCACGGATTTGTTCATAATTTTGATAGGTTTATCGAATGAATTTTAAGTTAGGTGGATTTTTTTAAAGAAGCAATTTATTGAATGGATCTTCCTCTTCGGCAGGTATGTATCTAAAAATAAATCAGGTGAATTTTTTGATTAATTTTCCTTATTTTTAATCTTCAATTTTAAACCTATTCATATTATGACTGTATCTAGACGAAGTTTTTTGGAAAAGAGCGCGCTTGCGAGTAGCTTTTTCATAGTTCCAAGGCATGTATTAGGAGGCAAAGGCTTTCAGGCACCGAGCGATAAATTAAATATTGCCGGTGTGGGTATTAACGGAAAAGGGATGTCGGATGTGAACAATGCCTACAATGAGGGCGTGAATAACATTAGTGCCTTATGCGATGTGGATTTAAGTCGCGCGAAACCTTTATTTGATAAATTTGATAAAGCAGGCCGTTACCAGGACTGGCGGGTGATGTTGGAAAAAGAAAAGGGCATCGATGCCGTGACGATTTCCACGCCAGATCATAACCACGCCGCTATCGCCATGGCTGCGATGCAATTAGGCAAGCACGTATATGTGCAAAAGCCAATGGCGCATAATATTTTTGAAGTTCGCACGATGACCGAGGCCGCTCGGAATTATAAAGTTGTATCCCAAATGGGAAATCAAGGAGCTTCTAGTCCTGGGACCCAGCAAGTCGTTAAGTGGTTTGAAGAAGGATTAATCGGAAAAGTTCATACGGTGAATATTTGGACGAATCGTCCGATCTGGCCTCAGGGAATTCCTGTGCCGACTGGCAAGCACGACAAACCTTCCGACATCGATTGGGATGTGTGGTTAGGACCTGCTTCTTTGATTGATTATAATCCGGCGTATCATCCGTTTAAATGGAGAGGATGGTGGAATTTCGGAACGGGCGCATTGGGTGATATGGGATGTCACTTGATCGATGGTCCTTTCCGGGCTTTGGGATTGGGTTACCCGACTGAAGTGGAAGCTAGCGTTGGTTCCGTATTTATCGCTGGAAATCAGCCGGAATACATTCCGGAAGGTTGTCCGCCATCCGCTGCGATCCAATTAAAATTCCCTGCCTCTAAGAAAAATAAATCAGCCGTTACGATGAATTGGACCGACGGTGGTATCCGTGGATTCCACCCGGATTTAGTTCCTGCGGATGATTCGATCGGCACCTCGGATAATAGCAATGGTGTGATTATGATGGGTTCCAAAGGAGTTTTGGTTCATGCGACCTATGGGTTAGAGCCTCGTATTTATTTGAATAATGGTACGAAAATAGAGATGCCAAAACAAGAGCCCAATAACCTAAAAGAATATGGCCATCAAGCCATGTGGGCGGAGGCGTGTAAGGCTGGATTTAATAGCGCGGCGCATCAAAGCTTAGCTTCTAAATTTGATTTTGCGGGTCCATTGTCCGAAACGGTCTTGATGGGTAATTTAGCCATTCGCAGCTTTAATGTCCGCACCCCGATTCCCAATACAAATCGCTTTACTTATCCTGGTCGTAAGAAATTACTTTGGGATGGTCAAAATATGAAGATCACGAATTTTGAAGATGCGAACCAATTTGTAAAGCGCGAATATCGTGCCGGTTGGAAATTGTAAGTATATGAAAAAGTATTTGTTGATTTTTTGCCTTTTGCCTTTGCTTTCTTTGGGCCAACAAGCACCCTTCCTCGGTGCTTGGGGCCTAGAGGATGCAAGTGGAAAAATCTCTGTTTTATTGACAGAACACATATTTAGTCTAAATCGCTACCACATCGCCGATAAGAAATTTCTGGGAAGCGAGGGAGGTACCTGGCGCAAGGACGGGGATGACTTGGTACTGAGCTATGAATGGTCTTCCACGGATAGCTCGAAAGTAGGCAAGGAATTCAAAACAAGTATTCGGCTTTCAAAGAGCGAATTGCGATTAGGTTTATTTACCCAAGCGCTTAAAAAACTGGATTCGGGTTCGCCGGGGGCATTAAAGGGCGAATGGATAATTTCCGGAAATTATGCGAATGATGTGGTTTCCAAAAGGCCGAGTCCCTTTTATCCGCGTCGGACCATGAAGATTTTAACGGGAAATCATTTCCAATGGATTGCCTTTAATGTAAAAACCAAAGAGTTTTTTGGCACAGGCGGTGGAACGTATACAACTTCCGCGGATGGAAAATACGTGGAAACGATCGAGTTTTTTACCAAGGCCGCTTCGAGCATAGGCAAAAGTGTGGAGTTTAATTATTCGTTTAAAGACGGTGATTGGCGACATAAAGGTCAGAAATCAACCGGCGGTCCCTTGGACGAATGTTGGACGCCACGCGCTTTTTATGTGAAATAAGGACCTGCTGACGATGTCGGTTTTTTCAAGTCCATTCATTTTTCGGAAGATGTAGTGCAATAAAAAAATCCCCTGGTTCTCAGGGGATTTTTGTTTGAAAACGATTCTGGCTTAGTCGGCGATGCTTTGGTAGACTAATTGCCGCAAAGCAAGGTGGTAATCAAAGTTATGATTACTTTCTTGGGTCATAAACAGGGCGATAAGTTTTTCTTTCGGGTCGATGAAAAAGTGGGTATTATTTGCCCCAGACCAATAAAATAGGCCGGTGGAGGCAGGCGTTAAGGTGGCTGCACCATTCGTCACAACGGCAAAACCGAGGCCCCAACCGGTTCCCGGCATTTGGAATAAATTACCTGTATGATTGGAGGTCATTAATTCCACGGTTTTGCGACTTAGGTATTGTTTTCCTTGGAAGGTTCCACCCGCCATCATCATTTGGCAAAAGGTCGCATAATCACTTGCCGTGGCGTATAGGCCATTTACTCCGCTCCACACCTTTACATTTTCAAAAGGAGCTTGCATTTTTGACACGTTCAAAATCCCATCGGCGCCTTTTGTATGAAGGGAAACGATTTTGCCTTGTTGGTCTTTAGGCACATTATACCCTGTATTTTTCATGCCTAATGGCTCAAAAATACGGGATTTCAAAAAGGCATCGGTACTCATGCCGGAGAATTTTTCAATCAGTGCGCACATGACATCTGGGCCGGCGCTGTAATTCCATTGGGTTCCTGGTTGGGCTAAAAGAGGGAATTTCGTGATGTTGCTCACGCGTTCTTGGATCGAGGATAAATTTGGTTTAAAATAGCCAGCGCGGAATCGTCGTTCGACAGGGTTTTGGCTTAAACCATGGGTG
>CAIVPF010000093.1 GCA_903907745.1 uncultured Cytophagaceae bacterium | reverse complement strand
GGCCAACATTCTAGTAAAAAACCAAACATCCTGTTCATCGTCGCAGACGATTGGTCGAAACACGCCGGAATTTATGGCGACAAAGTGGTTCGCACCCCGACCATCGATAAATTGGGATCCAATGGCCTAATTTTTGACTATGCATTTTGCTCAGCCGCCTCCTGTAGTCCTTCGCGAGCCAGCATCTTGACAGGAAAATATCCGCATCAAATCGCGGAAGGGGGTAACCTCTGGGGCAGCCTTCCCGTATCTATCCCTAATTTCGTATCACTCATTCGGGTAGCAGGTGGATTTGTGGGAAGTGAACGCAAAGGCTGGGGGCCTGGAAATTTTACCATTAGCGGTTATCAGGATAATCCTGCAGGTAAAACATTCAAAAATTTTGATGAGTTTTTGGCACAAAAACCAAAGGAAAAACCATTCTTTTATTGGTTCGGCTCCATCGATCCACATCGGGATTATGTCAAAGGAACGGGAGAACAAGCGGGATTGGATCCCCAAAAAGTAAAAGTTCCTGGCTTTTTACCCGATACCGACGTTGTCAGAAAAGACATCTTGGATTATTATTTTGAGGTAGAACGCTTCGATAGCGATGTGGCCAAACTCCTCGCCACACTAGAAGCCAACGGTGAATTAGACAATACCCTCATCGTGATCACAAGCGATAATGGCATGCCATTCCCAAGAGCCAAAGCAACCTGCTACGACGCTGGCACGAACATCCCATTGATCATGTATTGGAAAGGCAAAATCAAACCTGCCCGCATCCATGATTTCGTAAGTTTAATCGATTTAGCCCCGACGATGATGGACCTCATGGACATTACAAAACCCTTAGATCTGCCTTCAAAAAGCTTAATGCCATATATTCGTGGGCAAAAAATCACGCCTCGACAGGCGATATTTGTGGAAAGAGAGCGGCATGCAAATGTCCGAAAAGGGAATTTAGGATATCCCATCCGAGGCATTCGAACTCGCGATTTTTTATACCTACGTAATTTTGAGCCGAATCGATATCCAGCCGGAGATCCACAAAAATGGGTGGCCGTGGGGCCCTTTGGCGACATAGATGATTCGCCTTCGAAACAATTGCTCCTCGCGGACAGTACTAAATTTCCTTTTTTTGTAGACCGTACCCTGAGAAAAAGAGGCTCTGAAGAACTGTATGATTTAAAAACGGATCCGTTTCAATTGCACAATGTGGTCAATGAAAAACGCTTTAAAAAGCAAAAAGAGGATTTAAAAATCGCCCTGGAGGATTGGATGAAAAAGACGAATGACCCGAGGGTGAAGAATCCGAATTCCGAGCTTTGGGACAACTATCATTATTATTAAAAATGAAAAATCGGACGCTCTATTTTTTATGCTTTTTCCTATTTGCTGGGATTTCGGTATCATTTGGTCAAACAAAAGTTCCCGGAACCGTCATTGCCTATAGTCCCGCCTCAAGCGGTTTGTATATTGGTTCCCCGAGCCTCGTCATTTTAGCTAATGGAGATTATTTGGCTAGTCATGATTTTTTTGGTCCCCAGTCGACCGAACATAGTTCCGCCATCTCGCGCATTTATCGATCGAAAAACAAAGGGAAAACATGGGAAATGATCAGTGAAATCAATGGCCAGTTTTGGTCTAAATTACTTGTCCATCAGGCCAATTTATACTTGATGGGAACCCATAAACATCACGGAAACGCCATCATCCGGCAATCCAAGGATGGAGGAAAAACCTGGACAAACCCAACAGATGCTGACCATGGTTTATTAAAAGTCGGCGAGTACCACTGCGCGCCCATGCCCTTCGTCGTCCATCAAGGTCGATTATGGCGGGCCATGGAAGATGCCATGGGGCCTAT
This sequence comes from uncultured Cytophagaceae bacterium, assembly GCA_903907745.1. Classification (GTDB taxonomy): domain Bacteria; phylum Bacteroidota; class Bacteroidia; order Cytophagales; family Spirosomataceae; genus Aquirufa. Next base: position 6,524 of record CAIVPF010000093.1, on the reverse strand, counting down.
CAAAGTTTGGGGGAAACGATATGGGAGTTTTATGATGTCCATTCCGCTCGATAAAAATCCGATGCAGTCGGCCAATTGGACGTCATCCAATGTGTTGCCCTATGATTCAACTTATTTCAATGGTGCATTCGGCGGATGGATTGAAGGGAATGCAGTAATAAGTCCGGATGGCGGAATTTGGAATATGTTGCGCGTAGATAATAAAACGAGCGCCCAAGAATATGCCGCCATGGTCAAAATCTCGGCGGATGGAACGAGGTCTACATTTGATCGGCAAACAGGTTTTATCCCATTCGCCGGAGGCGCTAAAAAATTTACCATTCGATATGATTCCACGAGTCATTTGTATTGGACATTAAGCAATATCATCCCTGAGGAGGTCAAAAAAGCTAATCCTGGAAAAAACCCCGCATCGATTCGCAATACTTTGGCGCTAAGTTATTCTGCAGATTTAAAAGATTGGCAGGTCAAAAAAATCATCTTTCAGCATCCCGATGTGATCAAACATGGATTTCAATATGTGGATTGGCTGTTTGATGGAAAACATATTTTGCTAGCCTGCCGAACCGCATATGACGACGATTTTGAAGGTGCCCACAATAATCATGATGCGAATTATTTGACCTTTTACCGGATTAAAAAATTTAGGAAATAATAAAAAAGGCATCATCGATTACTAGAAAAAATGTGCCCGCCCTTTACCTTTGAGCTTTAAATTTTATACTTTTTACCCTTTGGATACTTACATTTACCTTTGAAAAATTAAGCGAACATTTGTGTTCCAAAAATTACCAAAGCCATGAAACCTCAAGAAACAACGCCCTATAACCAGCACAAAGACATTCCCGGCAACCCATCCACCGCAAAAAGCAGCGCGGAAAAATTAAATGATCGCTCGAACGGCAAGCCACTTCGCGTATTAAGCGAAGAAGACTGGTCCTTTTGGACACACAATGGCTATGTCGTTATTAAGCAGGCCGTACCGCGGGAACAGGCCTTGGCAACAGGCCAGTTTCTTTGGGAATTTGAAGAAAAGGACCCGAATAATCCGGACACTTGGTACACCGCGCCCCGAGCAGAAATGCAGATGAAAGAACTAGCAAATACAGGGATGGTGGAATGTTATAATCACCAGCATCTTTGGAATAATCGGCAAATGCCGCGCGTCTATGATGCCTTTGTGGATATTTGGGGAACGGAAAAATTATGGGTGACCATCGACCGAGCGAATTTAAATTTTCCCATCCGGCCGGGACATGAATATAAAGCCTTTATCCACTGGGATTATGATCCGGATACAAGACCAGTGAATGTACAGGGCGTATTAGCCCTTGCAGATCAAACCGACGAAAACATGGGCGGCTTCCAATGCATCCCTGAATTATTCAGAACCTACGATACCTGGAAACTAACCCAGCCGGAAGACCGCGATCGCTTTAAGCCTGATACGACTGGCTTTACGCCCACCAAAGTAAAACTAGAAGCCGGTGACCTATTGATTTTCAACAGTACCCAGCCCCATGGCATCCGGGCAAATAGCACCACAGATAAAGTTCGCATGGCACAATACATATCCATGATGCCCGCGGAGGAGGATAATGAAAGCTTAAAAGAATGGCGGATACAATCTTGGAAAAACCGCGTCGCACCTGAAGGATATGCCTTTCCTGGCGATCCGCGGAATTGGGAACAAAACAAATACGATACGGCGGAATTAAGTGAATTGGGGAAGAAATTATTGGGGTCAAAGGCTTGGTAAATTGGCCAATCCCTTGTAATTACTTAAAAAAGGTAACTCTATTCCGAAATACGTAAAAGAACCGAACCCCTCTACCCGGTTAGAAAAATTCACACATACACAATAGCAAAAGTGCCATTTTCTAATCCCAAGAAAATGGTTACATTTATCCATATTTTTCGAATTGCTTACTGTAAGCTCCCCGTTAAATAAACTGTTAATTTACCAAAACTACTAAATGCTGTTAAACGTCTCCTTTTTGGGGTTTTTTCTCGCAGGGATTCTCTTAATTTTTTCGTCGTATCGAAGAAGTAAGAGCGCATATTTAGCCTCCTATTTACTTTTTTCCAATTTATTTTCTCTGATTTATTACATCATTTTTGAAAATGATCATCCGGAATTGGCTGCTATTTTTGGCATTAATTTCACGCCTTTATATTTCCTTACCCTGCCATTTCTTCATCTTTTTGTCCTAAGCCAACAAAACGACTTTCAATTCAAGCAACGCTATTTTCTGTTTTTTGTACCCGCTCTACTCATTTTAATTAATATTTCTCCCTATTTAATGACCCCATTTTCAGAGAAAAGGGAATTCGCCAAATTATTTTTAAAAAATGCAGAGCTCATGTATCAGGCGAAAACACTATTTCTGCCTTATTATTATCAATCACTTTTGAGGCCTATTTTCAATTTAATTTTCTTGGCATGTACCTGTTTTACCTTTTATAAAACTCGCGATTCATTTGAATTTCAAAAGTCGAAATTCAACGAACGCAGTTTTGTGTTGGCCTCCTTGCTTATTGCAGGCCTTTTGAGCATCCTTTCCTTTGTTTTTATCCTCAATCGACTCCTTGTTCAAAACTTTGAATTTACGCTATTATCGAAGGTTTCGTTTTCTACCATTAACTCCATAGTCGATTATTTATATGTAGGCCAAAATTTATTGCTCCTGTTTTTCCCTCAAATTTTATTTCGGGAACAAATTATTTTGGATGGATCAGAACGAACTAAAAAAGCCTCCGCCCAGAAAACAGAACCTTCGGTTTCACAAGAACGCTTCCTAGAAATCGAGCAAATGATTTTAGCCTATATGAATGAACGGCCTTATTTAGCTCAGGGATTTTCGTTGACCAATATATCCCAACAAACAGGCCTGCCCACACATCAGCTTTCCATATATTTCAACGAATATTTAAATACCCCTTTTAACGATTGGAAAAATAAATTACGCATCGAATATGTCGTTTCGGAAATTAAAGCTGGCAAATTAGAGTTTTTGACCATTGAAGGACTGGCAACTTCTTCGGGTTTTGCTTCGCGGTCGAATTTCAACAAAGCCTTTCTCACGCTCATGAATCAAACGCCCTCTGAATATATCAAGGACTTAAAAAAATAAGATCCCGCTGTATTCCCTACGCGAAAGCCTCCACCAGCTGTTCCCATTCTTCTTCTAAAGAACAGCTCGGCCGCGTTTTCTTCGCCCTCGCATACCAATAATCCGCATTCCAAATATCCCCTTCCTTCCGATGCAAATACGCATGTACCCAGGACGCATCTCGGTCGCCCAAATGATCCACTTGTGCATGGGCCTGATTCCAGTCGCCCTTGCCATCATACCAGAGACTTTTTAATACCGCCGAAAGATGCTCAGGGGGCAAGGAATTTTGAATGGATTCTTTAAAGGATTGCACGCGGTCCATAAAGGCAAGAGGTTTCGGATGATGAATCGAAATTTATACATTTTATTTACAAGCGCCAACCCTAATCCTTTCTTTCCAAGATCCATGAATCCAAAAGCCCCCTTATTTTATCAAGGTTTATTCCGCGTGAAGTCCTATCTGAATTTTCTTTACATTTAGGTTTTCAAAAACACCTAAACCGATTCCCATGCATCTGAATCAATCCAGATTTTTGACACGATCATCCGGCTTGATCCCCGTTTTGCTTTCCCTAGGAATCCTGCTCACCTGCTCCTTGGCCTATGGACAAATGCCCTCGCCAGATAAGGTAAAACGAGATTTTACGCGCTTATTAGCAAGACCCGCCACAGCACTTAGGCCTTCTTTTCAATCCACAAAGACCGATTCTGTCCTCATCGAAAAGGGATTTTTCTATTCCGAGGCAACAGAAAAGGTGCCTGTCCTAATTTTCAAACCGATCGCAGCAGGTCAAAAAAAATTACCTCTAGTCATCTGCCTTCACGGAACCGGAGGGAATAAAGAAGGGATGCAAACTTTGCTATATCGCTTAGCGAAAGACGGCTTTATGGCCGTGGCCATCGATGGCCGCTATTATGGAGATCGGGAGAAAGCGGTGAAGGGCCGGAATTCATATGTCGAGGCGATCACAAAGGCCTGGCAAAATCCAGATAAGGCACACCAGGAACATCCATTTTTCTATGATACGGTATACGATGTTTGGAAACTGGTTGATTATTTATCGACTCGGCCTGACGTCGACCCGCTTCGTATCGGCATGATGGGAATCTCCAAAGGCGGTATAGAAACCATCATGGCTGCATCCGTGGATTCGCGGATAAAGGTTGCCGTCCCCATGATTGCGGCACAGAGTTTTAAGTGGTCACTGGATAATGAACGTTGGCAAGGCCGCGCGAAAACGATTTGGAATGCCCACCTTCAAGCTGCGAAAGACCTTGGTGATTCGGAGGTAAATAAGAAAAATGTTGAGGCATTTTGGCATAAATTGATTCCTGGTATCACGGATGAATTTGATGTTCCGTCGATGATACGTCTTTTTTCACCGCGGCCATTGTTGTTGTTGAATACCGAACTGGACCAAAATTGTCCGCTACCCGGCGCAAAAATAGCATTTGCCTCCGCGGCAAAAGCCTATGAGGCGGATCATGCGATGGACAAATTTGGGTTTGACGTGGAGCCGAATGAGCCGCATCGGGCGACGCCTAGGCATTTAGACATGATGATTGCGTGGTTTAAGCGCTGGCTTTAATGAAGAAATTTTACGCGAAGCAATGAACGTTTCAACCTATTATTTTACCGACGACGGGATTATTCCCAATAACCGCTTTCCTGTCATACATTATCAAAAAGTGATTGATGTAGAGGACTGTTCTGATTGGTTAGAACATACGTTTGAAAAATGGCATTACGTTTCAGCGGACCTGTCTTAATCTGAAAAAGCTAAGGCCTAGCAACGATTTTGACGTTTCTCATTAAAAATCCGTACTAAAGGGCGAAGCGGGTAGGCCCTCCGCATTCATGAGATTCGCCCCCTCCGGATTATCGGCCCAGGCATACCGAACATACATGGGTTCATGAATTTCATCGTTCCAAACCAGCACCGAATTCCCCTCGATGATGGCCTTCGCCCAAACGAATTTTTTATCCTTTCCCGCAATCGCGAAATACATCAATTCGTCTTCATCTGTTTTGTTAATCGCCAATCCGCTACCCGTTTCACGGAACCGAATGCGTATACGTTTTCCTTCGATTTGCTTCGATTCATATGTAGGCCCTGAGGAAACAATATGCTCGCCATAGGCGAGTTTGCGCGCGGCTAACGCGAGTCGTTCGCCGATGGGTTTTTTGGTCAAAGGATGAATATCATTCCATTCGCCTAGGTCTAGGGTGACGACCATTCCGCTGTTGGGAATCGAAAGACTTTTCAATTGCCCCTCACGTAACACAGCCATCGCGCTTTCAGCAGGCAAGAAATTACGGTCCTGAAATCCGGGTAATTGCACGTATAAAAACGGCAAATCAGGCTGTTTGAATTGGCCGCGCCAGTCCTTGGCTAGGGCGGGTAATAATTGTTCATAAACCTCCGGTTTCCCCACATTGGATTCGCCTTGGTACCAGATAATTCCCTTCAAAGCATACGAAATAAAGGGCGCAATCATGGCATTATATAGAGCCGTGGGCGTGTATGGGGCTGGGGCTGGCATCTCGATTTGTGGAGGAAAAACTTCCCCTACTTTATAGCTCCAGTCGCCTTGAAGGTCGATTTTTTGATCTCCTACAACCATTTCGTAGCGTTTATCTGGAACAAAGCCGCCCTTTCCTGCATTATTCGTTACCCGAATGACCAACACATTTTTGCCTGCTTTCAAAAGCCCTGGTTTAATGGTGTATCGTCTTGGGGGATATTGGTAGGTAATATTTCCCACCTGCTCGCCGTTCACAAATGCCTGGTCGGCATCCACGATACGCCCTAAAAATAAATTAGCTGGCAAACCTGCCATTGCCGCAGGAAGTTCAATCTCTCGTCTAAACCAAACCACGCCATTCAAGTCTTTTAACCCTTGGTCTTCCCAAAAGCCCGGAATCGCGAAGCGTTTCCAGCCCCGAGGCGTATAGGCGGGATCGGCCCATTTTTCTGCGAGTCCTCGGTCATTTGATTTTTGGGGAGCGTAGCTAATAGGTTTTAAACTGCTCGTGTCTTTTGTGTAATTTGGAAAGGCTTGTAAACCGGTTTCGCTGATCCAGGATTCGATGGGCGTTCCGCCTACGCTGGAATTGATGATACCGATGGGCACTTGGTATTTAGTGTATATCTCCCGGGCGAAGAAATAGGTTACGGCTCCCATTTTCAAAACGTTAATTGGGTTCACAGGAAGCCAAACGCTGGCTGGCAATTGGTCTAATACCTGCACTTTTGATACAGCGGGGGGAATGAAGAAATTTCGGATGTTTGGGTTGTTGGCCGTAGCGATATCGATGGGGTATTTTTCTTTGACCCGTTCCATGTTGATGACCATGTTCGACTGACCGGCACAAAGCCACACATCTCCGAAAAGAACATCTTTAAG
>CAIVPF010000092.1 GCA_903907745.1 uncultured Cytophagaceae bacterium | reverse complement strand
TCTAAGGTTTTTTTAGCGGTCGCAACGGCCTCATCGATATGTTCAAAACTGACAATTTGTTCATCTAAGGAATCGCGGAGGATGATTAATTCTTCGATTGAATTTTTTTGATGTTTTTGTAAAAGCCGTTGAAGCGCGTCCAGCCGTTTTTGTTTGTCTTCCAATTCCAAGGGGTCTGAAGAAAAACCTTCGGCTTCTCGTTCTATTTCGGAAGAAAGGTCTTTTAATTCGATCCAAATGGAATCCAATCTGCTTTTCCAAGTAGCGTATTCGTCGCCAAATTTAGTTAGGGATTGGGCTTGCTGGAGTGCTAAGCGCATTTGTTGGACCGTAGAAATTTCAGAAAGGCTGACTAAGTTTGCTAAACCGGCTAATTTTTCGCGGATTTGTTCGGCATTGGCTAATTTGGCGACGCGCGCGACGAGCCCTTCGAATTCATCGGGTCTCAATTGTGCCTTATCTAATTCTTCCCATTGGAATTTCGTAAAATCGAAGCCTTGGTGCCCTTGGGCGGCTTGTTTTTCGAGTTTATGATATTCCGATTGGGCCGCTTGCATCTGTTTAAAGGCAGCGGTATAGGCATTTTTTAAATCGGGATGTTGGGCAAAACTATCGATTAATTCCAGGCTAAAATCGGGATGAGCGAGCCAAGAGGCATCTTGTTGGGAATGAATATCCATCAGCTCTTGCCCGATGGTCCTCAGACTTTCTAAGGTAACCGGTGTATCATTTATGAAAGACCGAGATTTTCCTTGAGGATTTATTTCCCGCCGTATCAGACAGGGTTCCTCGAAATCGATTTCTTCTTGTTCGAAAATAGTGGCTAAATGGGGATAGGCATGGATGGAAAAAACGCCTTCGATGATGCATTTTTTGGATTCGTCGAACAGCGTTTTGATATCGGCTCGTTGGCCCATCAATAAACTGATCGCGCCGAGTAAAATGGATTTCCCAGCTCCAGTTTCTCCGGTAATGACGCTTAAGCCCGACGAAAGATCTAGATCAATCGAATCGATGAGTGCGTAATTTTGAATATGAAGATGTTTGAGCATGCCTTAAAATCCGAACTCTAATTTACACAAAAAATTAAGACGGAATTTTTATTCGTATCAATGGGCCTGATTTTGATGAATTTTATCAATAATTTGTACCTTTGAGAAAATTTTTTCGCCTTAGTTCATATAAACCAATCGAAATGAGTGTTTTAGTAAATAAAAATTCAAAGATTATCGTTCAGGGCTTCACCGGAACAGAGGGTAGTTTTCATGCCGAGCAAATGATTGCCTACGGAACGCAAGTCGTAGGGGGTGTTACACCAGGAAAAGGGGGAGCGATGCATTTAGATCGGCCTATTTTTAATACCGTAGCGGATGCAGTGAACCAAACAGGAGCAGATACTTCGATTATATTTGTGCCACCTGCTTTTGCGGCGGATGCGATTATGGAAGCAGCGGATGCGGGGATTAAGGTGATTATTTGTATTACAGAAGGAATTCCTACGAAAGATATGATCGTAGCGAAGGAATATATATCCACGAAAGATTGTCGCTTGATTGGGCCAAATTGCCCGGGTGTCATGACGGCTGGAGAGTGTAAAGTAGGTATTATGCCTGCCTTTATTTTCCAAAAAGGTAAGATAGGTATCGTGTCTAAATCAGGTACCTTGACTTATGAGGCGGTGGATCAATTGACCAAAGCCGGATTAGGTCAAACCACGGCGATCGGTATCGGGGGTGACCCGATTATCGGAACGACGACCAAAGAGGCGGTAGAATTATTAATGAACGACCCAGAAACGGAAGGAATAGTGATGATTGGTGAAATTGGGGGTGGCATGGAAGCGGAAGCGGCGCGTTGGATAAAGGCGGATGGAAATCGGAAGCCGGTCGTAGGTTTTATAGCGGGTCAAACGGCGCCGAAGGGTCGTCGGATGGGTCATGCGGGTGCGATCATCGGCGGTGCGGATGATACGGCAGAGGCTAAAATGAAAATTATGCAAGCCTGCGGCATTCACGTCGTATATTCTCCAGCTGATATTGGCGAAACGATGATCAAGGCCTTAGCTGCGAAATAATTCATAAAGGATGTTTCCTTTTCCCTATTTGAAATCTGCTATTAATTTGATGTCTCATCAGATGCGTAGCAGATTTTTTTTATGCCTTCTTTTTTTGATGAGCTCCATGGGCCTACGGGCGCAATGGGAAACGGTGAACACGCTGGAAAAGGATTGGTCGGTATACCAAAAAACCTGGGGGACTTTTTTGCCCTATGTGCCGAACCAACATTACAGTTACCATTCTAAATCTTTATTTGTTCATCCTAAGGAATATCCCAAAGGTTATTTGACCATCGATGCGGACAATCAGTATTTTCTGTTTTTAAATGGGGCTTTTCAGCGGAAATTGGAAAAGGGGCAACTCGTGCAAATCAGTTTGGATAGTTTACAAAAAGTATCACCCTCCAAACCATTTTTTGTCCTTACCTTTTATGCGCAGAATTTGGAAGGATTACCTCAAAAGATCAGTATTCAGCAGAGGTATGTGGGCGATAAAATTTCGAAGTCTGATTTTTTAAATTTCCGAAATCGAAATACACAGGTATTTTATAATTTTTTCAGTTTCAGTTTTTTTAGTTTACTGGGGCTATTGGGCCTATTAATTGCCTTTTTTCCAAAATATTTTCATGCTTATTTTCGATTCTCGGATTGGATTCATTTTGAATTAAAAGATGAAGTTATCATTAAACGCCCCTTTGCGTTTCCGAATTTGCTTGTCATTTTTATTCTTAGTTTAGTTATAGCCTGTATCTCTTTTTTTAATGGCATGACGCATCAGTCGAAAGATACGTTTTTTGATAGTCCGGAGAATTTTCAGTCCTTAGGTACAATCGCTATTTTTTTATCTTCGAAAACGGCTTTTGCTTTTATGCTTTTTTTAATGAGGTATTTGATGTACCGATTGTTTTCAAGCTTGTTTAAATTAGATTATTTGGCGGAGGCACATTTTTATAAATCGATGCAAACGAATTTTCAATTTTTCATATTGTTGTTCCTAGGCATAGGAATTTTTGCGCTGTCGGCGGGCCCCTTATTTAAGCCTAATTTGACACAAATTTCTTACCTCGTTGACGCATATTTTTTGATTCGGACGATTTACTATTTTCGATTGTTTCGAAGAAACTTTCGGTTTAATCAAATTTCACTTTTTGCGTATATATTAATTATGGAAGGCCAGGTTTTGTTCTTTGGTCTGCGCGAATTAATTTTTCCTGAATACATCTAATTGATGATTGAAAATTGTATATTTGCAATTGATTTCCATTACACTGCGAAATCTCTGTTTAAATAAAGTTTTCGTATGAGTGAATTAGTTAACGTGGCTAGCCCAGATCCGAAAAGGATGAAAAAAGTTAAAAGTATTTTAGTAACTCAGGCTGCGCCAGCGGATGCAAAATCCCCTTATTTTGAGATTGAAAAAAAGTATGGGGTTAAAGTTGATTTCCGTTCTTTCATCGACATTCGAGGGGTTGCTTTCAAGGATTTCCGCAAACAAAAAATCAATATTCTAGAGCATTCCGCGATTATTTTTACAAGTCGCAATGCCATCGATCATTTCTTCCGCATGTGCAAGGAGGCGAAAATCGAAACGCCGGCGGATATGAAGTATTTTTGTATCACAGAACAGACGGCCAATTACCTTCAAAAATATATTGTCATTCGGAAGCGCAAAGTGTTTACGGGGACGAAAACTGCCTTGGATTTATTGGAAATTATCAAAAAACATAAGACAGAAAAATTCCTTTTCCCATGCTCAAACAAGCGTCAAAAGGATTTGCCTGATTATATGGGGACGAATGATTTTCAATTGACCGAAGCCGTGATGTATGAAACCGTTTCTGCGGATTTATCGGATTTAGAAAATGTGTTTTATGATGTCTTGGCTTTTTATAGTCCATCGGGGATCACCTCTTTATTTGAGAATTTTCCTGAGTTCAAGCAAAATAATACACGTATTGCGGCCTTTGGACCAACGACCGCGAATGCTGTAAAAGACGCTAATTTAATTTTAGATATTCAAGCGCCCATGCCGAATGCACCTTCGATGACCGGGGCCATCGAGCAATACATTAAAACGGCCAATAAATAAATCAAAAGCTCCCCGTGGAGCTTTTTTTATAAAATTCGCTTTGCATTCGAAAATATTGCTTATTTTTAATCGCTATTAGCGAACTAATGCCTATCACTACCTTAAAAAAATATTTCCTGCGCCCCTTAACCCTTTTAGGGATGATATTTTTATGTATCTCGCAGGAATTATATGCGCAGCAGGATCCGCAATTAAGTTTATTCCAACAAAACACCATCTTTTTAAATCCAGCCTTCGCAGGTTTCCAGGATCAATCCTTGGTGCAATTGCACATGCGAAATCAATGGACGGGCTATGAAAGTACGAATGATGGCACGGGAAGTTTGGGGACGACTATTTTAGGTGCGTCCTTGCCCTTAGGAAAATGGAATACCGGAGTGGGTTTGGTATATATATCTGATAAGACGCCTTCGGGGGTGAGTCAGCAAAGCATTCGGCTACAAATGGCCTATCATTATCCCCTTGCTTCAGGAACTTTATCTTTCGGTCTTCGGGCGGGTCTGCAATCTAAATCGTTTGATGGCCGGGTGTATCGCGCGCGGGATATTGGAGATCCCTTAATTAATACTTTTTCTGGGAAAGTGGTGAGTCAATCGATTCCGGATATTGGATTAGGGATGGTCTATGCTGGATCCAATTGGAATGTGGGTCTATCAGCCGATCATTTGGCAAATGGCCAATATACGTTTAATGATCCTTCGATTTCGATGCCTTTGGCGCCAAGCTATTCCTTGCATGGGTCTGCGGAATTACTTTTGACGACTAATTTTGATTTAATTCCATTTGCACAAATGCGGTATTATTCGGGTCGAATTTTGCCAGAAGCGGGTGCGCGGGTTGAATTTAGGGATATGTTTTGGTTGGGCGGAAGTTTACGGATGAATGATGCGGCGATAGGGATGCTAGGAGTTTCCTTGCTGAATAATCGGCTTGATTTGGGATATAGTTTGGATTATACCTTGGTCAATGTGCCGATAAAAGCACCTATGACACATGAGGTTTTTGTGCGATTTGTGATGCCAACGATGAAAATTGGCACCCAAGGAATCCCTATAAAAACCCCTCGATTTAGAATAAATTAGAATTTTGGTACTTAAAAATTTTAAAAAATGTTCATTATTCTTAGGAATTCCTTTAATTTTGGGGAATTTGAATAATAATTGATTACCAGAATTCGTTAGACAAAAGATATTTTTAATTCGTTTTTATGAATTTACAGTTTTTAACTAAGCGATTGTTTCTGTTTGTAGCGCTCTTTGTTTTTTCGACAGGAGCCATCATGGGACAAAGTTCTAAGAAGACCTTAAGTAGTAAAAAAGGCTCAAATAGTGGAAAGGGGATGTTTGGCTTCATGAAAAAGGGAGGCAAAGATTCACCAGGGATTGAGAATGGAGAGGTCGTGGCTACTGCGCGTAAAGGCTGGTCTCAACCTACGCCTTACGGTATGGTTCTTGTGCCATCTGGCAGTTATATGATGGGTCAAACGGACGAGGAATTATCTCGTGCGGGGGTTAACTTCAATAAGCGTGTGACAGTATCTGCCTTTTTTATGGATGATACTGAGATCACCAACCATGAATATCGGCAGTTTACAAATTCTTTATTGAAAGATTCGGTCTCTGTTTTAGGAGAAGATAAAATCATGAGTGCATATTATCCTGATACGACGGTTTGGATGAGTGATTTTACGTATCACAGTGGGGATCCGATGTTGGAATTCTATTTTTCGAGTCCAGCGTATGATACGTATCCGGTGGTAGGGGTGAGTTGGGATGCCGCTAAATATTTCTGTTTATGGCGTTCTAAGATGCTGAATGATTATCGGAAGAAGCAAAATATGTACAATTTGCCGCGCTTTGAATTGCCCTCCGAATCTGAATGGGAGTGGGCGGCACGTGGTGGAAGAGCCTCTTTGAAATATCCGTGGGGAAGTCCGTATGTGGCGAATGCCAAGGGATGTTTGATGGCTAATTTTAAACCGCACCGTGGAAATTACGATGCGGATGGATATTCGTATACGGCACCCGCGGCCTCCTTTTTCCCGAATGAATTTGGTTTATATAATATGGCGGGCAATGTGGCAGAGTGGTGTGAGGATGCGTATTCAGATAATGCTGTGGCGGTGACTTGGGATTTAAATACGGTAAATAAGGACCCTGATGAGCCTAGAAAGGTGACGCGTGGGGGATCTTGGAAAGATATTGCGTATTACTTGGAAACAGGTACGCGTGCTTATGAATTACAAAACAAAAAAAGGGCCTATATTGGTTTTAGGTGTTCGATGAGATACCTAGGACGTGCGGTTTCTAAATAATTAACCTACCAACAAAAAATTTAAATCTTATGAAAGGATTAGAAAAATCGATTAATGTGGTTGCCAGTTTTGGTGCGGCGGTGGTTATCGTAGGTGCCTTATTTAAAATTTTACACTGGACGGGGGCCAATGAGATGTTGATGATCGGAATGTTTACAGAGGCCGGAATCTTTATTTTATTCGGGGTATTGTATTTGCAGGCTAAGCCCGACAGAGAATATAACTGGGAAAAAGTATATCCAGAATTAGCGGATGGTGCGCCGGCGGTTCAACGTAGTTCTGCGGAAGGTTTTAATGCCTTAGCGAATCAACCAGGTTTAGGGGCGGATGTCGTAGCTAATCTTACGAAGAGTTTAAAAGGATTAACAGATACAGCGAATAGTTTATCAGATATTTCTAAAGCCACGGGTGCCACTCAAGATTTTGTTAATTCCTTGAATTCGTCCTCTCAGTCATTAGGAACTTTAAATAAGACTGTGGCTGAAGCGACAACTTCTTTAAGTTCAATTTCAATTTCTTCTACAGATGCGGCCAATTATGCGAAACAATACGCAAAGGCAGGTGATCAATTAGCAGCTTTAAATGTTGTTTATGAGACTGAAATTCAAGAAGCAAGCAAGCATTTAAAAGCCATCAATGGTTTTTATGGCAATGTAAATACTACGGTAGAGCAAATGGCTTCTACTCAAAAAGATGCTGAAAATTTCAAGGCGGAATTAGCGAAATTAAATGCCAACATTCAGTCATTGAATCAGGTATATGGTAGTATGTTAACCGCTATGAAAGGCTAATAACGATGGCAAGTTTAAAAGAAACACCCCGGCAGAAAATGATCGGGATGATGTATTTGGTGTTGACTGCCTTGCTTGCTTTGCAAGTTAGTGATGCCTTATTACAGAAATTTACGCTATTAAATAATAGTTTGGAAATCGCGAATCAATCGGCTACTTCCAAAAACAAAGGTGTTGTACAGGGTATTGATGAACGTATCAAAGATTTACCTAATCCCGCGGCCTATACAGATGTGTTAAGACGTGCCAATGAAGTGCGAAGAATTGCTGATGCGCTTGTCAATCATTTAGATGGGGTTAAGAGCAAAGTCTTAGAAACGGGGGGTGGTATAGATCCTGAAACAGGAAATATTAAAAATCCCAAGGAAGAGGAAAAGGTGTACGAATTGATGGTGGGTTCAAAGAAAGATGGAGAAGCCTATAAATTGGTTCCTTTGTTTGACACATATATCAAGGAATTAACTGCCTTAGCAGATCCGGGTACTAAATTTTCGCCTTTGGCTTTAGATGCCAAAGACGATCCTATTTCCAATAAGGATGCGAGTCAGGCGAACAAGGATTTTGCTGAATTAAACTTTGCGCAAACACCAGTTCCAGCAGCTTTAGCTTCTTTAAGTCAAAAGCAAGCCGAGGTTCGTCGCTATGAAAGTGATGTATTGAATCAATTAGCTGCTAAAGTAGGGGCAAAGGAAATTAAATTCGATAAGGTATTTGCACAAGTTTCTGCCAATGCCAATACCGTTGTCGCAGGAATGGAATACCAAGCTGAGGTATTTATTGGCGCGACTTCCTCAGGTTTCACCCCTCGCATGAGCTATAATGGTTCTTCGATTCCCGTTACCGATGGTCGTGGTCAAATTAAATTCAAAACCTCAGGTGGTGGATATGATGCCAATGGTTTATCGAAAAAAACGTATACGGCTACGGTTTCTTATATGAGTCCTACCGGTCCTAAGACAGAATCTATTGTGAAAGATTATTTTGTTTTAAAACCGACTTATAATATAGAGACGGCTACTTTACCTGCCTTGTATTTAGGTTGTGCAAATCGCTTAAGTGTAGTAAGTTCGGGCTTAGGTGCTTTGTGGAATCCTTCCTTTTCTGCAGACGGTGGTGAGACAATTGCGGGCCAGAGTCGAGGAAAGGTAACCATCGTTCCTTCGGCTGCGACCATCACATTGAATGTTTCGAATAGCGGAACTTTATTAGGAAAAGAAACATTCCGCGTGCGCCGTGTGCCAAGACCAGAAGTGAAGGTGTTTGGTAATGGAAGCGAGTTGGATGAAAAAAGAGGTGCGAGTGCTTCTGGCCTACGTAGCGTAGATGCGCGTGCCCTTGCGGATGAATCATTTAAATCAACGAACCCAGAAGATGCAAATTATCGCGTGTCTGAAATGTATGTGGCTTTGGCGCGTGGTCAACGGAAAATAGATGATCTAACCTTGCCAGGTGCTGGGTCAATCGCCAAATTGGCGGCTCAGGCTCAAGCGGGCGATCGGTATTACATTGAAATTAAAGGCGTTCAACGGAAAAATTTTAAAGGAACAGTGGAAAATATTCCATTCTCCATGGCTAAAAATATTCCATTGAATTAATCAATTTAGGATATATGAAACGAGTTGCTACACTTTTCTTGGTTTTTTCTCTGATTTGTTCTTTCGCGAGTTTGGCACAAGAAAAACCGATTGCTCCGAATCAAAATTCAGTTCGCCCAATCGACGAGGCGGATGTGCATTACCGTGCTCGTTTATGGCGCCGTATGGATTTAAATGAAAAGATAAATCAGCCATTTTTTTCCATGAATAGTGAGATTTCAAAGTTCTTGTTAGAATGGGTAAAAGCGGGTGTGTTAACTCCGTATACGAATGATTCCTTGCAAGTCAAATTAAGTCCTGCCGCTTTCGTGGAGAACCTAAAAATGGAAGAAACGACGGGTGATGGTGAATTGTCAGAGGCAGAACGCGCAGCAGGTTTTGGTGCGGAAGTAGCTAAAGACACAAAAAAAACAGATGCGAAAACGGAAGGTACCGATGATGGATGGGGTGGAGCTAAAGCCACAGCCACACCCGGAGCAGCCGCTAAGGATGATTTTGAAGCGAAGCCTGCTGTTTCCACGGTAGCTTATTATTTTCCAAAAGAGTTATCCATCTTGGAAATTAAAGAAGATGCGGTAATTGACCGGAAGCGTTCTCGTTTGTATTTTGACATTCAAGCTTTGACCTTAATTATTCCGGCCTCGAAAACCAAGGCGGGATTTGATAAGCCTGTAGCCTCTTTTCGCTACAAGGATGTATATAAATTATTCAGAAGCAATGCGAATTGTATTTGGTATAATTCCGATAATGAAATGCAGCACAAAAATATGGCAGATGCCTTTGATTTACGTTTATTCCAAGCGAGAATTATCAAAAAAGGGAATGCTGAAAATAAGTATTTAACTGATTTGTTTAGCGGGGATAAAGAAGGTTTGTTGATGTCCCAGCAGCTCGAATATAAATTATTAGAGCTTGAACATGAAATGTGGGAAAATTAATTTCCAACGATTTTTCTAAAAGGGATGAGGTTCATCCCTTTTTTATTTTTTAATACATTTTTGCTCAGGTATTTTTGGATTATTTCAAGTTTAAATCATTGAAATACTCCTTTTTTGCCTAAAAAATGTAAATTGCAATGTAATTAGTCAAGAAGTATATATGTCGTATCAACGCAAAACCAAAATTGTTGCCACAGTAGGTCCAGCCTCAGAATCTCGTGAATCTTTAATTCAATTAGCCAAAGCCGGAGTCAATGTTTTTCGTTTAAATTTTTCACACGGAACTCATGAGGATCATGGGCAACGATTGAAGACGATTCGTAGCATTAGCGAAGAATTAGGGCTTAATTTAAGTGTTTTACAGGATTTACAAGGACCGAAAATTAGAACCCAATTGGTCGAAAACAATGGTGTTTTGTTGGAAGCAGGCAAGCAATTGATATTTGCAATGGACGAAAGTTTGTTAGGAACTTCTGAAAAAGTGGGTACAACCTATACTTCCATGTATTTAGATGTCAATGTGGGCGAACGGATTTTGATGGATGATGGCAACTTAGAAGTAAAAGTCATTTCCATTGATAAAGTGAAAAAGGAAGTATTGACCGAAGTGATTTACGGTGGAATTTTAAAATCTAAAAAAGGTATCAATTTACCAGGAACTAAGGTTTCATTGCCTTGTTTGACCCCAAAAGACGAAGAAGATTTGTATTTTGGATTGGATCATGGGGTGGATTGGATCGCATTATCCTTTGTGAGAAAAGCATCCGACATTTGGGATATTAAAGATAAAATTAAAGCGTACGGGAAAAATACTCGTGTCATTGCGAAAATAGAGAAGCCAGAGGCAATCGATAATTTAGATGAGATCATTGAGGCAACGGATGCCATTATGGTGGCTCGTGGTGATTTGGGTGTAGAAATGGATGGCGCTGTGGTGCCATATTTGCAAAAAGTAATGGTGGAGAAATGTACAGCAGCTGGGAAACCAGTTATCGTAGCAACCCAAATGCTTGAATCCATGATTACAAATCCAGTTCCTACGCGGGCAGAAACCTCTGACGTAGCGAATGCGGTATTGCAAGGAGCCTCTGCTACGATGTTATCCGGTGAATCTGCTTCTGGAAATTATCCAGTCAAAGCAGTGGAGACCATGGCTCATATTCATGAGATCGTGGAGCAACAACAAAACCAATTGGAAATCATCAAAGGGGACGAAGCTGCGATTTATTTTAAAAATCACTCTTTGTCAGCTGTGACTGGCCAGGCGGTTAATTTGACTGACCGGCTCATCGCAGGTGCTTGTCGGTTAGCGCGTGACTCGAAGGCGAAAGCAATTTTATGCATTACTAATTCAGGCCATACCGCCTTCCGTTTATCCGCGCACAGACCCAAAGCCGATTTGTTTGTCTTTACTTCGAACAAAGAATTGATGTCTACCATGGGTCTTTTATGGGGCGTAAAAGTATTTTTCTATGATCCTTCATCGGATAGTGTAGAAAAGACTGTGGCTGCCATGGTAGATAAATTAAAATCTGAAAAATTATTGGCTACCGGTGATGTGTTTGTGACTACTTTGTCCATCCCAGCGCACCAAGGAAAGAAAACGAATACGGTCCAACTAGGTACCGTCGAATAATTCGTAAAACATCAGGCCTGATATCGACATATGAAAAAAAGAGAATCGTTATTTATCCGTTCCCTTTTGGTCATATATTCGCTTTGGACGGCTTTTTGGTTTATTTCCAGTTTCTTGATCTTATATCCTTTGATGCTCATCTTTCTCCAAAAGATATCTTGGAGGCGCTATGCGCATCGATTAGTTCGACTTTGGGGTCAAATTTTCTTCCTATTCGCAGGTTTGCGCATCCAAGTTAAATACCATTATAAGCCTGATCGGAAAATGGTGTATGTCTTCTGTTCCAATCATTTTTCGTATCTCGATATCCCCCTCATGGTGGTTCTGATTAAGAATTATTTTTCGTTCATCGGAAAATATGAAATCAAAAAAGTGCCATTGTTTGGCTATTTATATGCTCGTTTGAACATTTTGGTGAATCGCAAAGACCGGATGAGTCGGGCTACTTCATTAGGTCGTTCGATCAAGGCGCTACAATCCAAACGTAGCATCATTATTTTTCCGGAAGGAGGAATCGTCTCGAGTGAATTCCCTTTCATGGGCAAGCCGCTGATGGATGGGGCGTTTATTATGGCGGTGCAGCAACAAGTGCCTGTGGTGCCCATCAGTTTTTTCAATAACCATCATTTGTTAAACGACCGTACTTTTTTATTACGTCCTGGCGTGATTAAAGTTGAAATTCATCCACCGGTAGAAACGATTGGCCTAAGCAATGAGGACGTGCCTGTGCTTCGTGATAAGGTGTTTGATATGATTCAAAATCCGATTTTGGCTTATTATGGAACCGATGCGCCTCAATAAATGAAAAATGTAAATTTTTTACTGCTTTTCTATCTCTTTGCACTTTGTTCCTGTGCGAATGTAGAAGAAGAACAAGCAGATTTACCCCGTCCCAAAGGATTTAATCGAATCCCCCTTCCCGCGCATCGCTATGTTACTTTGGAAGCGGGTCATCCCTATACCTTTGATATATCGACTTTGGCTGAGGTTCGCCCGGATACACTCACGCTTGGAAACAAAGATCGCATTTGGACCGCCGAACCGCATTGGATTTATGTCTATTATCCGGCTTGGGATTCCTTCATTCAAATCACCTATAAAAGTTTAGGGGGCGATCGCGCGAAAATGAAGGCATTGATTAATGATTCCTATAAATTAGCCTACAAACATCAAGGCAAAGCGAGCGGCATTCAGGAATATGTCATGACGACTACAAGTGGGAAAAAGGCCGGATTGATCGAATTAGATGGGGAGGTGGCTACCTCATTTCAGTTTTTTAGTACGGATAGTAGTCGGCATTTCATTCGTGGCGCGGTCTATGTGAAGACAGCCACGGCTAATGATTCCCTCGCACCAATCATTCGATATTTGAAACAAGATGCGATGCATTTGATTCAAACGCTTCAGTGGAAATAGGCGAATTTTCCGTTTCTTTGTAATGTATGCGCGAGGAATCTCCATCCCTTTTTGAATCGGAAGAATCTACGGTTTTTGTAGATGCCTTATTGCCTTTGCCTATTCCCAGGCATTTCACTTATCGGGTGCCACGTGTATGGGCTGATTTAGTTCAAACAGGCCTTCGGATCGTCGTTCCTTTTGGAAGCACCAAAGTCCTCACCGCTGTCATAGTAGCCGTGCATCACCAGCCACCCAAGCAATACCAAGCCAAATATATCTTAGAAATATTGGACGAGGCGCCCTTGGTGACGGCTTCCCAATTAAGCTTATTTCAATGGGTGGCAGATTACTATATGTGCTATCCTGGTGAGGTATTTCAAGTGGCATTGCCAGCCGGTTTAAAAATTTCGAGCCAATCGAAAATTCAAGCCCATCCTGAATTTTCTTCTCCTGAATTGTTGACAGAAAAAGAGCAACTGATTTTTTCAAAAATCATCGAAAAGGGGGCTTTAACATATGATGAGGTGGCGCGTTTGGCAGAAGTCAAAAGTCCTTACCATTTGATTAAATCCATGGTGGGAAAACAAGCCGTGCTGATTTTCGATGAATTAAAGGATCGATATACACCCAAAGTGATTCGAAAAATTCGCCTTTCTCCTGCTTGGACTTCCAAAGAAAAATTAACCGAATTAATCAAGACCTTAGAAGATAAAGCCAAGCAAATCAATGTCTTATTGCATTATTTGCGTTTTATTCCGGTGTTGCGCGATGAGCCTTCGAATCAAAAAGGTTTAGAAAAGTCAAGTTTTACCCAAGCGGGTCTTTCTGAAAGTTCCTTGGCTACCTTACTAAAAAATCAGATTTTTGAATCCTTTGAAGTTGTCGTTTCGCGTTTTGGAAGCGACGAAGATGATTTTATTCCTTCGGATTTTGAGTTAAATACACCACAAAAAAAGGCCTATCAGTCTATTTTAGAATCGTTTCAAGAAAAGGATGTTGTTCTATTGCACGGAATTACAGGCAGTGGGAAAACGGAGATTTATATTAAATTGATTCAAGAGGCCTTGGCGAATGGCGATCAAGTCTTGTATTTATTGCCTGAAATTGCCCTAACTACGCAGATTGTCATGCGTCTGAAGAAGATTTTCGGTGAACAAGTGGGTATTTATCATTCTAAATTTTCGGATAACGAAAGGGTGGAGGTTTGGAAATCGATTGTTGAAGGGAAATATCCTTTTGTCGTGGGCGTTCGTTCCTCCGTGTTTTTGCCATTTTCACGCCTGGGCTTGATCATTGTGGATGAAGAGCATGAATCTTCCTTTAAACAGGTAGATCCTGCGCCGCGCTATCATGCCCGCGATGTGGCGATGGTGTTAGCGAATCAACATAGTGCCAAAGTCCTTTTAGGTTCGGCTACGCCTTCGTTAGAATCCTATTATCAAGCCAAACAAGGTAAATATGGCCTCGTTTGTTTGAAGGAGCGTTTTGGTACGGCACAATTACCACGAATGGAACTCATCGACACCAAATATGCCGGTCGGATGAAGCAAATGAAGGGCGGATTTTCCATGGATTTGATCGGTGTACTCCAACAAAATTTTGATCAAGGAAAACAGAGTTTATTATTCCAAAACCGACGGGGCTATTCGCCATATATTCAATGCCAAGATTGTGATTGGATCGCCTCCTGTAACCAATGCGATGTGAGTTTAACTTATCATGCGCGGGATCAAGAGATGCGTTGTCATTATTGTGGCTACAAAGAAGGCTTGTTAACCCGTTGCGCAGCCTGCGGCAGCACGCAATTGAAAGCCATGGGCTATGGAACGGAGAAATTGGAAGAAGAGCTTCAATTGCATATTCCGGATGCACGTTTAGGCCGAATGGATTTAGATACAACCCGCTCGAAAACAGCTTTCACGAATTTATTGGCCGAGATTCAATCGGGCAATATTGATATTTTAATCGGGACTCAGATGGTGGCCAAAGGTCTGGATTTCGAGGGTTTATCCACGGTGGCGATTTTTGATGCGGATCGAATAATTAATTTTCCAGATTTCCGTTCACATGAGCGGGCGTTTCAATTGATTACGCAAGTAGCTGGGCGGGCCGGTAGGAGGGAGCAGCAAGGGGAGGTGTATATTCAGACGAATCAACCTACGCATCGGATGTTTGATTTTATTTTGCGAGGAGATTATGAGGCTTTATTTGCGAGTGAGATTATGGAGCGGGAGGGCTATCATTATCCGCCATTTACGCGTTTGATTAAATTAACCTTTCGGCATTTGGATTCGATAGCGGTGGAAAAGGCGGCTAAAGAATTTGCATTGGTTTTGAAGGAGAAATTTGGGAATGGTCGAGTATTAGGTCCGGAGCGACCTTTGGTTGAGCGGATTCGTAATCAATACGCGATGGAAATCATGATTAAATTAGAAAAAGGGATTTCCCTAGCTAAATTCAAGGAAGCATTGAGACAAGAATTGGACACCTTTCAAACGAAAGCGGTTTGTAAAGGCGTCCAAATTATTCCTGATGTAGATTGTTTATAATTAGCGGGTAAAAACAACGTCTTCGTAAGGCAGGCGGAAACGCTTCCCCCAAACGCCTTCTTCAGTTCCTTTTCCCACAGACACGATCATATTGATTTCAGCTCCGCGAGGAAGTGCCAATTCTTTTTTCACGCGGACGGCATCGAAGCCTTCCATCGGACAGGATTCCAAACCTTCTGAAGAGATTGAAAGCATGAAGGTTTGTGCAGCTAGGGCGCAGGATTTATGAGCCATCACACGCTGATCTGCCTCTCCGCCAAAACGCATGAAGGGTTTGCGCATGCCCATAAATAGGCAAAGACATTTACGTACGAGTGTAAATAAGCCGAAAGGATCTTGCCGGTATAATAATGGCATTAGTTTGCCATAATAATCTAGTCCGCGTTTTTCCATTTTATTGGGTTCTCCTTGGATGCCTTCTTTGATTCGTGCCAAATTCCATTTGGCCCTTGAGGCCCACAGATCTTTTCTAGTTACAAAAACGACTAAATGTTGAGTGTCTTTGGCCGCAGATTGT
>CAIVPF010000091.1 GCA_903907745.1 uncultured Cytophagaceae bacterium | reverse complement strand
TCCCTTGGAAACGGGAAGAAAAATAGCTGTGGGTCGGCAATTGAATTTTGACATCACTACCTCATCAACAAAAATCTCTAATCTTGACGATTTCATGGAAGAGGCACGTGGAGTTATGCGTCGAGTTCGAATGGACCCAATTAGTGCTAATGATAGTTTTACGATCGATCGTTCTGATTCCATTGCAAAAAGTTTTGAAAACATTACGTCTTCGCTTCGAATAGGTGGATTTGTAATCGGTTTCATCACGCTTTTAGGGGCTGCCATCGCCTTAATGAATATCATGATGGTTTCGGTGAGTGAAAGAACGAGAGAGATTGGAATACGGAAATCACTGGGTGCTACGCCAGCTCGAATTTTACAACAATTTCTCATTGAAGCCATTGTGATTTGTCTAATTGGTGGTATAGGGGGAATTGTATTCGCGATACCGATCGGTAATTTAATAGCTCAGGGAATAAGTTCTGGCGCAGCAAGTTTTATTATTCCATGGTTATGGATGAGTGCAGGTATTATTATCTGTATTTTAGTTGGCTTATTTTCAGGAATTTATCCCGCTTACAAGGCATCTAAAATGGATCCAGTGGATGCATTGCGTTACGAATAGTAGAATTATATTTAAGGCCAACTTGGTAAATAAGAGAATAAAGCCTACTTTTGTGTATTGAATTGCCCAGATGGCGGAATTGGTAGACGCGCTGGTCTCAAACACCCGTGGGTGCAAGCCCGTGCCGGTTCGACTCCGGCTCTGGGTACAGCCTCTCAAGAAATTGAGAGGCTTTACTTTTTTATAAGGATTTCAATAAATTTTCTTTCCAATTCCCGTAGGCCGTTTGCGTTTCTACCCGCTTAGCATTAGGAGCAATCGTGTCTATTTTCTTAAATTTGGCTACGGCTTCTTTTGTGGAATTATAATACCCTAAACCGACGCCACCCCCTAAGGCCGCTCCGAAGGCACCATCGGTTTCAACTAATTCAACTGCCACATTCGACGCATTCACAATCGTTTCAGTAAATACAGGACTTAGGTACATATTTGCCTTTCCCGCTTTCAGTAAATTAGGCTGGATTCCGACTAAGGACAACAATTCTATTCCATAAACCATTGAAAAGGCAATGCCTTCTTGGGCAGAACGGACTATTTCAGCCCGTTGGTGTCGATTAAAGTCCATTTGTTGAAAACTAGCACCTATTTGCTTATTATTGAATATCCGTTCTGCACCATTTCCAAAAGGATTACAAAGCAAACCATTAGACCCGATACTAGCCGTGGAAGCTAACGCATTCATCTCTTGATAGGAATGTCCCGAAAAGAAATTTTGCTTTAACCAACGGTTCAATATGCCGGTTCCATTAATACACATTAAAACTCCAATGCGAATCTTTTCCGTATCATAATTGACGTGGGCAAAAGAATTCACCCGATTTTTGGGATCAAATTTCAACTCAGAACTCACACCATAAACTACCCCTGAAGTTCCTGCTGTTGTTGCAATTTCCCCCGGTTCTAAAACGCCTAAAGAAAAAGCATTATTTGGCTGATCACCTGCTTTGTAGGTAATTAAAACATCCGAAGAAAAACCTAATTCAGTAGCAATAGGAGCTTTTATTTGACCATGATTTGAAAAAACGGGTTGGACGCTAGGGAAAAAATTTCTGTCAAAACCGAAATAGGAAATTAATTCTTTTGAAATGTCTCCTTCTTGAAAATCCCAAAAAATTCCTTCAGATAAAGCAGAAGCGGATGTTGTTAATTCATCCGTTAATCGGCACGAAATGAAGTCACCAGGTAACATCACATGGGCTATTTGGGCATAAATATCAGGTTGATTTTTTTTAACCCAAGCTAATTTCGACGCAGTGAAATTACCGGGCGAATTCAACAAATGTGATTGACAAAAATCAATACCTAAGGCCTGATAAGCTTCTTCTCCAAATGTTGAAGCTCTCGAATCACACCAAATAATCGATGGACGTAAAACTTTTAAATTTTTGTCTACGACAACCAAACCATGCATTTGATAAGATATACCAATGGACTTAATTTCCTTAGGATCATAAATCCCGCTCGAATTACCTTTTAGAATAGCTTGTTTGACACAAAACCACCAATGTTCAGGTTCCTGCTCAGCAAAACCAGGGGAAGGAGAGGATATTTCATTTTCGAGTTCGGGAAACGAACAAGAATAAATTAATTGTTGGTTGTCAGCGTCAACAACACTAAATTTGATTGAGGATGTACCTACATCGATCCCACACAAAAGCATATTAAACTTGTTTACATGTTAAACGTTGAAATAACGAAATACCAAGTTAATGGTCATTTTACATTATCCAATATCAAATTTAAAGTTTTAAATGGAGAAATATTGGCATTAATAGGTAAAAGTGGATCTGGGAAAAGTACGCTTGCAGGTTTTCTTGTCGGCCTTAATACGGCGGAAAGCGTTTCGGTACAATTGCATGGAAAAGAATTACACGATGGAAACGAAAGATTAATTCCTCAATTCAAACAGGCCGGATACTTACCTCAGAATCTTCATTTAAAACCATTTCACCGGGTATCTGATTACCTGAATATGCTTTTTGAACATCATCCGACTCAGAAAAAAAATAGCTTGATTAAGCATTATACGAAGGTTTTTCGGTTGGAGAAATTAATAGATTCTAAAATTCAGCACCTTTCCGGCGGTGAAAAACAAAAGATTGCGATGTTGGAAGCAATAAGTAAATCCATTCAATTTCTAGTATTGGATGAACCATTTAGCCAATTAGATACGGAACAAAAGCTGGAATTAATTGAAATTATTCGCTTTGTGGTCAAAGAAAATAACATTCCTTGTATTCTCATTTGCCATGATTTAGGCGATGTGCTTAAACTATCTCAAAAGGTTTTATTGCTTCAAAAAGGAAAAATGATCTTCAAAGGTGATTGGACGAAATTCAGTTTGTCTAAAAATTCACATGTGGAAAAACTACGTATCGCCTTAATTCAATGGAAAAATCAAACGTCTACGCTCATTGAAAATTTGAATATTCTTTAAGTTTTAGCGCATTCGATGTGGTTTGACTTAGTAATGATTCGATAGAAATCTCATATAAATCAGCTAATTTTTGCGCGATCAATGGAATATAACTAGGGGAATTAGGTTTACCCCGATGAGGAACCGGCGTTAAATAAGGTGCATCTGTTTCTAAAACAATAAAATCCAATGGAATTTTCCGAATATCCTCAAACAAATTTGTGTTCTTGTAGGTAATAACCCCGCCGATTCCCAATAAAAATCCTAGATCGACTAAGGTTTTTGCTTCTGCGGCATCACCCGAAAAGCAATGAATAATCCCTCTAACGTCCTTAAATTCCGGTTTATTTAAAATTTTAATTAAATCTGCATAGGCTTTTCGACAATGTACATCGATCCAAATATGCTTATCTAGAGCCCAATGACATTGGCGTTCGAAAGCTATTTTTTGTTGATCCACAAAACTTAAGTCCCAATAATAATCTAAACCAATTTCACCTATGGCCAAAACCGATTTATGATCTAAAATAGTCTTTAATTTGGCTAATTGATCTTCGAAATCTTCTTTTACATAGGTTGGATGCAGGCCTAGCATCGGTTTGCAAATAGCTGGATATCGTTCAGATAATAGATTTAAGTCAGTCCATGTTTCTACATCACAATTAGGTAGCCAAACCTCTTTAACCCCAGCCGTCTGAATTTCATCTATAACCGTAGTGATTTCAGACATAAAAATTTTATCGTACAGATGGGCATGGGTATCGATCATAAGGAAATTGGTTTAAGGCCTTGTTGGTTGCAATAATCAAGTAATACAGGAAGGACGATTTTCAAAAGAGGGAAGGCCTTCATACTATCATGAAAGACAAGTATTGAACCTGGCTTTAAGGCTTTTTTACAGGAAGAAATAACATGTTGTGGATCTAAACGTACATTGTAATCTCCGGTTAAAATAGACCACATAATTATCTTGCAGGCTTTGGTTTTTTGATAAAATGATGGCTTTAATCGTCCATAAGGGGGGCGAAAACCTATTGATTGTATTCCAAAACGACGAATTACCTCTTCGCATTTTTGTATTTGATCTAGGTACGCATTTTCATCCATTTTCCAGGCATTCCCGTGGTGCATGGTGTGGTTACCGATGCTATGGCCAGATTGAATGATTTGTTGGGTCAACTCCGGAAAATCAAGCATGTTTTTGCCAATGCAAAAAAAAGTAGCTTTCGCACGATATTTATTCAGCTCATCCAAAACAAAATTGGTAATTTCAGGACATGGACCATCATCAAATGTAAAATAAACATTTGGTTCATCTGGATGATGTGACCCTTCCCAAATTAATTTTGGAAATACCAAAGGAATAAAAGAAGGGATTTGATGAATAAACATGTGCACGAATTATGTCGCAAATTACGAGTTCAAATGCAGAAAAAATAATATTAGGAATAGATCCGGGAACCCGATTTTTGGGATATGGCCTAATTCATATACAACGTGATAAAGTTACCGTCCTCCAATACGGCGTTTTAAACTTGACTAAATACACGACTCAAGGCGCTAAGTTTCTAAAAATTCATGAACGTGTCTTAGGAATTATCGAAGAATTCTTGCCCGATGAAATTGCGATTGAATGTCCATTTTTTGGAAAAAATGTACAATCCATGCTAAAATTAGGTCGTGTACAAGGGATGGTTATGTCATTAGCCTTTTCAAAAAATATCCCAATCGCTGAATATGAACCCAAAAAAATCAAACAATCCGTGACCGGAAATGGAAATGCATCGAAAGAACAGGTCGCTAAAATGGTGGAGGTGATTGGGAACATTAAATTAGATTCGAAATTATTTGATGCTACGGATGCCTTAGGCATTGCCATTTGTCATCATTTTCATCAAAATAACCTGACGAGCACCATGAAAGGAACCCAAAAAGGTTGGGGCGCTTTTGTGAGCGAAAATCCAAGTCGGATTAAATAAGGGTTTCTAACTGGTTTTTTAATTCCTTCATACTTTTTACGGGTTGTAAACAATGATCATGAAAACAGATCATGAAGTCAGTAGAAGCAGCTGGTATGAATTGAATCATCGAACTTGCCACAGGCCAATTTAATTTGATTAGATCTACTTTAGCATAACTTGTTTTATCGAACTTGATTAGTGCCTTTGGGAATTCAAACCACTCCGCGTAGATTCGGAGCCAATTGGCATAATAGATAGGATTCGTTTGCGCTTGGTCTATGATTTTCTCTAACATATCCTTTCCTATACCGGTCCATTCTACCTGATCAGACAGGTAACCTAGCCACAAGAAATTTTCACATAGAACACTATTTGACGAAGGACATACCGAATCAATAAGTTCATATTTGTCGGCGATTAATTGTTCTCCACGAGAACCTACATACTTAAAAAACAAATCACCTTGATGTTCACTAATCATCAGAATAGCTATATCATGAGCCATTTCTAAATAAATAGGGGTACCGGATTGCAGATATACATCCAAATAGGCTTTTTGTAAACAAGCTAAATCATCTAAAAAAGCGGGGATCGGCTCTTTGGAAAAGGCGGATTGATGCAACCAAAATGAATTTGAATAAAAAACTTGATGAATCGTATTTAAAAGATCCTCGGCATGTAAAGCGTATTTAACATCTTCAAAAGCATAGGAAATTTCAACATAGGCAGACACCAACATCGCATTCCATGACAAAATTTGTTTCGTATCTGTTTGTGGAGGAATGCGATTCGCACGTATACTCCTCAACATATTATTTTCGAAATCAAAACTTGAATTAAGAATGTTCTTTGATTTAAATAAGATATTTTGACCCTGTTCCCAATTGCCCTTTGGTAAAATTTGATATGCCTCATAGAAATCCCTATGATCTTGCAAAGGCAATATTTGTGTTAGTTCATCGAAGGTCCATGTATAATAAGCGCCCTCTGAACCTTCGCTATCGGCATCCAGCGCAGAATAAAATATTCCATTAGGTCCTTTTAATTCATCCTCTAAAAAAGACAAAGTTTGGAGAATTACTTCTTTATAAATGGGCAAAGGATTTCTTCGATACGCTTGGGCGTAGGCCAACATTAATTGGGCATTATCATATAACATCTTTTCAAAGTGAGGACAAAACCATTCTGAATCCACTGAATACCTAGAAAAACCGCCACCTAATTGATCAAAAATGCCACCTTGAGCCATGTGCAATAATTGATTATCAGAACACGTATGAAAATGATTCTTCATCGCTACATAAGGTGGCATGGCCTCAATGAATCGAATTAAAGAAGGCAATGGAAATTTAGGTGCTTTTTGCACTCCACCAAAAACAGGATCTAAGGCACTTTTAATCCGATCCATCAAACGTGGCATAATTTGAGGGATTTCATTCAAGGAAATGGAATGAAAGGCACTCATATCATGTTGCATTCCTTGAGCAAAGCCTTCCGCGGAAGCTTCTAATTCTTTTCTGTTGTTTTGAAAAGCATCATGAATCGATTGCAAAATAGATAACCAATTTTTTTGAGGGAAATAAGTTCCTCCATAAAATGGTTTTTGATTAGGCAATAAAAATACATTAAGTGGCCAGCCGCCGTGTACACCCATTTGTTGAATCGCCTCCATATAGATCATATCGATATCAGGTCTTTCTTCTCGGTCAATTTTAATATTAACAAAATAGGTATTCATCACATCCGCTACATGCTTTTTTTCAAAAGATTCATGTTCCATTACATGGCACCAATGACAGGCTGAATACCCAATACTTACCAAAATGGGTTTATCCTGATCGATGGCCATTTGAAGTGTTTGTGGACTCCAAGCTTGCCAATGAACTGGGTTATCCTTGTGTTGCTGTAAATAGGGGCTAACTTCGTTTGCAAGATTATTCATGAGGTATTCAAATGAATTTGTAAATTCGTGTAAAAATAGTGTATGGTTGAATTTAAAGATTTTATAGTTAGTCCTGAAATAGCCTATTCCAAAGAATTGCTAGATCAGTTTATAAAATCTGAGGTTTCTACAAATGTATGGAATAGTACGCAATATCGACTCGAGAAGAAGTCCATCGATGCACGCAGTCGGCAAATCAAGGCCAATATCCGCATCGGTTTTTATCCAAAGGATCACGATTTTAGCCAACATTTCCTTGCTTCATTTCCGAAAATTAGTGCGCAGGCGAAACGCGTGCTCATAATCGGTACAGGACCAGCTGGATTATTTGCGGCCATCGAATTATTGAAATTAGGAATTAAGCCTATTCTGATTGAACGAGGAAAGGATGTCAGGGAACGAAGAAGAGATTTGGCGGCGATTAATCGCTTTGATATTGTCAATGAAGATAGCAACTATTGTTTTGGCGAAGGAGGGGCAGGAACCTATTCAGATGGCAAATTGTATACGCGAAGTACAAAAAGAGGCGATATCAAACAAGTTTTAGAATGTTTTGTCACCTTTGGCGCCAATCCAGATATTTTATTTGAAGCTCATCCTCATATTGGGACGAATAAATTGCCGGGTATCATCGCAGCGATGCGAAACGCGATTTTAGAGGCGGGAGGAGACGTGTATTTTAATGCGCGAGTGACGGATTTTATCCTTCAAAATAAAGTTCTTCGAGGTGTTATTGTTAATGAGGAAAAAGAATTTTTTGGAGAATCTGTTTTATTGGCCACAGGGCATTCGGCGCGAGATATATTCCAATTGTTACAAAGTAAAGACATCGCCATCGAGTCAAAAGACTTTGCCATGGGTGTGAGAATCGAACATAGTCAAAGCATGATTGATCAGATTCAATATAAAATCGCCAAAAGGCCAGATTATCTTCCTCCCGCCTCTTTTTCTTTAGTCACTCAAACCAAATACAAAGGAACCCAACGGGGCGTTTTTTCTTTTTGTATGTGTCCAGGCGGTTTTATTGTGCCTTCGGCTACCCATCAAAATCAAGTGGTAGTCAATGGTATGTCACCTTCCCGACGCGATTCTAAATATGCGAATTCAGGAATTGTCGTCAGTATTTTGGCCGAAGATTTAAAACCTTATCAATCCTATGGCGCCTTGGCGGGTATGTATTTGCAAGAGGAACTCGAACAAAAGGCGAATCAATTAGTCGGCGGCACCCAAAAAGCCATTTCACAATACACCGGCGATTTTATTCGTAAAAACACAAGTCAAACATCCCACGAGACTTCCTATGTCCCGGGACTGGTTCCAGGAGATATGAGATCCTTTTTACCTGAATTTATAGCCGAACCTTTGGCCTTGGGATTGGAAGACTTTAATCGTAAAATACCTCATTTTTCGAGTAATATCGGCCAAATCATCGGTTTAGAAAGTAGAACATCGTCACCTATTAAAATTCCGAGAGACCCGATGAGTCTTGAGCATCCGGACATTCAAGGTTTATTCCCATGTGGGGAAGGTGGAGGATATGCGGGAGGAATTATGTCAGCAGCGCTGGATGGGATTCGTTGTGCCCAAGCCATAAGTCTCAAAATCCAACATCCTGCCCATGGAATTTAAGCAACTATGGGAAATGCATCAAGAAATGCATGCGGATCTAAGTCGTTTTGAATTGGCAAAAAAAGCGGCGGTCGTTGGTTTAATTCAACATATACCGGATCAAGAGCCCCACGTGATCCTGATAAAACGGAATGAATACGAGGGTCCGCATAGTGGACAAATGGCTTTTCCTGGAGGTAAAAAGGATGAAACCGATTTAGATTTAGTTGAAACCGCCACTCGCGAGGTGTTTGAGGAAATAGGAATAACGCTTAGACAAGAAGACTTATATCCTTTAAAGGCGCATTGGGTAATGGTCTCCAATTATTGGGTTCAGCCATATTATGCGATTGTAAATAAAAAGCTAGAATTTACTTTAAATAAAAGAGAAATAAATCGTATTTTTGAAATACCTGTTTCCTTTTTCAAGGATTCGAATCAATTAGATAAACATCAAATAAAGATTCATGATCAATTGGTTTGGGCTCCGCGATTTATTTATGAAAATCACGTGATTTGGGGAGCGACAGCACTATTTTTATATCAAATGTTTCATTTAGAGGAAACAAAAATTAAGATCGATTAACAATATGGGAGATTCGTTGGATGGAGCTTTGCAGGAACAAATTGCAGTAGCTGGGATGTATGAGAACTGGTTCCTTGAATATGCTTCGTATGTTATTTTAGAGCGAGCAGTTCCTGCGGTGGAAGATGGTTTGAAACCGGTCCAACGTCGTATTTTGCATGCCCTAAAAGAAATGGACGATGGTCGTTTTAATAAAGTCGCCAATGTAATCGGCCAAACGATGCAATACCACCCTCACGGGGACGCTTCCATTAATGATGCGATTGTTAATTTAGGTCAAAAAGAACTATTATTTGATTGCCAAGGAAACTGGGGTGATGTACGCACGGGCGATGGCGCGGCGGCAGCACGGTATATCGAGGTGCGTCTTTCAAAATTTGCTAACGACGTTGTTTTTAATAACCAAACCACCCATTGGCAATTATCCTATGATGGCAGAAAACGTGAACCGATCACGTTACCGATCAAATTCCCCTTGTTGTTAGCGCAAGGTGTAGAGGGAATTGCGGTGGGATTGGCAACTAAAATCATGCCACATAATTTTTGTGAATTGATCCAAGGTTCGATTGATTTATTGAACAACAAGAAAGTAGAATTATACCCGGACTTTTTAACGGGAGGAATGATGGATGCTTCTACCTATAATGATGGACTTCGAGGGGGTAGAATTCGGATTCGGGCTAAAATTGAGGAATTTGATAAGAAAACTTTATTAATTAAAGAGATCCCGTATACGACAACGACCACTTCTTTAATCGATTCCATCATTAAGGCTAATGATTCGGGGAAAATTAAGATCAAAAAGGTGATTGATAACACGGCAAAGGACGTGGAAATACAAGTCCAATTAGCGCCTGGAATCAGCCCGGATGTGACGATTGATGCCTTGTATGCGTTCACCGATTGTGAAATATCCATTTCACCTAATGCCTGTGTCATCATTGAGGACAAACCTCATTTTGTAGGAGTGGCTGAAATTTTGCGCGTTAGTACGAATCAGACTGTTGATTTATTAAAAGAAGAATTAGAAATCCGCAAGGGGGAATTAATGGAGCGCTTGCTTTTTAGTTCGCTGGAGAAAATATTTATTGAAAATCGGATTTATCGGAATATTGAAGAATGTGAAACGTTCGAATTGGTAATAGAAACGGTTGATAAAGGCTTAGAACCCTATAAAAAGCAATTTTACAGAGAAATTACGGAGGAGGATATTTTGAAATTATTGGAGATACGAATTAAGCGTATTTCAAAGTTTGATAGTTTTAAGGCAGATGAGTCGATGCGGAAATTAGAAGAAGAATTGGCTGAGGTTGAAAACCATTTGGCTAATTTAATTCGGTATGCCATTGATTATTTCAAAAATTTGCTTCAAAAATACGGCAAAGGGAAGGAGCGTAAAACTGAAATCAAGAATTTCAATACGATTACAGCGACGGTCGTAGCTGCTGCTAATCAGAAATTATACGTTAATCGGACCGACGGATTCATTGGCTATAGCTTAAAAAAGGACGAATTCGTGATGGATTGTAGTGATATCGATGATATCATTATATTTCGTTTAGATGGTACCTGCATTGTAACGAAAGTGCAAGAAAAGGTATTCGTTGGCAAAGACATCATTTATTGCTCCGTATTCAAAAAGAATGATGATCGAAAAGTATTTAATTTGGTTTATTTAGATGCGAAATCAGGTGTGTCTTATGTAAAACGATTTAAGGTAACTTCGGTTACGCGAGATCGGGAATATAAGTTAGTTGGGAGTCATGCCAAATCGAAAATAACCTATTTTTCCGCCAATGATAACGGGGAAGCAGAGGTGATTCAGTTGAACCTAACAGCAAATTGCACGGCTAAAATCAAGCAGTTTGATTATGATTTTGCCAAATTAGCGATCAAAGGAAGGGAATCCTTAGGGAATATGTTGACAAAATTTCCAGTCCGTAAAATCACTCAAAAATCGGCTGGGGTATCTACCTTAGGAGGGGTTAATATTTGGTACGATCCGACCATCGGACGATTAAATCGCGACCAACATGGGGATCATATCGGAAATTTTGAACCTTCAGATTACATTTTAGCCATTTACAGAAGTGGTAATTATGAATTAACGAATTTTGAATTAACCAATCGCTATCCAGCCGAGGATATTTTATATTTAAAGAAATTCAATCCGAAAGCCATCGTTTCAGGAATCTATTTTGATGGAGCTAATAAGACGCATTTTATCAAACGCTTTAAATTAGAAACCTCTACCATCGATAAAAAATTCTTATTTATATCCGATCACAAGGCATCTAAATTGTTATCCGTAACTGATAATTATTCGCCTAATGTTCAAATTAAGCATAAACCAGATGGGAAGACGAATGAGGTAATTATATTGCCAATTTCTGAAATCGTGGAGGTGCGTGGATGGAAAGCGATCGGAAGTAAATTAAATTATCCGAAATTAGTAGAAGCGCTTTTTATTGAGACCGAAGAAAAAGCGGAAGAGGAAGCTGAGCCTAATTTGCCAGATGAAGAACATGAGGTAGCGGATGTTAAAAACCTTCCAGTTCGTATAAAGCCAGATTCTGAAAATGGAATTATGGATAATGAAATAGAAACTGAAGAAGCAAGGAACGAATCTGGAAATTCATCAGCGGAAAACACATCGGAGGATGAGAATTTAAGCAAAGCAAAAACAGCTTTGGAAAAGGCTCAAGATGAAATCCCATTGATTATAAATAGACCTGCAAATTCCGATATTGATGATATTCCTTTTGAGATTAAAAATACAGATCCAGAGCATTTGCCGAAGGATTCCAATAATGGGGAGCAATTAGGATTATTTTAATGGAAAAACGACTAAATAATCCAAAGGTATTGAATGCATGGGCCTTCTATGACTGGGCGAATTCGGTACATTCATTAACGATTACCTCAGCTATTTTTCCCATCTATTTTCCCATTGCAGCCATTATGCAAGGAAGTCAACATCCTGACATGTTGGACATTCTAGGATATTCGGTGCGAAATACGGTCGTGTATTCCTATTCGATTTCGATTGCTTTTTTGGTATTAGCCGCCGTCGTTCCCTTTTTATCAGGGATAGCTGATTATACGGGCAATAAAAAGAGTTTTATGCGCTTTTTTTGTTATGTAGGTTCCATTAGTTGTATGACACTATATTTTTTTACCCCGGGTCGCTATTTGATTGGAACTTTAGCATTCTTATTTTCGATTATTGGTTGGGGTGGTAGCATTGTATTTTATAATTCCTTTTTGCCAGAAATAGCGACGAAAGACCGCTTCGATCAATTAAGCGCCAAAGGATTTTCATTAGGCTATATAGGAAGTGTTATTCTATTAGTTCAAAACCTCACGATGTTATTGAAACCTGAATGGTATGGAAACATCGATGCAGGGATGGCATCTCGAATTTCATTTTTATCGGTAGGTATTTGGTGGTTTATTTTTGCTCAAATACCTTTTTATTATTTACCAAGCTCGGAGAAAAAAGAAAAAAAACATGACACTTGGTGGTTAGGGGGTATTAGGGAGTTAAAACATATCGCCTTAGAAATCTCGCAAAAACCGACTACTAAACGTTTTTTATCCGCGTTTTTCTTATATAATATGGGGGCTCAAACTGTCATGTATTTAGGGGCATTATTTGGGGGCCAAGAATTGCATTTACCTTCAGATGCACTTATAATAACGATATTATTGATACAAATTATCGCGATTCCAGGCGCTTATACCTGTGCTCAATTAAGTAAAAAACTAGGAAATATCAAGGCATTAATGAGTATTATAGGCGTATGGATCGTTGTGTGTTGTTATGCCTATACCGTGACGGATAAAATAAACTTTTATATGTTGGCCGCAGCGATTGGATTTGTCATGGGTGGAATTCAATCCAATAGCCGAGCCACCTATGCTAAATTATGCCCAGTCCATGAAAAAGACACTGCATCCTATTTTAGTTTTTATGATGTGTGCGATCGATTAAGCACGGTATTGGGCACATTTTTATTTGGGTTAATTATTCAATTAACTGGCAATATGCGCCTAGGTATTTTGATTTTAGTTTTCGTTTTCGCTGGAAGTCTGTGGTTTTTATACCAAATAAAGCAAAATAAAGAATTAGCAAGCGCGTAAATTTTTATTCCTTGATTTTTCGAACTAAGGCATTTAAGTGAAAACGGAAAGTGAAGATTTCCTTGAAACTTTGCCAACAAACTTGTAAAAGTTTAAAATGTCGAATCGAAACTTCTCCAGTTTCCCGTTCCTTGTGCGTTACGGGTAAATTGAAGATATTCTCACCTGCTTTTTTGGCTAAGACCGAGAGGAAAATATTAGGAGCAAAGGGAGTCGGGGTTGGTAAGGAAGCGAGCAACTTCACTAAAAAACTTGTTTTAAATAAACGAAATGGGATATTCGCGTCATCAATATAGGTTCCGTAAATAAATAACAACGAATATTTAAGAATACGGGTGATGATTAATCGAAATGGGTCATCGTGGCGTACTAGACGGTGTCCTAAAATGAATTGACTTTCATGTCGTTTGTCCCAAAATTTTTGAAAATCACCGGGGATAAATTGGTCATCAGAATCAGTTTGAAAGACAAATTCCGGATGCATTTCTACTGCGAGGCGATACCCATTCACGACGGCATTTCCATGACCTCCATTTAATTGATGTTTTGCGATAAGATTCGGATAATCACCTGAAATATCATCTAAAATCTTGCCTGTCTGGTCCTTAGAACCATCATTTATGACTAAAATTTTAAATGAATCCTTTGAAATAAATTCGCTGATCCCATTAATCCAATGTTCCACAACCGGTTGGATACACGCTTCTTCATTATAGGCAGGAATGACGACAACTAATTCAAGATTATTGGACATTTATAATTTGTTTTATATTTTATTTTTTAAAGCATTGATTGGCTTTTCAATCATAAACCAAGAGAAACTAGCAACCAGGACCAATATAATGCAATTGATGGTAAAAATCGGCAATGCAAAATTAAAGAATTCTAACTGAAATATTTTAATATGTTTAATCAAATAACCCCAGAGTGTGTTTCCTTCCGTATGATAATAATTATAAATTAAATTATGATACAAATAAAGTCCATAGGAGATTTTTCCTAAATAGGAAATCCATGTATGCTGCAAAAAGGAAGTCCATGAAGAAGTTTTTTCAGCTACGGCATTTGCTATTAAAAAGAAGGCGAATAAACTATAAATGAATCTTTCCAATACTGCATACCATATATTATCATATGAAAATGTAGCATTTAGCGATAAATACAAAACTAAAATCAGTAGGATACCTGAATATAAAATGGCTAATCTAAACCTTATTATTTTCGTGAATTGATCCTGATTATAATGGTAGAAATAGGCTAAAATCCCTCCAAATCCAAAACAATCTAAAGCATGAATAGGATTTACATTAGACACCATATACTTCGCTTGAAGATAATCATGATCATTATACATGAAAAAGAAAAACCTAGAAAGGATTCCCAAGATTAACATGGAAATAAAGATCCATTTGTAGTAGTCCCTCTTTAAAAATAAAATAAAGTATGGAAACACTACATAATATTGTTCTTCCACCGCCAGCGACCATAGATGATCCCAAATACCTAGCCAAGTACCTTTCCACATCATATAGATATTAGGCGTATAGGTCATTAACCAAGGCCAAATATCACGGAAATTAGAGAGATTAAACAAAAAACCGATTCCCAATACCAAGAAGTAGATAGGGAAAATTCGAAGCGATCGTCTATAAACAAAACGACCTAATTTCTGCCAAGGGGAAGATTGATTGGCACGTACCTCATCAGCACTCTCAAATAGAATACGGGTAATTAAAAATCCGCTTAAAACGAAAAATATAACCACTCCTAAATGGCCTGTTGGGAATGGCATAATAGGAATCAGCCAATGATCAACCAATACCAAAAATACCGCGACAAAACGTATCCCATTTAATTGCTTAAAATAGATTTCCTCTGTTCTTTTCATTCATTGGCATATAAAGTAAACTCGACCCTCCGGTTAAATTTACGACGCTCCTCTACCATATTACTCATGATCGGCTTGGTGCCACCCCAACCT
>CAIVPF010000090.1 GCA_903907745.1 uncultured Cytophagaceae bacterium | reverse complement strand
GATTGGGCCAGTTATCCAATCAACTTTTGGGAAGGCCTATAAAGCTGGAGTTAAAATTGCTTTTGGTACGGATGCGGGAGTTTTTGGTCATGGAAAAAATGCGCGGGAATTCGAATTAATGCATGAGGCGGGAATGCCGGCTTTGGAGGCGATTCGAAGTGCCACCCTGAATGCTGCAGATTTATTGGGGCAGTCGGATAAATTGGGAACCATTGAGCCTGGAAAGGCAGCGGATATAATTGCGGTGGAGGGAAATCCGGCCGAAACGATTCAGTCGATGAGCAAAGTGAAATTTGTCATGCGCGACGGAACCGTATATAAAAACAATTAACGCAAAGCTGGAATTCGTACTTTTAAACTTTCGAAGGCGCCAAAAAAGAGGCCTGAAAAAAGGAATTGACTCAATAAAGAATTCTTTAAGAAAGGTAATCCAGCGGTAAAACAGCTTAGTAAACCTTGGAAGTTTTTAGGATAGGCGATTTCACTTGCGAACCAAACCGCGAAATTAGAGAGTATAAAAAAGCCTAAGGCTGCTGTCAGGTTGGAGCCTACAAAGCGGGTGATGTTCATTGATTTTTGAGCGTTGACACTCCCCAATAAACTGATCAAGGCAAAAATGCCCATGTGAACGCCATCAAAACCGAAGGAAAAACTAGGGAAAAATTCGGTGTATAAAAGGTTATTCAATAATAGATTTGAAAACCATAAGGCTAATAGGGTCCATGATATGGCTTGAAGGCGATTGGAAAAATAGGTGCCAGCAAAAAGGGCCATAGAAGCCATGGGCGAAAAATTTGCCCAAGCCGGTCCTGCCAGAATAAAAAAGCGACTCGCGATCGCTAGCGCTAAAAATCCGATTAAAATGCCTGTTCTTTTTGTCATGATATATTGTTGCCGCATCCAATAATCTTTTGTTTGATTGCGAAATAATTTCCAAAGGTAAAACAAAAGCCGTAATTTTACCCATTCTAATTCAATTTATGTATCGCGCTTTACCTAAAATAGGATTGCTGGGCGGAGGCCAACTGGGAAGAATGCTTTTACAAGCAGCGGTCGATCTTGATTTTGAAATCGCCTGCTTAGATCCGGACGCAGAAGCGCCTTGCCATTCGCTCGCGCATACATTTGTTCATGGAAGTTTTCAAGATTTTGATACGGTATTTGCTTTTGGTTTAAACCACGATGTGATTAGTATCGAGATTGAACATGTGAATATCGAAGCGCTGGAAGCATTAGAGAAACTAGGAAAAAAGGTATTTCCCCAACCACATATCCTGCGGATGATTCAAGATAAACGCTTGCAAAAGCAGTTTTTTAAGGATCATGGATTCCAAACAGCCGATTTTATTTTAATCGAATCCGCAGAAGAAATAGCCCAACATCTTGATTTTTTACCCGCCTTCCATAAATTAGGCAAAGGGGGATACGATGGCCGTGGGGTTCAATCCATTAAAAATGCCACAGATATTTCACTTGGATTTAAAGAACCAGGTTTATTGGAAAAAGCGGTTCCATTTGTGAAGGAATTGGCAGTGATTGTGGCGAGAAATGAAATGGGGCAAATCACAGCGTTCCCGACTGTCGAAATGGTTTTTCATCCGACGCACAATCTCGTTGAATTTTTGATTTCACCGGCTGAAATATCTGCTGAGACCGAAGAAAAGGCGGTTTCTTTGGCTAAAAGCCTGATTGAATCCTTGGAATTAGTAGGCATTTTAGCCGTGGAACTATTTTTAACAGTCGAAGGTGAGGTATTAATTAATGAAATTGCGCCTCGCCCACATAATTCGGGGCATCATACGATACGTGCGAATGCGACCTCTCAATACGAACAGCATTTGCGGGCGATTTCGGGATTGCCTTTGGGAGATACCCGGTCGACCTGTTTTTCAGGCATGCTAAATCTATTAGGAGAGGCCGGATTTACGGGTCCTGTGAAATATGAGGGCTTATCTGATATTCTTGCGATAGATGGGGTGTATCCATTTTTGTATGGAAAAAAAATAACGAAAGCCTTTCGGAAAATGGGGCATGTGACGATTTTGGGGGATTCCAGGGGGGAGATAGAACAAAAAGCAGAACAAGTAAGAAATCTAATCCGCGTGATTAGTTAAACAAATACGAATATGATTGGAATTATCATGGGTAGTAGTTCAGATTTGCCTGTCATGCAAGATGCCATTCAGGTCTGTAAAGATTTCGGGATTCCTTTTGAGGTGGATATTGTTTCAGCCCATCGGACCCCTGTTAAAATGCTTCATTATGCACAAAATGCGAAATCCCGAGGTGTTCAAGTGATCATCGCAGGGGCAGGTGGGGCGGCACATTTGCCAGGCATGGTTGCATCTGCCACGATTTTGCCGGTGATCGGCGTACCGGTGAAATCCTCGAATTCGATCGATGGCTGGGATTCTGTTTTATCTATTTTACAAATGCCTAATGGGGTTCCGGTGGCAACCGTCGCCTTAAACGCATCTAAAAATGCAGGTATTTTGGCGGTTCAAATTTTAGCCGTTTCCGATGAAAAGCTTTCTGAAAAGTTAGTGGCCTATAAAAAAGAATTAGAAGATAAAGTGGCTGAAATGAGCCAAAGTACCCAAAATAAGCTGTAATCATTCATGAAAATCCCCTTTTTGAAAGAAAGTTCAAGCGCTAATCTTCCGATCATCACTTTGCTGATATTATTGGCAACGCTTTTTGGACTTGTCCTCGTTGGATACGAGCATTTTATGGGGCCTAAGACGGAGGAATTGGTTAAAGCAGAAAAATTGGAATTGGAAGATGACGAGGTATTAATGGAACAACCCGTTTCCATCATCACAGATTCTAGTTCGAATATATCTCCATCGGATTCTAGCGCGGTGAAGGATTCAGCCCAAAAGGCAGAATTAGCCCTCGAAGCTCAGAAACAAGAAGCGGAAGCACAAAAAATTCCGGAAGAAGTTAAAACACCGCTCCCGGAAGGCAAAGAACATACTTATGTCGTGGAAAAGGGGGAAACCTTTAATGGGGTGGCGAATCGCTTTGGATTGACGGTAGACCAATTAAAATCGATGAATCCAGGTGTGTCCTCCGATGTTAAAGTGGGTATCACTCGTTTGAAAGTCAAAATCAAAGCCATTCACACGGTCGGTCCAGGCGATGTACTTCGTGTTGTAGCCGAAAAATACAAGGTTTCTAAAAAATCCATTATGGACGTAAACCATAAAAAGGAGGACATTACCTTACGAGGGGAACAATTAATCATCCCACTCAAATAAGACCCATGGTTCGATTTTTTCTGCTTGCATTTGCTTGCATGGGGCTTTGGTTTCCTGCAATTTCCCAAGCGGAACTCGATTCTGCCCGACTCATTTGTGGTCCTCAAATGTACCAGCAAATTTCATTTGAAGAATTATTGTGGATTATTCGACATAAAAGTCGGCAATCAACAGATTTTTCACCCCCTGAATTACGAATTGAAAAGCTAGATAATTCGGGTCGGTCTCAAAAAACCTTTTCCTTAGATACACTTCAAAAAACCAGGGAAGCGCATTTTGTGAATGGCTTGTTGGGCTTTGATTTGAACCAAAATTGGAAAGGTCTATTGGATGTAGAAGTTCAACAATTCAGCCGGCTCAAGGACAGCCTCTTGGCCAAATTTCATCCCAAAGCGTATCGAGTACGTTATCTTCAAGAGGAACGGGATTTAGCCAAACAATTGCGCTTAGTCGCTGCAGGTCGATCTAAAACGGCCATTTCGCTACACAATTTTGATTTAGCTGCGGATGTCGGGATATACCGAAAACGTCGGTATTTGCGAAGGGGTATGATCTATAACAAAATGGGTGAAATAGCTAAATCCATTGGCATGTATTGGGGAGGAGATTTTGCTGGTTTTCCGGACCTTGGACATGTACAGGGCTTAAAAAATGGGGCAGAACTCATTCGAAAATTTCCGGATATAGGCTTTGAATATGCCCGCTTTATGCAGGTATATCGCCAGAATTTGGATGCAGCTGAATCAGAACAAAAAGAAGAAAATTTTCAGGATACGAAAGATTTATTGAAGGAATTGGCTGTTATCCAAGTGAACAAACCTTGCGCTTGTCAATATGCAATCAGTATCCCGACACCCATTGTTTGGGATACGCCATTTTTCGCACATGTGCCGGCGGGTTGGGTATTTGTAGAAGGGTATTTTTACCGACTTGGAACTTGGCAATTGGCCACTAAAAAGTAAAGGAATAGCCTCGAAGAAATTCAGCAATCTCCATTTTCTTCTTTCCTTCCATTTGCCAGGTTAAAATTTCGATGTATCCATCGGCGCAACCCACACGTAAAAACGTTTTTTGATCCGTATCCCAAACTCCAATGCCCAAATCTGCTATGATTTCAGGATGAAAACGGACGGAAGAAATCTTACAATGTTTTCCTTGAAAAACGGTATGAGCGCCTGGGAAGGGATTCATGCCTCGGATGAGGTTGACGATGCTTTGACCGTCCTTCGACCAATGAACCAACCCGGTCTCTTTTGTTAATTTAGGAGCGATGCGCAATTCCTTGGTTTCGATTTGAGCTTGCGGATGAATGGCCTCGTCCATAATCGCCAACGTAGTTTTAACGACTAATTTGGCCCCTTTTTTCATTAAGCGATCGTATAATTCGCCGGTCGTATCGCTCTCCGAGATGGCTTCTTTTTCTTGAAAAAGGAGGTCGCCGGTATCGATTTCATGTTGAAGAAAAAAGGTCGTAACTCCGGTTTCCCTTTCCCCATTGATGATGGCCCAGTGAATCGGGGCGGCACCGCGGTAATTAGGTAATAAGGACGCGTGTAAATTAAAGGTGCCTAAGCGCGGCATGTTCCAGACCTGTTCAGGCAACATCCGAAAGGCCACAATGATTTGCAAATCAGCATTATATAATCTTAATTCCTCTAAAAAAGAGGGATCTTTCAATTTGATAGGTTGTAAAACCGCTAAACCACATGTTTCGGCAAAGATTTTGACGGGGGATGGCTGCAGGTGTTGGCCTCTTCCCGCCGGCTTATCCGGGGCGGTGACGACAGCTACGACATCAAATTTCGCATCGACCAGCGCTTTTAAGCTTTCTACCGCAAATTCAGGTGTTCCAAAAAAGATGATGCGCACGGGAGATATAATTTTTGTTCAAATTGCGTAGATATAAATTGTTTTGGGAATCTAATCGCTTTTTAATTACCTTTACGAAGTAAAAAAATGAGATACGTGTTGATAAACAAACATTTATTCTAGGCAGGAATTCGAAGCAAAACTACAAATAAAATAAGTAGAACGGTCGGAAGCTGTTCTATTTTGTTTTTAGAGAAATTTAAAGGGTAATACATATGGCAAAGTTTCAATATTACACAGCTGAGGCGGTTGAAAAATTAAAATCGGAATTACATCAATTGAAATTTCAAGGTCGTCAAGATATGGCCAAACAAATTGCTGAGGCCCGAGATAAAGGTGATTTAAGTGAGAATGCAGAATATGATGCCGCCAAAGATGCGCAAGGCCTTTTGGAATTAAAGATTTCAAAATTG
Organism: uncultured Cytophagaceae bacterium; assembly: GCA_903907745.1. GTDB lineage: Bacteria > Bacteroidota > Bacteroidia > Cytophagales > Spirosomataceae > Aquirufa. The sequence continues at coordinate 36,188 of CAIVPF010000090.1, read as the reverse complement.
GAAGAAGTCGTTTCAAATGCGCGTGTTTTAGATGAATCGACCATCGATACATCTAAAGTATCCATCTACTCCATTGTTCAAATAAAAAATACAAAAAATGCCATGGTGGTTACTTATACCATCGTTTCGGAGGAGGAAGCAGATTTGCGCGCAGGAAAAATATCGGCGACCTCTCCATTTGGGAAAGGCTTATTAGGCAAGAAAGTCGGTGATTTAGCTGAAATTCAAGCACCGGCAGGCAAGATGGAATTTGAAATTATGTCGATAACACGCTAATTCAATTCTCCTAGATTGCAAAGGAATCCTGACCATTCGGTTGGGATTTTTTTTGTATTTTAGCCCTTATGAACGTGTCATTTGGCCAGCCGGAATTTTTGTGGGGAATTTTAACTGTGCTCTGGCCCATATTTCTTCATCTTTTCCATCGAAAACAAAGTGCGCCGATTCCCTTTTCGGATCTTCGTTTCCTGAAAACGATGCCACTTCAAGGCAAGGGGTTTCGATCCCTTCGTCGCTGGATCTTGCTTATCTTAAGGATGCTGGCCTTGATTTTTTTATTTTTGGGCCTTAGCGAACCTCATTGGAATGGCCCGCAAGACCCGGCTTCCCAGTCGCCCGTACTTTTTGTGGATAATCATGCTGGATTCATTCAGGGTCGACGTGCCGAATTTTTAGACCTCGGCAAAAAATTATTTCCTTCACCTAAAAAATTGTTTTTGTTCACAAATGAAGGCCAAGAGCCTACATTTTCCTCTGAAAATTGGAGTCAAATCCCTTCGGCCAAAAACCCAAGCCACTCGCTTTTTAAACGAATTCCTAAGGATCGTCCGCTCGTTTGGGTATCGGATTTTCTGAAAAGTCGAGCTTTGCCCAAAATACCCAAGGGCAGTCAAATTCAAATCCAACGAATCACAGGTCCAGAAACGGATAATTTACGGATTGATAGTCTTTGGTATAGCCAAAGCTTTATTCGGAAAAATGAAGCCTTTCAATTATTCGTACGGGTGAAAAATCTAGGTACGAAGGCAGCCAAACGTAGGCATATTTCCCTCCAATTGGGAGATTTTACACTAAATTCTAGCGAGATCGATTTAGGAGTTCAAGCCTTCGTGGACATATCCTTTCCCGTCAGCATCACCCAAGATGAAGTTCAAGCGAAGTTGATTTCAAATGATCCCTGTGAGTTCGACAATACCTTTTATTTTATCCTTAGGCCCTCAAAAAAACGGCAGGTTTATCGAATCATTCCGCCCGGCGAGCTTGATCTTTTTTCATCCGTTTTTGAAAAAGACGCGGCTTTCGACTATCGCACGATTTTCCTGAATAAATTCTTATTGGAACAAAAACAGCTCCATGGATTTGCCATGATGGAGGGGTGGGAGACCTGGACCCCAGAGACTTGGACATCTGTCGCGACCTGGCTTCGACAGGGAAATGGACTCGTTTTGATTCCAAAGAAAGCCTTAAAAAAGGAAGGGATTGTGGGTGTAGGCCAATTGTTTTCAGGTCAAAATAATTCATTTCACCTCCTGAATTCGATGCCTCTGATGCCGATTCGTAAACCGGAAAAGAAGCTTGAATTTTTTCAAGGCATAGTCCAATCGAAGTCCTTTTCGGAGGTTTGGGAGATGTTTTCGGCCCAGCCGGTGCTTAGTTGGCAAGGCGGAAAAACCCTTTTTGCCTTTGGAAATCAGATGCCGTTTTTGAGCCAATTTTCGGTGGGGAATGGTCAATTATTCATTTTTGCTGCGCCTTTGACGAGGGAAGTAGAATTTACCCGTCATGGGCTTTTCTTGCCAGTTTTCCAAGAAATGGCGATTCAGTCTGTTCAAGAGTCGGTTGGATTTCTTTCTTGGGAGAAATCAGGATTTAATCTATCGGCGCCTGCGCCTAGGGGTGATCAGGTCTTGACCTTTCAAAAAGAGCAAACTTGGATCCCGGAACAAAGTTGGACGGGGCTTTATTGGAAATGTACTTGGCCTACTGCCGTGGGTGCACATTTTCCAGGATTTTATCAGGTGTTTTTGGCGGGGAAAAAGTCGGGAACGATCGCGGTGAATTATCCAAAATCGGTCAGTGCCCGTGCGACTTATTTGGAGGCGGAATTAAAGGCGCTGATGCCTCAGGCTGATTTTTCGGGCGATTTGAATTTTAATCAGGAGAATATGAACTCGGGGAATGGGCTGATTCGAAGCTTATTTTTACTTTCCTTGGTCTGTTTCTTGGCCGAAATGGCTCTGCTTTTTTGGGCTAAAAATTAAATTAGGATTTTTGAATTTAAAGCTGCCTTGGGAGGTTGGTCGTTTGAATTGTTTTGTCAGGCACGTGGGCCAAAAATCGCGGAGCCTATTCGCACGAGGGTCGAGCCTAATTCGGCTGCTAATAAATAATCCCCGGACATGCCCATGGAAATTTCCTCCCAATTCACTAAGCCGGTAGCTTCACCTATTTTTTCGGTTTTTACATGATCGAAAAGCGTTTTTAAGGATTGAAATTCTTTTTTTATTTGAGGAATATGTTCGGTAAAGCTAGCCATGCCCATAAGGCCAACAATACGTATATGCTTAAGCGTAGCAAAAATAGGATCATGTAAAATATCAATTAATTCGTCTTGATTGAGGCCAAATTTACTTTCTTCTTGGGCGATGTAGATTTGAAATAGACAAGGGATGATGCGTTGGTTTTTTCGTGCTTGTTGGTTTATTTCGACCAATAATTTCATCGAATCCACGGAGTGGATCAGGTGTACAAAGGGTGCGATGTATTTGACTTTGTTGGTTTGTAGATGACCGATTTGATGCCATCGAATGGTGCTTGGTAGTAAAGCTTGCTTTTCCACCATTTCTTGGACGCGATTTTCCCCGAAATCCACAAGCCCGGTAGCTAGCGTTTCCTTTAATTCGTCGATGCTGCGTGTTTTGGTAACGACGATTAATTTGGCGGCGCTTTGGGCTAATTCTTGCTGAATTCGTTGGATTTCTTGGGCAATGGACATAATTTTTTGATTTGAAAGTAAAATTAATTTATTATTTTTGATTCTCTTAGTAAACCATATGGATTCCAATCAGATTCGTTCCCGAGAAAAAAAACAAGAGCGTCTTATCGCGGTATTGCTTTTTTTTGTTTTTATGTTGGGTGGATTGTTGCTCATGGAAAAATTCAATCCAGGATTTTCGGTTTGGGGTTCTCGACAGGAGGCTTTTGTGGAAAATGCTCGTCAGCGATTGGATTCGATTTCGGAGCAATTGCAAGTTCGTATGGTTCAGATCAAAAAATTGGGTGGCCGGGTGAATGAATTAGAGGTGGCTCGTCAGCAAATTTTGAGTGACCAAAAGGCCTTGGCTGAAAATCCGGAAATGGCCCAGAAGGAAATTGAAAAGAAATTAGCTTATTATTTGCGTTTGATTACGCAAAAGGATGTTGAGATTCGCAAATTGAGGAAGGAAAATGTGGTTTTGATTGCGCGAAATGATTCTTTGAGTCGGGAGGCGAAGTTATTGCAAGATGGCTTGACGAATGTTCAAAAGGCCTTGCGTGATTCTAGTTTGACATTTGATGTGAAACAAAAAGAATTGAGTGAGCGATCGAGGATTTTGGAAGTTCGAAATCAGGAATTGGTTGAGAAGGTGAATGTGGCTGCGGCATTGCGTGCGGAGGGGGTAAATGTGTATGCGATTTCGTCGCGGGGAAAGGAGGCTGGGGTACAAAATCAGAAGGCGAAGCGTTTGGAAAAAATTCGGGTGATATTTCATTTGCAAGAAAATTCTTTGGCGGCTAAAGAAGTAAAGACGATTTATTTACGGATTATTGAGCCGACTGGAAATATTGTTTCGGATTATTCCTTGGGTTCGGGTTCTTTTGAATTTAAGGGGAAGGATTTGGCCTATACGGCTAAGCAGCGTATTTTTTATGAAAATAATCACCAATCGGTGGAGTTTATTTATGCCCGTGCAAATGCGTATAAAGAGGGTAGGCATGAGATTGAATTGTATGCGGAGGGATTCTTAATCGGCCTTGGTTCTTTCGAGGTGCGTTAAATTTCAGATTATTTCTTGTTTATCCTTTTGATTGTTAAGTATTTTCTCTACTTTTGCAGTCCAATTTTTTTTTAGATTTTTAAAACAACAATTTTTTATGGAATTAAAAAACTATGAGACGGTGTTCATTTTAACTCCCGTTTTGTCTGAGCAACAGACAAAGGACGCCGTTGAAAAATTCAAGCAATTGTTGGTGGATAGCGGTGCAAAAATCGTTCATGAAGATGCGTGGGGACTACGTAAGTTGGCCTACCCAATTCAAAACAAGCACACCGGATATTACCAGATTTTTGAATTTTTATCGGATCCGCAATTAATCGCCAAATTAGAGCTTGAGTACAAGCGTGATGAGCGAGTTATTCGTTTCTTGACGACTGCTTTAGATAAGCATGCCGTTTTGTACAATGAGAAAAAGAGAAAAGGTTTAGTAGGTAGAAAACCAGAAAAAACAGAAGCATAATATGACACTTGTAAACGAACCTGTAGATAAAAATAGTAATCGTAAGAAGTATTGCCGATTTAAGAAATCGGGCATTATGTATATTGATTACAAGAATCCAGACTACTTATTAAAGTTAGTGAATGAGCAAGGTAAGATTTTGCCTCGTCGTATTACTGGAACATCGTTGAAATTTCAACGTAAAGTGGCACAAGCGGTTAAGCGTTGTCGTCATTTAGCCTTGATGCCGTATGTGGCGGATGGTTTAAAATAAACTAGGGGATAACCTGATAAACATTTGATTGTAAAATAAGATGGAAATTATATTAAAAACAGATATCGCTGGATTGGGGTATAAAAATGACACGGTAGCTGTTAAAGCAGGATACGGTCGTAATTACTTAATTCCACAGGGTTTTGCTATCATGGCAACGCCTTCAAATCGCAAAGTCGTAGCAGAAAATATCAAACAAGCCGCTCACAAAGTGGAGAAAATCCGTCAGGATGCGTTTGATTTGGCTGCGGCGATTGGTGAGATGACATTGACTATTGCCGCTAAAACGGGAGATAGTGGAAAGATTTTTGGTCGTGTAACGAGTATTCAAATCTCTGATATGTTGAAAGAGAAGGGTTTCGATATCGATCGTAAGAAAATCTCATTTGATTCAGAAGTTAAGATGGTGGGTGATTATAGCGCTACACTTGATTTACACAAAGAAGTGAAGCACAAAGTGGCTTTCTCTGTGGTTTCTGAATAAATAGATCTGCATTCCTAAAGGGTCGTATCAGGCAATTGCCGATATGACCCTTTTTTATTTAAGGGTAGATTCATTTCAAAAATATTTGGTAATTTAGCAAGATCTTAATCAGTCATGGTCCGTCTTTTATTTCTATTCGCGGTGCTTTTTTCATTTGGGCTTTCAGCTCAAATATCGATTAGTTATCCGGTGAATCGGCAGGTATTCCAACGAAACAATTCCAACGAAGCCAGCATTTCCATTTTGGGTAATTGCAGCGATAAAACAGAACTCGTTCAAATTAAATTAGAGCCTGTGGTCGCGGGCCAGGGAACGCTCGTGGATTGGACAAATTTAGATACGAAACCTACCGCTGGATTTTACCAAGGTAAATTGACCGCAAAGGGTGGATGGTATACCTTAAAAATTCGCGCCCTCATCGGTACCAGCGTCAAGGATTCGAGTACCCTATCTCGCGTGGGTGTGGGTGAAAATTTTATTATTGCGGGGCAATCTAATGCGCAAGGAGTTAACAGACGTGTGGAGGAAGTTGGGGCAAAAGACGATCGAGTGATTTGTGCTAACTTTTACAATTGGATTAAAGAATACAATTCTGGTACGAATGCTAAACTTTTAGAATTACAAAATTTAGATTTTCCGAGTGCTTCATATGCGCAATTAAGTAGTAATGCAACTATTGGTCCGATGGGCCTATCACCTTATTATTGGGCTAATTTGGGCGATTTGTTAGTTCAAAAATACAATGTACCTGTTTGTTTTTACAATGTTGCGTGGTCCGGAACAGCACTGCGCAATTGGATCGAATCAGCCAAAGGTTTAAGTTCGGTAAATCCCTGGGAGACATCTTTAAGCTATCCCAAGGGCTTCCCCTATGCTAACCTGCAGCGAGTAGCGGAGGTGTATGGCTTAAAAAATGGAATTCGTTCTGTCCTTTGGCATCAAGGTGAAACGGATACGAATCTTGAAACAAGCCAAGAAAACTATGTGGCTAATTTGAAAGAATTAATTGCCTTGTTTAGGAAGAAATCAGGATTGGATATTCCATGGCTTATTTCTGAGGCATCTTATTTATCGGCATATAATTCAGATGGAATAGGTTGCAAACCAGGTTTAACGAGCAGTTCCGTCATTCAGGCTCAAAAGCAAATGACCTCTCTGACGGATTTGCTTCAAATTTATAGTGGTCCTTCCACGGATGATATAGAAATTCCACGTAAAAGTGATGAATATTCAGGTTGCGTGCACTTTACAAAAGAATTCTATCCTGTCGTAAGTGATCGATGGCTAACGAGTATTTCTTCCTTAATAAGCGCTAATGCAACGCCTGTATTAGCAAAAGCCTTCCCGCAATTCGAAAAAATTTGTGGTCCTTCGAATGAACTTTTAATCAGTGCCAACACGAATTTTAAACAAATTTCTTGGATCAAAGATAATGCTGTCGTAAGTAATTCCTTCACCAAACTCCCATTGAAACCAGGAACCTATTCCATGATTTTGAAGGATGAGTTAGGCATCGAATTCTCTTTGCCTTCCTTTCAGATTAGTTCTATGCCGTCTCAAAGTGCTCCAGTTTTAAAGGCCTCAGGTGACACCTTATTTTGCGAAGGGAAAAGTGTGCAATTGACAGCTTCCCTCGGTACGGGTTCCTATGTGTGGAACACAGGTGAAAAAACCAGTAGTATAATATCATCAGGAAATGGAACCTATAAAGTGCAGACCATCGGCTCAAATGACTGCGCCTCGCCTTATTCAGCGGCTATTCAAACCAAGGTTTTTGCGAATCCATTGACCCCAAGCATTAGTGTAGCGAGCCCTTATTTTCTTTATGGAGGTCTTAAGTTATTCGATGTAGAATATAATTGGGAATTAAATAATGCAGCTTTAGGGTCAGAAAAAAACACCTATTTACGTGTCAAAGAATCTGGAAAATATTCCCTTTATGCATCCAAAAAATATACGGCAGGCCCTAGCTGTGTGTCACCTAAATTTGAAATTAACTATTCAATACCAGCGGACGGAGGCTTAACGATGTTTCCAAATCCAGCCGTAACCATCGCCAATATCCAATCGGTTAACTCTTTAAAAGGAGCAGAATTCACTTTATATGCACATGATGGACGTGTCGTCTTACAAGGAAAAATTGACGAAGATGGCACCTATGGCCTTAAGGTCGATGCGCTAGCGAATGGACTGTATAAATTGATGATTAAGACGACGAATCCGAATCAGGTATATCAACGCACGCTCGTCGTGGGCAATTAATCGCACTGAATTAATTTTCGGGCACAAAAAAAGCCGCTTCTCATCAGAGAAGCGGCTTTTTTGATAGTCACTACTTATGCCAAAGCAGCTTTTAAATTTGTATCTAAAGCAGCTAAAAATTCTTCAGTATATAAATAGTGTTCGCCATGGTTTACTTTGTTACCATGGATACAAACAGCTAAATCTTTGGTCATTTTGCCTGACTCAACCGTTTCCACACAAACTTTTTCTAAGGTTTGGCAGAAGTGAATAAGCGCCGCATTGTTATCTAATTTACCGCGGAATTCCAATCCACGCGTCCAAGCAAAAATGGAGGCGATTGGATTCGTCGATGTAGGCTTGCCCGCCTGATGATCCCGGTAGTGACGCGTCACTGTTCCGTGGGCTGCTTCTGCTTCCATCACTTTTCCATCTGGGGTGATCAACACAGAGGTCATCAAACCCAATGAACCAAAGCCTTGCGCTACCGTATCAGATTGCACGTCGCCATCATAGTTTTTACATGCCCAAACAAAATTACCATTCCATTTTAAGGCAGAAGCTACCATGTCATCGATCAAGCGATGTTCGTACACAATACCCGCTGCATCAAATTGCGCTTTGTAGTCATTTTGAAAAATTTCTTCGAAGATGTCCTTGAAACGACCATCGTATTTTTTCAAAATCGTATTTTTGGTCGACAAATAAAGTGGCCATCCTTTGCTCAAAGCCATGTTGAAACATGAATGCGCAAATCCTTTAATGGATTCATCCGTATTGTACATGGTTAAGGCCACACCGTCACCCTTGAAATTATACACTTCAAAAGTTTGCGGCTCACCCCCATCTTCTGGGCTAAAGTTGACCGTCAACTTCCCTTTTCCTTTTGTTACAAAATCAGTAGCACGATATTGATCACCAAACGCGTGACGACCAATCATGATGGGTGCAGTCCAATTAGGCACCAAACGTGGCACATTGGCACACACAATTGGCTCACGGAATACCGTACCATCCAAGATGTTACGAATCGTTCCGTTCGGAGATTTCCACATTTGTTTTAAATCAAATTCTGTTACACGGGCTTCGTCCGGCGTAATCGTCGCACATTTGATTCCAACACCATATTTTTTGATTGCTTCAGCAGCCTCAATGGTTACTTGGTCATTCGTCTCATCCCGGTACTCTACGCCTAAATCGTAGTATTTAATATCTAGTTCCAAGTAAGGAAGGATTAATTTATCCTTAATGAATTTCCAAATAATACGGGTCATTTCATCGCCATCCAATTCCACCACTGGGTTAGCTACTTTAATTTTTTCCATGTTTTGAATTAAAATTATTTTTAAAGCAATTTTCTAAAAAGGCTTTACCTAATTAATCCTACAAAGGTAATTAGGAATTCTTATTTTTGATTAATTTTTTTGCGCCAAAAAGCGTAAATTGCAGTCCTTTTTTAATTTCGATTTCATATGTTTGATAATTTAAGTTCCAAAATTACCTCGGCCATGCGTACCCTGAAGGGGAAGGGCCGAATTACAGACATCAATGTAGCTGCTACGGTGAAGGAAATTCGTCGGGCCTTAATGGATGCCGACGTTAATTATAAGGTCGCCAAAGACATCACGGATCGAATTAAAGAACAGGCTTTAGGTCAAAAAATTCTCATTTCCGTGGAACCGGGCCAATTACTCGTCAAAATTGTACACGAGGAATTAACCCAATTAATGGGTGGGAGCAAAGAAGACATCAATCTAAAAGGCGACCCAGCTGTCGTATTAATCGCCGGTCTTCAAGGTTCCGGTAAAACTACGTTTTCCGGGAAATTAGCCCAATACATTAAAAAAGGAGGTCGAAATGTACTTTTGGTGGCTTGTGATATTTATCGTCCGGCCGCTATTGATCAATTAAAAGTCCTAGGTGAACAAGTTGGCGTAGAAGTCTATGCCGAACCTGAAAATAAAAATGCCGTTTCCATTGCTGAGAACGCCTTGTCCTATGCGCGCAAGATGGGTAAGAAAGTCGTTATCGTCGATACTGCGGGTCGTTTGGCGGTAGACGAGGCGATGATGAATGAAATAGCTGCGGTGAAACAAGCCATTCGGCCGACGGAGATTTTATTCGTGGTCGATTCCATGACAGGTCAAGATGCAGTCAATACAGCAAAAACTTTTAATGAGCGCTTGAATTTTGATGGTGTCGTGCTGACGAAATTAGATGGGGATTCCCGTGGGGGAGCCGCGCTTTCCATTCGGCAAGTCGTAGAAAAACCTATCAAATTCATCTCGACAGGCGAAAAAATGGAGGCCTTGGATCAGTTTTATCCTGATCGGATGGCGAATCGGATTTTGGGGATGGGCGATGTGTTGTCTTTGGTGGAACGCGCTCAGCAAGCCTTTGATGAGGATGAAGCGGCTCGTTTAAACAAGAAAATTCGTCAAAATAATTTCTCCTTTGAGGATTTTTATGCGCAGTTACAGCAAATTAAAAAAATGGGAAATATCAAGGATTTAATGGGCATGGTTCCAGGCATGGGCCAAGCGGTTAAAGATGTGGATATCTCCAATGATTCCTTTAAGCCAATTGAGGCTATTATTCAATCCATGACCCTGAAGGAGCGCCAAAACCCGGATCTTTTAAATCCATCGAGGAAAAATCGTATTGCAAAAGGTTCTGGCACATCGGTTCAACAGGTGAATAACTTGTTGAAACAATTTGAAGACATGCGAAAAATGATGCGCATGATGAATAAGGTGCAAGATGGAAAAATGAAGATGCCGAATATGAGCAATATGATGAAACGATAAACAATCCTTCGTTTCCTTTTAGGGGATCATCACCAATGTGCTGGTTTTAGGGTCTTTCCTTATGCGTTCGTTTACTCGGTAATACCTATTCTTTTCCTCCTCTTGAATAGAACAAAGGTATAAATGATAAGTACCACTTGCTAAAAATTCCGTATGGATCAGCGCAGCGCCGGTTTGCGAAAGGTAGTTTGAACCGGGTTTAAGGATGAAATCTCGAATCGCGCCTTTTTTAAAAGTAATCGGGCTTAAAAAACTTTTTTTCGTGAAATCATGTTGAATCACTAAATACCAAGTTTTGGAAATGGGATTGTCAACACCCATTTGATTAAAAATGATAAATGAGTATCGGTTGACCCAAAATTCCATTTTACCTTTTACCGTATCTGCATGACTTTGAACGTCCAATGGAACGCGTAATTTAAATGGTTTTGCTATTAGATTTAATTTAGCCAAATCTTCAGAAGGAACAAGTATTTTTTCTTTTTGAATCAGGTGCTTTGCATAGGCTTCTAGCAAAATCGGCTTTATGTTTTGGAATACTTGGGGAACTCCACAAATGATGGCTTCATTTCTATTCCAATTGTCATGATCAGCCTGCAAGGAATTATTTCGTTCAATTAAGGAGGCTGAATTGTTATGATAGGATAAAAAAGAAAAAGAGATAGAAATTACGAGCGCGGGATAAAATAGGTATTTTTTTTGTAGTTCGGGGAGTTGTTTAATTCCTAGGACATATAAGCAAATCAATGCAATTACCCCGTATACAAAATACCGACTACTGTGATAGGATGTCCAATCAATCCCACTTCTTGGGATAGCGATGACAAAGGTTGCCCCCAAAATAAATATCAAGTAATAAAAATAAAAACGATTAATTTGAGAATTTTTCTTGACCCATTTTTGGAAGGCGAAATAAACAATACAACTCAGTAAGAGGGCGCCAAGGCATAAGGCAAAAAAGTCTTTGCTTTTAAAAAATTCTAAGGCCACCGAACCTAAAATCCCTAATTCAAAAAAAGAAGTATTTGAAAAACTAAAGGCAAATTTTGCTTGTTGGCTGAAATTAAAAATAGGAATTAAGGCCAATAAATAAATGCCTAAAGATACCCCTACCCAAATAATCTTTTTTTTACTTCCTTCAAAAAATAAATAAATCATAATAAGGATAAACAGGGCTACGCCATTTCCAAACGTAAATCCAGCTAAAAAAGCGCAAATCAAGGACCCAATAACCGAATTTTTCTCTTCTAATAAACTAAGCGCTAATGCAACAAATAACAAAATATGTAAATGCTGGAGGCCGGTAATAGGCCAATTTGAAACTTCTTGAAAATGTGGCTGAAAAAGTAAAAAACTGATCGGTAATAGATAAACCAAAGGTAATTTGGCACGAAGAAATTCTTTACCGATAATGACAAAGAAAATGATCAATATAATCAGGTTATAGCGGGTTATCCATTCGAAATCAATTTTACCATCATTTAACAATTGAATTAACCAAACAGATAAGCGAGGAACCAGAATGGAGTGATCGTTTACCACGCCAAAAAAAGTTTGATACCAAGAGTAAAAATCAGATCCAAGATGTCCCTTTTGGACAACAAAATCAATTAACAAGACGTCATCCTGCAAAGGGAAATTGAAACTAAAATAGGAGGTATATGCAAAGAAAAATGCGGCATTCGCAATTAGAATTAACAAAGGCCATTTTTTAATGTACTTCGACATGTAATTTTTATTCTTATTTACGAATAAGGGCGCCTAATTCTTTTTCAAATCGAGTAATCAATCGTTCCATCGTAGCATCGATAACCTTATCCGTTAAGGTTTGTGTTTCATCCTGAAGGGTAAAACTCACCGAGTAAGATTTTTTTCCTTCCCCCAAGTTCTTCCCCTCATACACATCAAATATGGCTACATTTTTTAATATCTGCTTCTCCGTCTGGCTTGCAACCCGCCGAATTTCCGTAAAACTTAGTAGACGGTCAATCACCAAGGACAAATCTCTTCTTACCTCGGGAAATTTCGAAATTTCCTTATACTCAAAATTCCCTTTCTCCTTTTTCACCCAATAATCCCAATCCAGATCCGCCATAAAAACCTCTTGTTTCACATCCATGCTGGCGGCCAAGGTAGGATGAATCAAACCCATATCAATACAGTTTTTCTTCTGCACCGAAACCCGTAAGCCATAGGCAAATACCTGTGAATTTTCAATCGGACTCGTTTCAAATTCAGACACGCCCAATTGACGCATCAAAGCCACCACGGCCGAATAGACATGATGCAATGCCGATTTTTGGGGAGCCTGAGCCCAAGTTTCTCCTTCACTTAAACCAGTTAAATAAAGTGCCAAATGTCTTTTTTCGATGTATTTAGCCCCTTTTTTGTGATAGGTTTTCCCGAATTCAAATAATTTCAAATCCTTTTGTCTCCGGTTAATATTATGAGACAAAGCCTCCAATCCCGCAAAAACCATGTGCTGTCGCATCACCCCTAAATCCTCCGAAAGTCGATTTAAAATTTCCACCGAATCGAATCCCAAATCATTTGAAATCAAATTATGGTAATCCGCTTTTGTCAAAGAATTCGTAATGATCTCATGAAATCCTTTCGCAGCTAAACTAAGTCCCACATTTTGTTGGGTCTTTTCCTGATCTACCAAGGGGAACTCTGAAATAAAATGAGCGCTTAAATGTTCCGACAAGGGGATATTATCCAACCCATAAATCCGTAAAATCTCCTCCACCACATCCGCTTCCCGGGTCACATCGACCCGATAGGCCGGTGCCAAAGCCACACATCCCTCCTCCGAAATCGCTTGCAATTCAAAATCCAAGGCCTTCAAAATTTCTTGAATCCGTGTCGAGGAAATCTCCACACCCATCAGGTTTTGAATCCGAGTAAAGGATACTTTGATTTCCACCAAAGCCACTTTTTCAGGATAATAATCCAATATCTCGGAGGCTACCTCGCCTCCAGCCATCGACTGAATTAATTGAACCGCATATTCTAAAGCAAATAATTTGGCTTCCACATCCGTTCCACGTTCGAAGCGGAATGATGCATCTGTTTTTAAACTATGTGTTTGTGAAGCCTTCCGAATGCGTTCCGGCTTAAAATGTGCCACTTCTAAATAAATGCGTGTCGTCGAATCTTGAATACCAGAATTCTGACCACCCATAACGCCCGCGATTCCGATGGGTCCTTCCGCATCACAAATCATGATATCTTCGGAGCTTAATTTGCGTTTTATCCCGTCCAGGGTAACAAATTCTGCCCCAGCCATACATGTTTTAACGATTAATTTTCCGCCTTTAATCGCATGGTAATCATAGGCATGCATCGGTTGACCTATGCCATGACAGATGAAATTTGTAATATCTACGATGTTATTAATTGGGCGTAAACCGATCGCCGACAAGCGTTCTTGTAACCATGCAGGCGATGGACCTACCCGAACTCCATCCACGGTCACCCCACAAAAACGGGTACATCCTGTATCTTGAACATCTACCTGAATGGGAAATTGTTGGGCTGATTTTTTAGCTGGAAGGATGCTTGGCCAATTAATCGGCAATCCGCTCACCGCCTTAATATCCCGCGCTACTCCCCAGTGGGATGCCGCATCCGCACGGTTTGGGGTTAATCCAATTTCTAAAACTAGGTCAGACTGGATCTGAAAATAAGTTGCTGCCGCTGTACCATTGGGTACATCTGTATCTAAAATCAAAATCCCATCATGCGAATTTCCTAGCCCGATTTCATCCTCCGCGCAAATCATACCTTCCGAGATCTGGCCATATACTTTTCTGCGTTCGATGACAAATAATTCCTTCCCTTCTCCATCATATAATTGGGTGCCAGGAGTAGCCACGATAACTTTTTGACCCGCAGCTACGTTCGATGCGCCACAAACAATCTGTAAATGTTCAGCCAATCCCGCATCTACCGTCGTGGCATGTAAGACTTTATCTTTTACCTCAAAAGGCTCGCAGGTAATGACTTCTCCCACCACAAAACCCCGTAAACCGCCCGGTATTTTTTCATGCGCTTCGATACCTTCTACTTCTAGACCCGTATTGGTTAAAAGCACATCCAATTCGGCCGGACTACCTTGTTCGGGCAATTTCGAAAGGTCAATAAAATCACGTAACCAGTTAATAGAAATCTTCATTGTAATTTGTTATCGAGCTAATTTCATTTTGTAATCCACCGAAACTTTACCACGGGTAATATCCGTTAATTTATTCTTAATCAGGCGTTTTTTAACGACATTTAAGTGATCTGTAAATAAGATTCCTTCAATGTGATCATATTCATGCTGAATAATCCGAGCCGCAAAACCCTCAAATATCTCCTCTTTTTCATCCCCATGTTCGGTCCAATAATGGATTTTGACATATTCTGGTCGAAATACCTCCCCTCGGATTCCCGGTATGGACAAGCAGCCCTCCTCGAATCCCCACTCTTCACCCGTCTCATCTAAAATCGTGGCATTGATAAATACCTTTTTGAAATCAACCAAAGAAGGGTCTTTATCTTCCTCCTCTTCCCCCTCATTCATGGGTCGGCCGTCCACGACAAACATTCGTATGTCCATGCCTATTTGCGGAGCAGCAAGTCCGACACCACTGGCGGCATACATGGTTTCAAACATATCGTCGGCTAATTGTAGTACATCCAATCCATCGAATTTAATGGGCTTCGCAACTTTTCTTAACACAGGATCCCCGTAAGGAATGATGGGATATATCATGGCAAAATCATTCAAACCACAAATTTAACTAAATGTACTTGGATTGCAATCATTTCAAAATTTTGTAATTTGCGCGGATTTCCACCCTCATTTCATATTTAAATCACCATTCATGAATCGCAACTTTTTTAAAGCTCATCCCTGGCACGGCATTCAAATCGGTGAACAAATGCCGGAATTGGTGACTGCTTTTATTGAGATTGTACCAACGGATACCGTTAAATATGAAATTGACAAACAGTCGGGCTATTTAAAAATCGACCGTCCACAAAAATTCTCCAATATCGTTCCAGCGCTGTATGGCTTTTTACCCCAAACTTATTGTGCCGAAGGTATAGCCGAATTAGCCCGTAAATATTCAGGAAAAGACATCACCCAGGGCGATGGGGATCCTTTGGATATTTTAGTCTTGTCCGAACGGGCCATAACCCATGGTGATATTTTATGCCAAGCGATTCCGATTGGCGGCATCCGCATGATCGATAAAGGCGAGGCCGACGATAAAATCATCGCCGTGCTAAAAGATGACCCGATTTATGGGAAATGGCGCGATATTTCAGATGCCCCCAAAGATATCGTGCAGCGTTTACGGCATTATTTTTGGACCTATAAAATGTTACCAGGCGAAAGTACCTCAAACACCGTGGACATCGACGAGGTTTACGGTCGTGAAATCGCCCATGAAGTTATTCGACAGGCGCGGGAGGATTACCGGAAAAATTTCGGATAGCCTACATTCCGCTGTTTTAAGATATGCACCATTAAACATAATTGTGTAGATTTTGTTTACTTACTTAGTCATCTTGTGATTCCTTTTTAAACTAAAATGATATGTGGCAATTTGTCAAATTTAGCTTAGCTACCGTAGTGGGTATATTTCTTTTCTTGCTCTTTGGGCTGCTAATTACGGTTGGGATCGGCTCTGCGATGAGTGGAGATACCGAGTATGAGGTAAAAGAAAATTCGATTTTGAAATTGGATCTCAATCGGCCTTTGGTCGAAAATGCATCCATTGAGGAAGATGATCCTTTTGCGAACATCCCAAATCCCTTTTTCTCGAGCACCGAGAAAATCGGTTTAATTCAAATTCTTTCCGCAATCGATCGGGCTCGGTTGGACGCCAAGGTCAAAGGGATTTATTTAGATGTTAGCTTTCCGATGGGTGGATATGCCCAATTGTCAGAAATCCGCACCGCGCTTCAGCAATTTAAAGCTTCAGGAAAATTCATTTATGCCTATTCGAATTCCTATTCTGAAAAGGCCTATTTCATGGCTTCTGTAGCGAATGAGGCCTATTTGAATCCTTCAGGTTTATTGGATTTCAATGGGATCAGTGTCCAATATATGTTCTATAAAAAGGCTTTTGATAAATTGGAAATCGAGCCTTTGGTTTTCCGGGTAGGACAGTACAAATCGGCCGTGGAACCTTTTATTCGAGAAGATATGAGTCCGGAAAATCGGGCGCAAACGCAATCTTTCATCGGTTCCATTAACCGCGAAATTTTTGCTAAAATTTCAGAAAGCAAGCACATTCCTGCCGAAAAATTAAATCAAATTGCTGATAGTTTATTGGCCATGAATCCGATAAAAGCGGAAAAATTGGGTATGATAAAATTGGGCTATTGGGATGAATTTGAAGCTTTATTGAAATCTAAAGTAAAAGTAAAGGCTAAGGACGAATTGAAATTCATGAAATTTACGGATTTCTTAAAGGCCAAAGATCCACGTCCGAAGGTCGATGGGACAGATAAAATCGCAGTATTAGTTGCCGAAGGCGAAATCGTGGGTACGCAAGGCGGAGATGGGAGCATTGGTTCAGATGAATTTGTTAAGGAATTACGGAAATTAAGGGATAATAAATCGGTGAAGGCGATTGTCTTGCGCATCGATTCACCCGGAGGTTCTTCTTTGGCTTCTGACATCATGTGGCGTGAAATCGAATTAGCTAAAAAGGTGAAGCCCATCATTGCATCCATGTCGGACTATGCGGCTTCTGGTGGCTATTACATGGCTATGGGAACGGATGCGATTGTCGCGCAACCCACCACGGTCACAGGTTCCATCGGTATTTTTGCCCAATGGTTAAACATAGACCGCTTTTTAAGTAATAAATTGGGAATTACCCAGGATCATGTGAACACCCATGCGAATTCAAATTTCTTAAATTCTGCGGGTGAGTTAACGGAATTCCAGAAGTCGGTGGTTCAGCACATGGTCGACCAAGGCTACGAATCTTTTACCTCCAAAGCTGCGGCGGGCAGACATATGTCCGTGGCTAAATTAAAATCCCTCGCGGGGGGTCGCGTTTGGACAGGAGTTCAGGCGAAATCGTTGGGTTTGGTGGATGAATTAGGTGGATTAGATAAGGCTATCGAATTAGCTGCGAAAAAAGGAAAATTAAAAAAAGGAGCTTACAAGGTGGCGATTTACCCGAAAGCAAAATCGTTTTTGGATCAAATTTTGGAATCAGCGACATCTGAAACGTCCATGGCACAAAAATTTGCTGAGTCGAATATGCCTTGGACAAAATCGATTTGGGAATTAGATCGTTGGAAAAAAAGAGAAGGATATCTCGCTTTAATGCCTTATTTGATTGAATTACAATAAGGAGGCATTATCTTTGGCATAAAATTAGGAATATATGGTACGTAATAATTGGACCCGTGAAGAGGTTGAGCAAATTTTCAACCAACCGTTTTTAGATTTGGTTTATCAAGCTGCCACTGTGCATCGGCAATTCCATGATCCAAACGAGGTTCAAATTAGTACCTTATTGTCCATTAAAACGGGTGGTTGCCCAGAGGATTGTTCCTATTGCTCCCAAGCCGCGCGTTACCATACGAATGTCAAAGTGCAAAAATTATTGCCCTACGAAGAAGTCATTCAAGCAGCTGTTCGAGCCAAAGATAATGGGAGTTCCCGTTTCTGTATGGGTGCTGCTTGGCGTGAAGTTCGTGATAACAAGGATTTTGATCGCGTATTGGATATGGTGAAAGGCGTGAATTCCTTGGGGATGGAAGTGTGTTGTACGCTGGGGATGCTTTCTGAGCAACAAGCAGAAAAACTAAAAGATGCCGGTTTATACGCCTACAATCATAACATCGATACCTCGGAGGAATACTATGAGGATGTGATTTCTACGCGTACCTATGAAGACCGTTTAGAGACGTTGGGGAATGTTCGCAAAGCGAAAATTTCGGTATGTTCGGGCGGGATTATTGGGATGGGTGAAAGTACAGCGGACCGCATCGGGATGTTATTAACCTTAGCGAATTTGCCGGAACATCCAGAATCCGTACCGGTGAATAATTTAGTTCCGGTGGAAGGGACGCCTTTTGAAAATCAAAAAACGGCCTCTGTGTGGGATTTAGTTCGAGTGATCGCCACGGCACGTATCATGATGCCGAAATCAGCGGTTCGTTTATCAGCAGGTCGTTTGGAATTGAATTACGAAGGTCAAGCCTTTTGTTTCATGGCTGGGGCGAATTCGATTTTTTCCGGCGATGTATTATTAACAACCCCAAATCCTGATGCGAAATCAGACCAAGAATTATTTCAAATCTTGAGCATCAAACCGAAAGAAGCCTTTAAAGATGCGAAGAAAGCTGGGCTTGAATTCAATCAAATCCCCATGGCGCAAGGTTTAGCGCATACGCATTAGACGAGCGATTTAGTCATCGTATAATGCTGAATTTCATTGAATAGGAGGTAGGATTCTTTTTGAATTTCATAGCCGAGCGCTTTGTAAAATGGCACCGCATTTTCTCGAGCTTCCAAAATGATTTCTTTCCAGCCTTTGTTGCGCGCCATATCTTCCAAATAATTCATGATGGATTTGCCTACGCCTTTGCCTTGTTGGCCTCTAGCCACCGCAACACAGCGAACCTGCCCCTGTAAAGGCCCCGAAGCATGCATGCGCGCTACGCCAACTACCACATCTCCATCCATCGCCATCGCATGGATAGCCTGATCCTCGTCTCCTAATACTTCGGAGCCGGCGGGTTGATTCCATGGTTCCCGTAGTACATCAAAACGCAATTGGAAATAAGATTTCCATTCTAGGTCATTCTGTGGGCTAATGATTTTCATAGCTAGCTAAAAAAACGCTAGCAAGGTAAAAGACCTGACTAGCGTTTTTTAATCATTTTTGAAATTTTATTTTGCAAAATTCACTGCACGCATTTCACGGATAACTGTTACTTTGATTTGCCCTGGATATTGCATTTCCTTTTCGATTTTTTGTGAAATATCAAAGGATAAATTCGATGCTTTTTCGTCACTGACATGTTCGGCATCTACTAAAATCCGTAGTTCTCGACCAGCTTGTATCGCATAACATTTTTGAACCCCATCAAAAGACGTAGCCAAATCTTCTAAGTCACGCAAACGTTTCATGTAGGACTCCATCATTTCTCGACGTGCACCTGGTCTCGATCCTGAAATCGCATCACAAACCTGGATGATCGGAGAAATCATGGAAGTCATTTCTGTCTCATCATGGTGCGCCCCGATCGCGTTACAAACTTCTGGATGCTCTTTGTATTTCAAAGCTAATTCCATGCCCAACAACGCGTGAGGTAATTCAGGCTCTTCATGCCAAACTTTTCCAATGTCATGAAGGAGACCCGCACGCTTGGCTAATTTCGCATTTAAGCCTAATTCAGCGGCCATCGTTGCGCATAATTTCGCAACTTCCCGCGAGTGTTGCAATAAATTTTGCCCATAAGAAGAACGGAAACGCATCCGACCAATCATCTTAATTAATTCCGGATGCAGACCATGAATGCCTAAATCGATCACGGTTTTCTCGCCGATTTCGACAATCTCATCATCGATGTTTTTCTTGGTTTTGTTCACCACCTCTTCAATTCTTGCTGGGTGAATCCGGCCATCTTGTACCAAACGGTGCAAAGACAAACGTGCGATTTCTCGACGAACCGGATCAAAACCAGAAATGATAATCGCCTCAGGGGTATCATCCACGATGAATTCGACGCCGGTAGCGGCTTCGAGGGCGCGGATATTACGACCTTCCCGACCGATAATCTTACCCTTTACATCATCTGATTCGATGTTGAAAACAGATACACAGTTTTCGATCGCATTTTCAGCGGCGGTCCGTTGAATCGTTTCGATGACCACTTTTTTCGCTTCTTTCGTCGCGGTCAATTTGGCCTCTTCGATGGCTTGTTTCACCAGTGAACTGGCCTTACTTTCGGCTTCGGCTTTGAGGGCGTCCATGATTTGTTGACGCGCTTCATCGGCAGAAAGGTTGGCGATTTTCTCTAATTGGCTGATTTGTTGGGCCAATAATTCATCTGCCTCTGCTCGTTTTTTCTCGACATCCTCTAATTTTTTCCGGTAGTTTTCCTCTTTAGATTGGATGCTTTGCTTTTGGGCTTGCAATTCCTGGTCGGCTATTTTTTGTTGCTCTTGTTGCTGGGCCAAAATCCGCTCTTTTTCACGGAGGATTTGCTCGTTTTCAGATAAAATGCCTTTTTTAGCTTGTGTTTCTTCTTCGAATTCAGCACGTAGTCGAAGGAAATTTTCCTTGGCCTCTAACATGCGGTCTTTTTTCAGATTTTCTGCAGCGATTTCTGCATTTTTTAAGATGTCTTCGGCTTTACGTTTGGCCTCATCTTCGAAATTTTTACTTGCCTTCGAAAAGAACACTTTTCCGGCAAATACTCCCCCTGCTAAGGATAACAAAGGGATTAGGATACTTAATATGCTTGACATAGAACGAATGTGTTTATTTTACATAAGTCCCGCCTGAACCTTCCAAGGTATTAAATCGTAAACTTAGCCGTCATGGAGAGCAATTGCTCATTTTCGGCTTCAATATTGTTTAATAATTCTTTTGTTTCCGTATCAAATTTTATTCCACACATGGCCAAATCCAAAGCTACCAAAGCCATCACAGCATTGGGGTCTGAATTACGGGTTTTTTCCTCATAAAATTTAACTAATCGGTTCACTAAAGACGCTGCATTTCGCACACAAGACTCCTCTTCTACATTCACCTGCAAGGAAACCGCTTGTATTCCCAATAATAAGTTGCAAGGTAATTTATGACTCATGGTTTGCGTAATTGCTCGATACAATGATCTATTTCAACAATATATTGATCTAATTTTTTCTTAAGTTCAGCAGTTGGGACCGCCGTGTTATCTGTATTAACTACAATTTTACCAATTTTATCTGATTTTTTAAAGTTTTTCTCCAATTCTTTTGCCTGATTCCTTGCCTCCGTAAGCTCATCGGTCTTTTCAGAAAGCGATTTTTCTAACGCTATAATTTGTTTATTTAAATCCTTAATTGTCCCTTCATGTTCTTGGAGGCGCGAAATCATTTGACTGATTTTCAGCTTTAATTCCAAATATTGGGTGACAATCTCCTGTTTCATCTTGGTAATTTACATGTTATTTCTCAATCATTTGAGGTCGACCCTTTTTCCATGAAAATTCTTTCATCGCGATGTAGGCTAGGAGGAACATTAGCCCAACATTCTCCATCAAAAATGCGTTCCATTGTAAACTTTTTGCTAAATATGGACCTACCCAAATACATCCTATGCCTACCAAGATATAAACAAATCCTGCACCCATCCGATAGGGCGTCGGATCATATTTTTGTCCACCCAAATAACAAAGGATCATCATCACAAAACTCGAAAACAAAAAGGACCAAGCACAAGCCATGTAGCCATATATCGGGATAAATAAAATATTTCCCGTGATGGTTAATGCAAGCCCAATTAGCGTAATGAAGGAACCCATATAGGTTTTATTCGTCTTTTTAAACCAAACGGATTGCGTATAATAAACACCTAAAAACAGATTGGCCAAAAGTAAAACGGGCACAATCGAGATGCCTTCCCAATAAATCGCTTTCCGCAAAAAAAGTTCTTTAATCCAAAATAGATTCACCGAAACGCCTACCCATAAAACCGAACAAACGATGACAAACCAATGGGTGACTAAGGCCAAATTTTTCCGGGTATTGTCCGCAGATGTTCTTCCTAAAAACAGCGGTTCCGCGGCATATTTAAACGCTTGGATCGCCAAACTCATGAAGACGGAAAGCTTATAACAATTGCCATAAATCCCTAAAGCATCCTGCGAGCTTCGACCCGGATAAAAGCCAGAGGGTAAAAATTCTTCGAGTAATAATCGGTCAAACATCAAATTGAACATCGCCGCCAAACTCATGAACATAATCGGATAGGCATAAATCCAAAGGGATTTCATTTCCACCCAATCCCATGTCCAGCGATAGGCTTTGAATGCAGCTTTGAGCCAGTAAAACAAACAGGCATTCCCAACTAAATTTGCCAGGAATATATAACCCGCACCGATTTCAGGATGGTATAGATTTTGCAAAAATGGAGGACCAAAACCCTGTTCATGCATCGGTTTTAGGAGCATCAAGAATATCAAGTTTAAGCCTACGTTCAGTACGATGGACGCGATTTTTGCCTTCACAAAGGTTTTAATTTTGTTTTCTAAACGTAGTTTGGCGAAGGGAATCGCTGTTATGGCATCGATGGCTAAAATTAGGGCCAACCATTTCAGAAAAATTCCTTTTTCCGAATAGCCTAAGAAGGCCATGATCGGATCCGAAAAGGCGAATAAAATCAGGGTAAAAAAACCAGAGGTGGCTATGATGGCACTTAAAATGAGGTTGTAATATTTCTCCGGGGCTTCTTTGGCATATCGAAAATAGGCCGTTTCCATTCCGTAGGTATATAGAATATTGGCGATGGCCATGTAGCCATATAGCTTTACATTGATGCCTAATTCTGCCGGTAAAAAAGCTTGGGTATGAACAAAAACGAGTAAAAAATTGAGCGAGCGACCCAGGATGGTACTAAAACCATAGGAAAGAGTTTCGCCTGCTAATTTTTTTAGAATGGACATAATGGTATATTTGCCAAACTCAAAGTTACATATTTCTTGAAGAAACGCGATTGAATTTTGTAACTTGCCGCTTAATCTACCATTTAATAATCTATTCTAATGCGCTCAAGCTTATTTTTCCTTGTAGTATTTCTTGTTTTTTCCCAAACTTCAAAAGCCCAATCTGTCAGCTATTATCCATTTGCTTCTGAATTGGCAATTTCTTCGAACCCAACTCAAGCCGCCTGGGCAGAGGTTCGTATACAAATGAATTCGGCTACTTCCGCAGTGACAACGGAATTCGGCCCCATGCTGACCGTAAAAAAAACGAAAACGACCGCATTTTATATCGGTGGTGGTGCGAACATCGGATGGATGTCTAATGTGATTAATAATTCGTCCTTGCTGAAAGGCTATTACGGAAGTGCCGGTTTTCGGGCCTTTCCTTTTGAAAAATTACCGCAGGTCGGGCTGAATTTTGAGTTTACGCCTTACACGGATTCCAATGTGCAAACCGGTCTTCTTCGTGCCTGGATTGGCCTTAGCTATCATTTTGGAAAAAATAATCTTAAGAATTAAGGTTTTTGATATCCAATCGTTTGGTAAAATGTCTCTGAATAATTCTCGGACAGCGGGATGTGATTTTCCCCAATTTTGATTTTTTGATTCCGAATCGATTCCACCTTTTTCAGGGACACGATGTAGGATTTATGGACGCGCTGAAATTCATTCGAAGGCAATTTTTCTTCGATGGACTTCATCGTCATCCGACACACCACCGGAAATTTCTGCGTTTTCAAATGGATTTTGATATAATCCTTCAAACCCTCGATGTACAGAATATCTTCTAACATAATTTTCATCAAGGAATAATCCGCATGGATGAAAATGTATTCAATTTTATCAGGACTTGGGATTTGCGATTGGGCGAGTACTTGCTTGCTTTTAAAATAATCCAAGGCCTTGTGCGTGGATTTTATAAACCGTTCAAAAGAAATAGGTTTCAGCACATAATCCACCACATCCAAATTAAAACCATCAATGGCGTATTGCTGGTAGGCTGTCACAAAAATCACCATGGGCTTTTGCGTCAAACTTTCCAAAAACTGCACGCCAGTCAATCCGGGCATTTGAATATCCAAAAAGAGTAGGTCGACGGGATTGGTTTCCAGGTATTTAATTGCCTCAAAGGCATTCCGGCAGCGTTTTTCTAATTTCAAAAAGGGAACCTTTGCGATATTGTCTTCCAATAAATCCAGGGCCAATGATTCATCATCCACCGCGATGCAAGACAAAATGGTGGTGGGTAATTCTTTGAATTCCTCAATAATTTCTTCTTCCATAACCTTATTAAGAATGCTTGATGACTAACTCGATTTGGTATGTATCTGCCTCTTCGTGGATTGAAAGGGTGTGTGTATCTGGGTATAAAAGCTCGAGTCGGCGACGCACATTGGCTAATCCTATGCCAGAACTATCGTCCTTTTTCTCCTCGATTTGCTTGCCTTTTTTATTGCGCACACTGAATATTAAATTTGCCGGCGTATCCACTAAATCAATTTCGATGGTAGGATTTTCGATCATCCCCACGCCATGTTTGAAGGCATTTTCGACAAAAGGAATCAGCAACATCGGTTCGATGCTACTCGGCGTTTTACAAATATCGCTTTTAAAATCAATTGAAATGTCGTCGCCAAAACGCAATTTTTGCAACTCGATGTAGCTTTCTAAATAGACAAATTCTTTATTAATATTTACCTTCGAATCATTGGTCTCATAAATCATGTAACGCATTAATTCGGATAATTTAATCACCACGGGTTCCACCATTTCGGGTTTCCTCCGTGAAAGAGCTACCACGCTATTCAATACATTAAACATGAAATGCGGGCTGATTTGAGATCTTAAAAAGGACAATTCTGATTTTAACCGCTCTTTTTCTTCCTCCTTTTTACTTTCTTGCTCCTGAATATTATCTGAAAGGAATCGGTAACTGATGCCTACTGCCACGACAAACAGCAATTGGAACACAATTCGTAAACTCGTGCCACCACGTCTTCCGCCTCCCCGACCTCCTCCTTCAAAAAAGTCGTCAAAAAACCAAGCAAATAATTGATCATGATACCAAACCATGAACACGATGGAAGCTAATAGACAAAGAAGGTATAACAGAATCCCCCGTGTTTTAAATATTTTTGGGATAAGAAATTCAGTATTGAAATAAAAGAAGGGAATATTATGAAGTCCAAAAACGACAAAAAATAGGGTCCATTGGTAATGTCTTTGAACATCCTCAGGAGAACTGGAATTGGTATTTGGGCCTAAAAGAATCGGAATCGCCAAAAAACACATCCAAAAAAAGATGTGTAATAAAATAGGTCTCAGTTTTAGGGAATTAATTGCCATTCACTTATCAAAATGAAAGTCAAATTAACACAAAATCTAGTATATTAACGGAAATTTTTCTACTTGGCAGCCAATTGTGCCGATGAAAAACGTTAATTCATTGCTATTATTTACCTATCTAACAACTGAGAATGAAGAAATTACTCCTGTTTCTATTTGTACCGCTGGCTTCTTTTGCCCAGCAAACGATCCCGCTGACGGATTTGCAGGCTTTCGATCAACCGAGTTCCAATTGGACCATCGAAGGCGCCTTAAAAGCAAAATATACCGATACGAGCTTTCAAGTAAGTAGTGGTAAAGGGGTGCTTGTCAATACCTTGCGCCATGGAAAATACAAGCGCACAGATGATTTGCATTTTAAATTAAATCACGGTGATATCCATTTCATGATGGATTTCATGTTACCCAAAGGCGCTAATTCAGGTATTTACCTGCAAGGTCGCTACGAAGTTCAATTATTTGATTCTTGGGGGAAAAAGACGTTGAAATTTGGCGATTGCGGAGGAATTTATGAGCGTTGGGATGATGCCAGAGGCAAAGGAAAAGAAGGTTATGAAGGATATGCGCCTCGCCAAAATGCATGTAAAGCACCTGGTTTATGGCAATCCATCGAAATCGATTTCGAGGCACCTCGCTTCGATGCTTCGGGTAAAAAAATCAAAAATGCGTTGTTCAAAAAGGTCATCTTGAATGGTATTTTAATTCAGGAAAATATCGAGGTTTCGGGGATGACTCGGGGTGCTTTGTTTGACAAAGAAGGCCCCTTGGGCCCCATCACCATTCAGGGTGATCACGGACCGGTAGCCTTTAAGAATATTCGTTTTGAGACTTATGATAAGCCAACGGCCAGTCTTTCAAATATTACTTACAATTATTACGAAGGAAAATTTGCAGAACCTGTTATCGGTGCTGCGGCGCCTGTTGTCAAAGGGAAATTAGCTGCTTTAACGCATAAGGTAATCAAGGCAAGAAATGATTATTTAATTGACTATGTGGCTGATTTGAATGTGCCGGAGGCGGATGAATACGAATTTCAAACGCATTGGACGGGTTCGGGTGTCTTGAAAATTGATGGAAAAGAATTGAATTCCGGGGCACATTGGTATACGGACAAGGTGACGATGAAAACTCAATTAAGCGCGGGTAAACATCGTTTTGAATTAATTCACGTGAAAGATTTTCCTTGGGGACCTAAGGCCTTGGGTGTTTTTGTAAAGCGCGTTGGGGCACATGAAATAGCTTTCCACGATCGTACGTCCTTACCTGATCCAGAGGCGGTAGGCTTGATCGAAGTGAAAGCTTTGTCGGAGCCGGTGTATCAGCGTTCTTTTACCTTTCATGGTGGCAAGAAAAAAATGTATGTGATTCATGTGGGTGACCCTACTGGCCTTTCATATTCGTATGATTTGAAGCAAGGGGCGGTTTTGCAAACTTGGAAAGGCTCTTTTTTAAATGCGACTCAAATGTGGCAGGATCGTGGAGAACCTCAAACCGCGGAGCCTTTGGGCCAAACGGTGCTGATGGATGGTAAATTTCCTTTGGTTTTGAGTAGTCAGATGCAAGGGGATTCGGCCCAATTGGTTTACAAGGGTTACAAGATTATGCATGGTCGTCCTGTATTTTATTACGAATGGCCCGCGGCGAAATTAGTAGTTGAGGACCATTTGAATCCGAATAAATTAGGTAATGGATGGGAAAGAACTTTGAAATTGGTCGGCACGAGCCCGATGGCTTCTATGGTGGAGGCCGTGATAGGTAACAGTCCCGATGTCACAGAAATCAGTCCGGGTTTAATCGCTTTACAGGGATCTGGTTATTATGTGCAATGGGAAAAAACGCCGGCCTTGATTTTACAATCAGGCCCAGGTAAGATGCAGGTGCGCGTACCTGTGCAAGGAAATAGTTTCACATATCAATTGATTTGGTAATCATGAATAAGGCAATAAAACTACAGCTTAGCATCCTTTTTTTAATCGTTTCTTTGGGTGCTTTTGGTCAAAAACCAAGCAAAAAAACCGAACAAGATTTTTATGAAATCAAAACGCTTCCGATTCCCCAAGATTTATATTTGGAAGTCGGAGGATTAGCCACGATGCCGGATGGCCGCTTGGCGGTAAGTACGCGTCGAGGTGAAATTTGGATCGTTGAAAATCCTTATCAAAAGAATAGTCACCAAACCTATTATCGTCGCTTCGCTTCTGGCCTGCATGAAATTTTGGGATTGGCGTATAAGGATGGGGTATTCTATTGTTCCCAACGCGGCGAGTTAACCAAAATCACCGATACCGATCGGGATGGAGTGGCGGATTTATACGAGCCTATTTATCAATTCGAAATTTCCGGTAATTATCATGAATATACGTATGGTCCAGTTTTTGATAAAAACGGCGATATGTTAGTGACTTTGAATTTAGCTTGGATTGGTTTCGGGGAAGGTAAATTTTCCAAATGGCGCGGCTGGTTAGTTAAAATCAAGCCTGATGGTACTTTGGAGCCGCTTTCAGCAGGACTTCGTTCGCCAGCAGGTTATAGCATAAACGACGAGGGAGATATTTTTTACGGAGAAAACCAAGGTGACTGGGTGGGTTCTGGTCGGGTGACGCATTTGGCGAAGGGTGATTTTGCCGGAAATCCAGGAGGTTTGAAATGGGCCAAAGAGCCGAATAGCCCGTTTAAATTGACCCTAGAGGAGATTCCAGATAATAGTGCGCCGATGTTCGAGGCAGCGAAAAAAGTCAAAAATTTAAAATTACCGGCTGTTTGGTTCCCGCATGCGATCATGGGAATTTCAACGTCAGATATCGTGCAGGATTCGACCAAAGGACGTTTCAGTCCATTCCCAGGTCAATATTTCGTGGCGGATCAAGGGCAATCCAAAGTGATGCGGATGTATTTGGAAAAAGTGAATGGGGTCTATCAGGGCTTTTGTATCAATTACCGCGAAGGTTTCCAATCAGGTATTTTGCGGGAGCGTTTCGGCTTGGATGGAAGTATGTTTGTGGGAATGACCTCGCGGGGTTGGGGTTCGACGGGTAAGGCAGATTTTGGCTTGCAGCGTTTGGTTTGGAATGGGTTAACGCCTTTTGAGATCAATGAAATTCATGCGAAGCCGGATGGCTTTGAGCTTAATTTCACGCAGCCAGTGGATGTGAAATCAGTTAAAAATGCAGCTTCTTATGCCTTGCGGTCCTATATTTATGAATATCACCATCAATACGGAAGCCCGATTATCGATGTGAAGGATTTGAAGATCAAAGGAATTAGTGTTTCGGCTGATAAGAAAACAGTACGCATTTCCTTAGATGGGATTCGTCAATATTTCATTCATGAATTTGTGTTAAAGGGTATTTTGAATGAAGAAGGCGAACCTTTGTTGCACGAAACGGCTTATTTCACCTTGAATCAAATCCCGGCTGGGGATAAATTAGTGCTCAATGAAAGCACAAAAATCGTGGAGGCAAAAGTTGAGGTGGAAGTGAAGGAAGTCGGTGGCAAAAAGGAATTAATTTCTGAAACGCAAGTGATGGCTTTGTTGAAAAAACATACCTGTTTAGCCTGCCATGCGAAAGACAAAAAGCTTATCGGGCCTTCCTATGAGGACATTGCGAAACGAGGATATACGAGTAAGCAGATTTTGGATTTAGTGTATAAGCCGAATCCACAAAACTGGCCAGATTATGCGACGGAGATGGCGCCGATGAGCCATATTCCTGCGAAAGATGTATTGAAAATTGCGGGATGGATTAATTCGTTGGATAAGTCGAAGGAGAAATTGTTGAATCGGGATTAGGTATCCGAATTCCGTAGGCGGGCGTACGAATTCCGTAGTCCGTAGTCGGGATGATGAGGGAGTTAAAAAAAAGGACATCTCGTGAAGTGATGTCCTTTTTTAATTTTGAGGGAAGCCTTATTTCTTTGGTTCCTTGTTCTCTGGTTCCTTGTTCTTCGGTTCCTTATTTTTTCGGTTCTACGGAACCTTGGATGGTCAGGATGATTTGAGAAACTTCGCCGTTATTGACGACGGTGATGGTTTTATTGAAGTTTCCTGGTCGGCCTGCCGAGTTATACGAAGCCGTTACTTTACCCGTTTTTCCGGGCATAATGGGTTCGCGTGTCCATTCTGGGGTGGTACATCCGCAAGAAGGTTGCACATTTGAAATCACCACGGGTGCTTTGCCAGTATTGGTGAATTCGAAACTATAAGCGGCTTGCGTACCTTCGACGATTTTTCCAAAATCGTGTTTTTCAGATTTGAATTTGATAGCACCTTGCGCATTGGATTGAAATGCAAAACCAAGAACTAAAGCGAGAATTCCTAAAAACTTCTTCATGAGTCAACGTTGTTTTTATTTGAATGAGTGACAAATCTAAAACAATGTGCAGATTGAACAAAAGAAATGCCCTTTATTTTTTATAGGGCTAGAGTTTTTGGCTCATGCTAATTTTGTTGTATTTTTACACGTTTAATAAACCGAGCAGCCTTTGGTTCCGCAGAATTCATATACATTTTCTATTTCGGAGAGTACATTTGATGCAGCCAAGGTGCTGGAGGATTATCGATTAGCTGCCATCAGTCGGCAATGTAGCCTCATCGTACGTAAAGAAGTTTTCTCAGGACGTGCCAAATTTGGAATTTACGGGGATGGAAAGGAAGTTTGCCAAATCGCTTTGGCGCGTTCCATGCAAGAAGGTGATTATATTTCTGGCTATTATCGGGATCAAACCATCGGTGTGGCCATCGGTGATTTAACCTGGCCACAGTATTTTGCCCAATTATATGGGCATCCTGATATCCAATTCGACCCGCATTCCGGGGGCCGACAAATGAACAATCACCATGCCACTCGCTGGTTAGATGACCAAGGAGAATGGATAGATCAAACCAATCGGATGAATTCCGTGGCCGGCATTTCCTCCACAGCCGGGCAAACGCCGCGGGCTTTGGGCATAGCCTATGCCTCTAAATTATATCGTGAACGCCCAGATTTGGCCGAATATGCCACCTTGTTTTCTAAGGGCGGGCGTGAAATTTGTTATACAACCATCGGCGATGCCAGTACCTCTGAAGGCATGTATTTTGAGTGTATCAATGCGGCAGGGGTTTTGCAAGTGCCTATCATTTTTTCAGTTTGGGACGACGGCTACGGCATTTCGGTCCCGATTGAATTTCAAACAACGAAATCTTCCATTTCAAAAGCATTAGCCGGTTTTCAACGAAACGAAGACGGAAAAGGCTTAGAAATTATTCAAGTCAAAGCCTGGGATTATCCGGGTTTGGTGGATGCCTATCGGCGTGCGGCCAAATTAGCTCGAGAAGAATTTGTTCCTTGCCTCGTCCATGTGATCGAATGTACCCAGCCACAAGGCCATTCCGCATCGGGTTCACATGAACGCTATAAATCGGCGGAACGATTGGCTTGGGAACATGAGGCGGATTGCAATGCCTTATTTAGACAGTGGATTTTAGATCAAAAATTCGCCGATGAATCGACGCTGAAAGAGATCGATGAGGAAGCAGTTATCCAAGCAAGAAAATACCAAAAGGATGCCTTTACCGCCTATATGAATTCGATCGATTCGGATAAAAAAGGCTTTTTGCGGATTGCGAAAAATCTCTACGATTCGACGAACGAGCCAGGCTTATTGGAACCTATTTTAGAAGAATTAAACCAATTAAGTTATCCGATTTTCAGTGATTTGGTACGGGCTGGTCGGAAAACACTTCGAGCTTTTCGGTTTTATCAAGGGCCGGCGGTTAAATTACTGCGGAAGTGGTTGGCCGAATTAGAAGCACGAAACCATCGCCGTTTCAGTTCTCATCAAATGAGCGAATCGGTACATTCCACCTTGCTTGTCCCGGAGGTCAAAGCGCATTATGCCAAAGAACCCTTGCAAGTGGATGGGCGTGAAATTTTAAACAAAAGTTTTTCTGAT
This sequence comes from uncultured Cytophagaceae bacterium, assembly GCA_903907745.1. GTDB lineage: Bacteria > Bacteroidota > Bacteroidia > Cytophagales > Spirosomataceae > Aquirufa. The sequence continues at coordinate 4,909 of CAIVPF010000090.1, read as the reverse complement.
TTTTTAGAGGATCCACGGGTATTTATTTTGGGCGAGGATGTGGGGAATATAGGCGATGTGAATCAAACTTTGGCTGGATTGCAGGAAAAATTCGGTCCTTTGAAAGTGACGGATACGGGGATTCGGGAAGTGAGTATTGTGGGCCAGGGGATTGGTGCGGCGATGCGCGGACTTCGGCCGATTGTGGAGATTCAATATTTAGATTATATATTTTATCCTTTTGCGATTTTATCGGATGATTGGGCTTGTCTGCATTATCGGACGGCGGGAGGTCAAAAATCGCCAATGATTGTACGGACAAGGGGACATCGTTTGGAGGGGATTTGGCATTCGGGAAGTCCGATGGCCGTGTTGATCAATGGATTGCGAGGTGTCCATTTTTGTGTGCCTCGGAATATGACACAGGCGGCTGGGATGTACCGGACTTTATTGGCCGGGGATGATCCGGGTCTTGTGATTGAATGTTTGAATGGCTATCGATTAAAAGAGGCGATGCCAGATAATTTATTGGAAATTCAGGTTCCTTTGGGAATTCCGGAAATATTGCGTGAAGGGGGTGATTTGACGGTGGTGACCTATGGGTCGATGTGTCGGATTGTGATGGAAGCGGCGGAGACTTTGGCCGAGATGGGTATTTCGGTGGAGGTGATTGATGTGCAAACCTTATTGCCTTTTGATCGGCATCATCAAATTTTGACATCGATTCAAAAGACGCATCGCGTTCTGTTTGCGGATGAGGATATGCCGGGTGGGACGACTGCCTATATGATGCAAGAGGTGATAGACAAACAAGGCGGATTTACCTGGTTAGATACGCCGGCGAAATGTTTGTCGGCCAGGCCACATCGCCCAGCTTATAGTTCGGATGGAGATTATTTTTCGAAGCCAAATGTCGAAAATGTCGTAGATTCCGTTTATGAAATGATGCGGGAAGCAGATCCAAGTACGTTCCCGGCTATATATTTTTAAGATGTCGACTTTCAAAGCCTATTGGAATGAAATCGTGAATGGGATACAAAGTACCCGGAAGGGGATGGCTTTGACCTGGAAGCATGCGTGGGCTGCGCGAAAATCGAGGGTAAATCAGCAAATTCAAGATCCAGGATATTTCGACTCGAACGAGGGGGTGTTTACCTTGCAATATCCACATCAACAAATTCCTACGCCGGTCAATGGGCGGTATCAATTGCACAATGAAATGGACGATTGCATCGTCTGCGACAAATGCGTGAAAGTATGTCCGGTGGATTGTATCGACATCGAACCGATTAAGGCCACCGGGTTGGTGGGACATACCTCAGATGGCTCGCCGATTCGCTTATATGCCGCCAAATTTGATATCGACATGGCCAAATGTTGTTTTTGCGGCCTTTGTACCACGGTTTGCCCGACAGAATGTTTGACCATGACCTCTGAATACGATTTCTCGGTGTTTGATATTAAGGAACATAATTTTGCTTTTGCGAATTTGAGCCCGGAAGTAGCAGAGGAAAAGAAAAAATTATATGAACAATTTGTGGCAGAAAAGGAGGCTTTAAAGCAAGTCGCCAAAACGGCGGAAGCTGAAGTAGGAGTAGACGAGGTTTCCGAAAAACCTGCCGCACCGAAACCCGCCTTCAAGCCGAGTTTCAAGCCGAAAATGCCACCTAAACCGTCTCAAGATGCTTAATTCTATATCGTTGGGCTTTTTGGTATTAGCCTTGCTGACGTGTGGGAGTGCATTGTTTATGTTGGTCACCCGGAACTTATTACATGCGGCTTTGGCGATGTTTTTGTGTATGTTGGGTTTAGCAGGACTATATGTTTTAGCTTATGCGGATGTGATGGCGGTATCGCATCTTTTGATCTATGTGGGAGGGGTGTTGATTTTGATATTATTTGGGATCATGATGACCCAAACGCCGGTTAAGGAGGGGGAATCTGTGAATCATTTATGGGCGGAACAATCGGGGCGCTTTTGGCCGCTATCGATGGGCTTAAGTATTTTTATGGGTCTTTTTTGGGTATTAGGGCATGGAAATTGGTCGAATGAAATCGCCCAAACAGATTCCAAAATCGTGCAGACAGGTGTGGCTTTTTTAACGGAATATTCGTTCCCCTTTGAATTAACGGGGGTATTTTTATTGATTGCCTTGGTAGGCGCCACCTTTATTGCGAAAAATCATGGATAATATACCGCTGATCTTTTTCTTGTGGGTGGGTGCTTTTTTATTCGCGACGGGTTTTGCGATGATGGTGATGAAACGCAATACGATTTTTGTCTTGATGGGCATCGAGCTCATGTTGAATGCGGCGAATTTAAATTTAGTTGCCTTTTCTAGGTCGGACGATCAAAACCAGGGGATGATGATGGGTCTTTTTGTCTTAGTGGTGGGGGTATGTGAAATGGCGATTGCTTTGGCGGTGATTATTCAGGTGTATCGTCAGTTCAAAGGTATTGATATTGATCAATTTTCAAGTCGTAATTAATTTTTCTCATCGAGCCAGCGCTTGATCTGAATGCGCAATTGGGGTGTTTTGGCTTTTCCTACCACTTTTTCTAATTCGGCGACGGGTGCATCGTACATATTTCGGATGGTTCCGAAATGTTTCAATAATTTTTCGGCCGTTAATTTTCCGATGCCTTCTAATTCTTCCAATTGGCTCACAATAAAATGTTTACTTCGTTTATTTCGATGGGCGGTGATTCCGAAGCGATGGGCTTCATCTCGGAGTTGTTGGATTAATTTTAAGGATTCTGATTTTTTATCGATGTATAAAGGAAGCGTATCTTCTGGGAAATAGATTTCTTCGAGGCGTTTGGCGATGCCGATCACAGGGATTTTCCCATAGAGCCCGATGGATTTCAGTGCTTCGCAGGCGGCGGATAATTGGCCTTTGCCCCCGTCGATGATGATGAGGTCGGGCAAATCGCTTTCTTCTTCGACTAGGCGGGTGTATCGTCGGGCGACCACCTCGCGCATGGTGGCGAAGTCGTCGGGACCTTCCACGGTTTTCGGGGTGAAGAGGCGATATTCTTTTTTGGCGGGCACGCCTTGTAGGAAGCAGACCATGGCGGATACGGGATTGGTGCCTTGGAGGTTTGAATTATCGAAGCATTCGATGTGTTTCGGTAGCGTGCTGAGGCGTAAGTCATTTTTCAGGGTGAGCATGACGCGCATTTTTCGGTCGCCCCCACTTTCTTCGGCGGCTTTTCGGTCGGCTTTTTCTTTGCGGAAATAGAGGACGTTTTTGAGGGACATGTCGAGTAATTTCTTTTTGTCGCTCATGACAGGCACGGTATTTTTGACCCCTTTGAATTCGATGGCCATGGGGATATTGGTCAAAATCTCTTTGGCCTCACTTTGAAACTGATCTCTTTTTTCCCAAATCAGCATGGTGAGGAGTTCGGATTCGTCCTCGTTTAATTTCTTTTTGACTTCCCAGGTTTGGGATTGGGTGATGGTACCGTTGATGACCTTCATGAAATTAATGTAGGCGAGGGAATCGTCGGCCACCATGCTAAAGACGTCCACATCGTGAATGGCGGGATTAACGACGGTAGAACGGGCTTGGTAATTTTCCAGCAATTCCCATTTTTCCTTCATTTCTTGGGCCACTTCGAATGCCAAACGGGCGGAGGCCTCGTTCATTTTCTCCACGAAATATTGTTTCGGTTTTTGAAAATGGCCTTTGAGAATTTGGGTGACGGAATCGATGTATTCCAAATAGGTCGATTCGCTTTGCAAACCTTCGCAGGGGCCTTTGCAATTGCCGATGTGATATTCCAAACAGACCTTAAATTTTCCTTGTTCGATGTTTCCGGGTTTCAAGGCCAAGGCGCAGGTGCGGAGGGGGTATAATTGATGCAGTAATTCCAGCAGCGCATGCATCGATTTCGGGTTCGCGAAAGGGCCAAAATAGGTGCCGATTTGATGTTCGATGCGACGGGAAGTAATGAGGCGTGGAAAATGCTCTTTGGTCAAACAGATGAACGGATAGGTTTTATCGTCGCGCAGGAGGATGTTATATTTTGGTTGGAATTGCTTGATGAGCGTATTTTCCAATAAAAGTGCATCGAATTCTGAATGCACGATGGTGAATTCGACCCGACGAATCTGAGATACCAGTTTCCGGGTTTTGGTATCGTGATTTTTAGGATTGTTAAAATAACTGCTGACGCGATTCTTTAAATTTTTGGCTTTGCCAATGTAGATAAGTGTAGCTCCTTCATCAAAATAGCGGTAAACCCCAGGTTCCTCGGGAAGGCTGCTCAGCATGGATTTTGGGTCGAAGGAAATCATGGCCTCAAAAATAAGGATAAAATTGTGTTTTTCGAATATTTCGTTTTTGGTACTTGATTGAATATCCAAGGCATTTCCCATAGAAAATCATGGGTTGATCTAAAGTCTTGGAAATGGTTATTATGTCAACATGTAGTATCATTTTGCTCAATTGTATCCATTTAATAAAATAAAAAAACGGGAATTTGATGATTTTTGAATAATTCAAAAGTAAAATTTTAAAAAATCAGTTTTGGGTTTGTTTATTTTCTCCTTCTTTTTTTATTTTATCTTGCTTTCAAGGCAGCATAGGATGTATTACATGAATTAAAATTCAAATTTAGTTTAATTACAAGAAAGTAATTATTGTACTTTTTGAATATTTAATTTACTTATGTGGCAGTTAGCTTTATGTTTAAACTTAAAAAGAAAGGAGGAACCACATTTGAAATAACAAAACCTAAAACCAAATTTTTATTATTTTGAAAACCATTTAAAACTTTATTATGAAAAACAATTTTTACCAAAGTCTACGAGGCTTTCTATTGCTCGCAATTGTGATGCTTGGAAGTTTTTCGTCATTCGCCCAAGGTCGTAAAGTAACTGGTAAGGTTACTGGTACGGATTCTCAAGGCATTCCTGGGGTT
>CAIVPF010000089.1 GCA_903907745.1 uncultured Cytophagaceae bacterium | reverse complement strand
CTAAATATACACCGACGATCAAAACAATCGGTGCTATTTACGCCATCGTGATTTCAGCGGTTTTCGCCGCGATGCCGATTGCCTTTTATTTTAATTTGATTCATTAATATCAGCCGATAAGAAATTATGACAAAAATAGACACCAAAATCCCTGATGGAAATTTAGCCGAGAAATGGACCAAGTTCAAATCGAGTGTTTCCTTGGTCAATCCGTCCAATAAACGTAGCCTTGAAATCATCGTGGTAGGTTCTGGCCTAGCCGGTGCATCCGCTGCCGCCTCATTAGCTGAGTTAGGATATAAAGTAAAAGTATTTTGCTTCCAAGATTCTCCGCGTCGCGCGCACTCGATTGCCGCTCAAGGAGGTATCAATGCAGCCAAAAACTACCAAAACGACGGCGATTCCGTTTATCGCTTATTTTATGATACCATCAAAGGCGGTGATTACCGCGCCCGTGAAGCGAATGTGCATCGCCTAGCCGAGGTTTCAGGAAGCATCATCGATCAATGCGTCGCGCAAGGCGTTCCTTTCGCACGTGAATACGGGGGCTTGTTGTCCAACCGCTCTTTCGGGGGTACCCAAGTACAACGTACTTTTTACGCAGCCGGTCAGACAGGTCAGCAATTATTATTAGGCGCTTATTCTGCCCTTCAACGCCAAGTGGGCATGGGAAATGTAGACATGTATACCCGCCACGAAATGTTGGACATCGTCACCATCGACGGCAAAGCCCGTGGCATAATCGCCCGTGATTCGGTTACTGGCGCTTTAGAACGTCATTTCGGACATGCGGTCTTATTGTGTACCGGTGGATACGGAAACGTATTTTACTTGTCCACGAACGCCATGGGCTCGAACGTAACAGCCGCTTGGAAAGCGCATAAGAAAGGTGCATTTTTTGCAAACCCTTGTTATACACAAATTCACCCAACCTGTATTCCGGTTTCGGGAGATCATCAATCGAAATTGACATTGATGTCTGAATCCCTTCGGAATGACGGTCGGATTTGGGTGCCTAAGAAACAAAATGATACGCGGAAGGCGAATGAAATACCTGAAGATGAGCGCGATTATTACTTAGAGCGTCGCTATCCTGCCTTTGGCAATTTGGTACCTCGGGACATCGCTTCTCGTGCGGCAAAGGAACGTTGCGATGCCGGTTATGGCGTAGGAACATCTAAAATGGCTGTCTATTTAGATTACGCGGCGGCAATCATTCGGTACGGAAAAGGAGAAGCGAATAAAAACAACATGCATCACCCAAGCGACGAGGAAATTCAAGCGATGGGAAAAGCGGTGGTGAAAGAGAAATATGGCAATTTGTTTGATATGTACAAGCAAATCACCGGCGAAGATCCGTATGAAATCCCGATGCGTATTTACCCAGCGGTTCACTATACGATGGGCGGTCTTTGGGTTGATTATAATTTAATGACAAGCGTACCAGGTTTATATGCCTTGGGAGAAGCGAATTTCTCGGATCATGGGGCGAATCGCTTAGGTGCTTCGGCTTTGATGCAAGGCTTAGCGGATGGATATTTTGTGATTCCATATACGATTGGGGCTTATTTAGCGGCTGAAATTCGGACGCCTTCTATGTCTACCGATTCGGAAGATTTCGTAGCAGCTGAAAAAGCGGTACGCGATCGTTTAGAGACTTTGATAAACATCAAAGGTTCAAAGCCCGTCGATTATTTCCACAAGCGTTTAGGGAAAATCATGTGGGATGAATGTGGCATGGCGCGTAGTGAGGAGGGATTAAAGGCCTCGATTAAAGAAATCCAAGACTTGCAAAAGGAGTTTTGGTCAGACGTGAAGATTCCAGGGGAGTTGAATAATTTGAATCCCGAATTAGAAAAAGCGGGGCGGGTGGCTGACTTTTTAGAATTAGGTGAATTAATGTGTATTGATGCCTTGGATCGGAATGAAAGTTGTGGCGGTCACTTCCGTACAGAATACCAAACGGAAGATGGGGAAGCGCTTCGTGATGATGAAAAATATGCCTATGTAGCGGCCTGGGAATATGCAGGACCGTCGAAATTCAACTTACACAAGGAAGAGTTGAAATACGAAAATATCAAAATTGCTCAAAGATCTTATAAATAATCGATACAATGGAAGGACATTTAAACCTGACACTCAAAATTTGGAGACAAAAAAATGCAAACACCGCGGGTAAGTTTGAGACTTATCAGGTGAGTGGCATTTCCACCGATATGTCATTTTTGGAAATGATTGACGTGTTAAATAACCGTTTGATCGAAGAAGGAGATGATCCCGTAGCTTTTGACCACGATTGCCGCGAAGGAATTTGTGGCATGTGTTCGATGTATATCAATGGTCGGCCGCATGGCCCGAACCGCGGCGTAACGACGTGTCAATTACACATGCGTTCATTCCAAGACGGAGAAACCATTACGGTAGAACCTTGGCGAGCGAGTGCATTCCCAGTGATCAAGGATTTGGTCGTGAATCGTTCATCTTTTGACCGCATCATCGCGGCTGGAGGTTTCGTTTCCGTAAACACGGGAAATGCGCAGGATGCGAATAATTTACCGATTCCAAAGGATGATGCAGATGAGGCTTTTGCCGCAGCGGCATGTATCGGTTGTGGTGCCTGCGTAGCTGCATGTAAAAATGCATCGGCGATGTTGTTCACCTCGGCAAAAATATCCCAATTAGCCCTATTGCCACAAGGAAAAGCAGAAGCTTCCAAACGTGCGCAAGCGATGGTGGCTCAAATGGACGAAGAGGGATTCGGCGCATGCTCGAACACCGGTGCTTGTGAAGCAGAATGTCCAAAAGGCATTTCATTAGAAAACATCGCACGTATGAATCGCGAATATTTCTCAGCCACATTTAGCTCAAAATAAACCTTAAATGAAGCCCCCGAAAGCGATTTTGGGGGCTTTTTACGCCCTTGTTCTTAGAGCCCGCTCATTCAAAATCCTCTCAAAAATCCGACTCCAAAGGCTGGATCGAGGTGATTTGTGGATCGATGTTTTCTGGGAAAACAGAGGAGCTCATTCGCCGGCTCAAACGGGCTAAAATCGCCCAATTGCAGGTCGAAATCTTCAAACCCGCTTCCGATACACGCTACCACGACGAAGACATCGTCTCGCATAATCAAAACTCCATTCGTTCTACACCCGTACATAGTTCGGTGGAAATCTTATTATTGGCCGGTGATTGCGACGTAATCGGACTCGATGAAGCGCAGTTTTTCGATGAGGGTATCGTGGACGTTTGTAATACATTAGCCAATCAAGGCAAGCGGGTCATTGTCGCGGGACTGGATATGGATTTTAAGGGCCTGCCCTTTGGCCCTATGCCGAATCTCATGGCCATCGCCGAATATGTCACGAAGGTCCATGCGGTTTGTGTGCAATGCGGCCAGGTGGCCCATTATTCCTATCGGACAGCAGCGAATCAATCGACCGTGCTGCTGGGAGAAACGGATACCTATGAGGCGCGTTGTCGTGCCTGCTTTCCTCCGCTGACCGACCATGCCTAAGGATCTCTCGTTTAAAAAAGTATTTCAGCGCATCCGTGCGAAAAAACCGAAGGATTTGGATCGGCAATTCAACGAAGCCCATGAGGATGTTTTCAAAACAATGGATTGTTTAAGCTGTGGGAATTGTTGCAAAACAACGAGCCCCATGTGGAATGAAACCGATATACAGCGGGTTGCGAATGCGATGAAAATGAAGGTTAGGCACTTTTTGGATGCCTATTTAATTCAAGACGAAGATGGCGATTGGGTTTATCCAAACAGCCCTTGCCCCTTTCTGAATGAAGTTGATCATGCGTGTCAAATCTATGAGATCAGGCCAAAAGCCTGTCGGGAATATCCACATACCGACCGAAAAAACATGATGGGAATTCTTTCCATCACAGAAAAAAATACGCTGATATGTCCAGCCGTGAGTAATATCATGGAAAAATTGGAACGTATCTATTCCTAAATTTGAAATTCCCCTGAAAATTGAGGAAATTAGTAAGATTTTTAACCAAAAATATATTTCAATGCCAAATACGGAATACTTAGGAATCGATGTGGGGGGAACGGGTGTAAAAATGGGGATTGTGCATGCTGACACAGGCCAAATTAATAATTTCCAAAGTTATGACACCGCCACCTGGCGCGAATCCAATCACTTTTTAGAACGTTTAGCGGATGCAATTGCTTTGCATTTGTATCAACATAAAAATGTCCGTAAAATAGGCATCGGTTTACCTGGAATTTTAACGAAAGACCGTCGAACCTTAATTGAAATCACAGCGATTCCTGAAATCGATGGATCCCCGATGATCGAGATGCTCGAAAAGCGCTTTCCGGATCATCAGTTTTACATGGAAAATGACGCCAATGCGGCAGCTTTGGGCGAATTTTACTTCTCGCCTGAGAAGGAAAGCATGCCAGAGGATTTTGTCTTTATCACCTTAGGCACTGGCGTGGGTGGCGCAGCGATCATCGACCGTAAAATCTTTTTAGGGGGTGATGGAAATGCGATGGAACCTGGCCATGTGCCTTCTCGGGATGGCAAGGTATTAGAGCGGAATGTAGGTAAAAAAGAATTATTACAAATGGCCAATGCCATGCGAGCGGAATACAAAGGAAGCACGACATTACCGGCTGATGGAACGATTTCGACGACGGCATTGGTGGTGGCGGCAGAGGAAGGTGACGAATTAGCCTTGGCGGTTTGGAATGAGGTAGGAGAATTATTAGGGGATATGTTGGTTTCCTTGATTCGTATTTTAGATGTTAAGAATATATTCATTGGCGGTGGCTTGTCGGCATCCTTTGATTTTATTTTACCGAGCATGGAACGTCAATTAAACTATTGGTTAACTCCCGCCTATTTAGAAAAATTAGCCATTAAAAAGGCTTTACTTGGAAACGACGCGGGACTATTAGGTGCGGCCTCTTTGTGTTTTTAAGCAAAAGACCCTAGCACAGCTAGATAAATTTTAAAAAAATCAAGAAAACAATTCGTATTATTCTATTATTTATAAAATCAATGCAATTAGTGATAAATTTAGTTTGATTATCTAATTAAAAATTTTAATCTTTGCATCGTTTTTGAACCCCAAAATATTTAAAAAATGTCAGATATTGCAGAAAAAGTAAAAAGCATCATCGTTGAGAAATTAGGAGTTGAAGCATCAGAAGTTACTCCTGAGGCATCTTTCACAAACGATTTGGGAGCTGACTCCTTAGACACGGTAGAATTGATCATGGAATTTGAAAAAGAATTCAGTGTATCTATTCCGGATGACCAAGCTGAGAATATCCAAACCGTAGGCCAAGCGATTGCCTATTTGGAAAACGCAAAGTAATCGAATCACGATAATAATTATGTCAATTGGTACAAGGTAATGAGTGAGGATTTTTCCTACCTGATTCCCCCTACTAATTGACATTTTTTATTGTAAAGATTTAATCAAAACAAAATCATGGAGTTAAAACGAGTTGTAGTGACGGGACTTGGTGCCCTAACACCGATTGGAAATACCGTTTCTGAATATTGGGAAGGTTTATCGAAAGGCCAGAGTGGCTGTGGACCTATTACCAAATTTGACGCTGAAAAATTCAGAACTCGTTTTGCATGTGAATTAAAGAATTTCAAAGTAGAGGATTATATCAATCCAAAAGAAGCGCGCAAAATGGACCCATTCACGCAATATGCGGTGGTGGCATCCGATGAGGCGATTGCGGATGCGGGATTTGATATGGAGACCTTAAATAAGAATAAAGTAGGGGTCATTTGGGGATCTGGCATCGGAGGTTTAAAGACTTTCGAGGACGAGATGATTTATTTCGGTCAAGGTGATGGAACCCCGAAAATCAATCCTTTCTTTATCCCAAAAATGATCGCGGATTCTAGTTCAGGCCAAATTTCCATCCGGAATGGCTTCCGCGGACCCAATTATGTGACCGTTTCTGCCTGTTCATCTGCCAATAACGCGATCATAGATGCCTTTAATTACATTCGTACTGGACGTATACATGTCTGCGTGACGGGAGGATCCGAAGCGCCGGTGACGATTGCTTCGGTGGGTGGATTTACGGCGATGCATGCGATGTCGACGCGGAATGATGACCCAGCTACGGCCTCTCGGCCATACGATGTGGACCGTGATGGTTTCGTCGTAGGCGAAGGCGCTGGAGCTTTAATTTTAGAAGAATATGAACATGCGAAGGCGCGTGGAGCGAAAATCTATGCTGAATTAATCGGTGGTGGATTTTCATCGGATGCCCATCACATTACTGCCCCTCATCCTGAAGGATTAGGAGCCTTACTCTCGATGCTGGATGCGCTCGAAGATGCGCAAATCAAACCGGAGGAAGTAGATTACATAAATACCCATGGAACTTCGACGCCCATCGGCGATCCACAAGAGATTAAAGCGATCGTGGATTGTTTTGGCGAGCATGCGTATAAAATGGCGATTTCCTCTACCAAATCGATGACCGGCCACCTTTTAGGGGGCGCGGGCGCAGTCGAAGCGGTGGCTTCGGTTTTGGCGATCCAACATCAATTTGTACCACCAACCATCAACGTATTCACACGTGATCCAGAAATAGACCAACGTGTCGATTTAACCGAAAACGTAGGCAAGGCCCGCAAAATCGATGTCGCGTTAAGTAATGGATTTGGTTTTGGAGGTCATAATGCCACCGTAATTTTCCGTAAAATATAGGTATGGCTATACGTTCTCTATTTCATTGGCTCAATCCAAATCGACTCGATGAACGAGAGAAATTTTTAAAGAAATCCGTCCGCCACCTGATCGGTGCAAATCCTTCAAACTTACAATTGTACCGACTTGCCTTTTTACACGCTTCTGCGTCCAAGGAAAGCGTATCTAAAACCTACAAAGAATCGAATGAACGCTTGGAATATCTAGGCGATTCTGTTTTAGGGATGATTACGGCGGCCTATTTATTTAAAAAATACCCCTTTAAAGACGAAGGATTTTTGACGGAAATTCGTTCTCGGATGGTGAGTCGGGAATCGCTGAATGTGCTTGGTCGGAAATTGGGTTTGGATGAAATTATCGAATATGAAAATCAAAAAAGGAGTATCCTGTCCAGATCCAGCATGTATGGAGATGCGCTGGAGGCCTTTATTGGGGCGATATATTTGGATAAGGGCTTTGCGTTTACCCAACAATTCATCATCACAAAAATCCTAACGCAATATTTCGATTTAGAAACCGTGGTCCAAAACAACCCGAATTTCAAATCTATATTAATCGAATGGGCGCAAAAAGAGGGTAAAAAAACCCAATTTAGCATGGAGGAGGAAGGTTTGCATCACAACAAAGAATTTACCGCCTTTGTCCTTATCGAAGGTGAAAAAATCGCTGAAGGAAAAGGATATTCAAAGAAAAAAGCCGAACAAACCGCAGCCATGAAAGCCTGCGATGTGTTGGGCCTTAACTAAGCCTATATGAAAACGCCGAATGTATTCATTCATTACTGGACAGCTCAGAAAAACCAATTAACTTTTCAGGAAATACTTCAGTGGGACGTGGATCCTTTCACGATTCAAACGATTCAAGAAGAACTCCTGCGTCAATTAACTGAGCAACAAATTCAATCCCTATTGCCTAATTTCTCATGGGAATCTCCACGATTTGTAGAGAAATGGGCCTCCATTAGCCAATCCTTGCTCATGCAGATTCAATTACCCGAGCAAATTTGGATGGACTGGATTCAAATGCTCGGCGGAAAAATCCAGGCATTAACCGAAAATCCTCCTGCTCCCTTAGAAGAGGTATATCCGAGTTTCGAAGAATTATTAACCGCGGAAATCTATTATGAACGACCTTCAGATTCTTTAGAGGACATTAAACCAAGGATCGATGATGAAATCATAAGCCCCAAGCAGGGATTTGTTGACAATCAGCAAACCGAATTGCCTAAATCTACGCCGGAAATTGAACCGATGCCCGAAGCAAAACCTTCGGTGAAGCCATCTGACCAATCAAAACCGGTGGAGGTAAAAAATATATTGGACATGTATGCGGACTCTCCTACAGAAAAGGTTTTTGAATCCATCAGAACCGAAGATCGGAGCCTGAAAGATCGGATTCATACCGATATGACTTCGTCCTTGGCCGAGACCCTGCCACTTTTTCAAAAAATAAATTACATTCAACATTTATTTGACGGGCAGTCGGAGCATTTAGACCAAATCATCCGCTACATCGATCATGAATATGCCCAAGAAGATTGGAAAGCTTATTTAAATGAGCGTTATGCGGCGTACCAACGTGCAGAAAATGCCGCGATTTGGCAAGAATTATTCGATACCATCGAACGGAAATTCAGGTAATTGATCTAATAAAATCAGTTTTTTAACCTGCTCCCATTTAAAAAGCTAGTAGTTTCATGTCGTGATGAAACTACTTTTTTTATGCCTGGGGATGTTAGCCTGCCTGCAACTATTCGGGCAGGAAACGGAGCTAATTGAAGCGGAGGAAAAACAGGGTATTTTGAATTATTACTTGCAAAATCCCTTGGAGATCAACCAAGTGAAAATAAACGAACTCGAAAATCTACAGCTACTCAGCCCGCAACAAATCAATGCCTTTTTAGCTCATCGCGCGCAGATCGGTCTATTTCATTCCATCTATGAATTACAAACGATTCCATCTTGGGATTTACCCCTATTAAGTCAAATTCAAGCCTTTTTTATCTGTCAAAAATCGTCAAAAAAATGGTATCAAGCGGAAAACGCTAGGCAGCAATTCTTGCTTCGCTGGGAACAAAATCTCGAGCAAAAAAAAGGATTTTCCCCTCCAGATACCCGAAGTAAAACAAGATATGAGGGAAGTTCTTGGGCTCATTTATTCCGATATCGTGGTCAATTTAACTCCAAAATCCGAGGAGGCATGCTCTTCCAAAAGGATGCCGGTGAGGTTTCTTGGACCGATTTTTCAAGTTATTTTATAGAAATCAAGCCGACTACTTGGATTGATAAATTAATAATCGGCGATTATGTGAACCAATGGGGCCAGGGCCTTATCCAATTTGGAGGATTCTCCTTAGGTAAAAGTTATGAAAGCATTAAGGCTACCCAAAAATTTCATGTAGGAGGGATTCCCTACAGCTCCTCAGGGGAAAACGGATTTTATCGAGGGATTAATCTCATGTTTCATATAGGCGCATTCCAGTTGCAGGGATTTTATTCCCGCCGGAAATTAGATGCCTATGTACGAGGAGATAGTTCATTTACTTCGCTCATTGCAGATGGATACCATCGAACAGCAACCGAACAGAGTCACCAAGAAAATGTGCAAGAACAAGCCAAAGGATTTCATGTGCAATGGAATTTTCCACAATTACGAGCCCAACTATATGCAAATCATACCCTTATTAACTACAATATCCCCAAAGCGCCATCCAATCTAGCCTATAAACAACAGGAATGGAGTGGTAATGGTCTGAGCAATTATTCGCTGGGTTTGCAATTCCCTTATAAATCCATACAAGGAATGGCAGAAATAGCCATTCAAGGCAGCAAGGATATTTCCTTTATCCAAGGTGCTGCCTTCGCTATAAATAAACAAGTGGACTTTTCATATGTGCTACGCATGTATGCGCCTGGATTTTATAGTCCCATGGCTCAGGCTTTTTCAGAAAATTCAAGTACGGGGAATGAAATAGGCCTATTCATCGGAAATCAAATCGCCTTTACAAAACGAAGTAAACTATCCTCTTATGTTGATTTTTTTCTTTTCCCAGGCCAAAAATTTCAAGTGAGTCGAGAAAATACCTTGGGCTGGGAATTTTTAAGTCGTTACCAATATGAAAAAAAATCCCGTTGGCGATTTTTCGGCCAATTCAAATGGACGAGTAAAGAGGAAGATGGTCCTAAAGACCATTCCGAACTAAGCAGACACCATAACCTCCAAATGAATCTAGATTTGCATCGATTTTGGGGACCTAGGGTCGATTGGCACACCAGGATGATGGCCTGCCTGGATGGCAATGCTTGGCAATCTCAAACAGGATTTTTACTCATTCAAGACCTTAGTGTCAAAATCAAACAATGGAAGCTACAATCACGGTTGGCTTTGATAAACACGAGTTCTTATGATGCGCGTCTTTATGCCTATGAACCGAGTTTACCCTTTTCTTTTGCATTGCCGGCTTATACTGGACATGGGATTCGAAGCGGAATTGTTGGCTCCTATGAACTAAGTAAAACGATACAATTGGCCCTCAAAATCGGACGAACTGATTATTGGGATCGGGATGAAATTGGAAGTAGTTTGGATGTCATTGCGGGCACCCACAAAACCGATGTGAGTGTCCAATGCATCGGGCAATGGTGAACAATCAATGATTTATAGAATTGCTTCTCGAATGCGGATGAGTTTTTCTAGCAAACCTTCCAACTGATCCAACGGAAGCATATTCGCACCATCTGATTTTGCCACCGATGGATTTGGATGGGTCTCAATAAACAAACCATGCGCGCCTACGGCGATGGCCGCTTTGGCGATTGTTTCTATTAAGGCGGGTTGGCCACCGGTTACTCCAGAACCTTGGTTTGGGCGCTGCAATGAATGAGTACAATCCATGATAATGGGCACTTGGAAGGCCGCCATTTCTGGAATGTTACGATAATCGACGATGAGATCGCCGTAACCAAAGGAGTTGCCCCGATCTGTCAAGTAGACCTGGGCCTGTGGGTTTTCATGCAAGACCTTCTCAACGGCAAATCTCATCGATGCCCCCGACATAAACTGACCTTTTTTTATATTAACAGCCTTGCCGGTTTGGGCCGCAGCCGCTAAAAGATCTGTTTGCCGACAAAGAAATGCCGGAATCTGTAACACATCCACATAATCAGCCGCCATCGCTGCTTCCGCACTTTCATGAATATCCGTCACCGTGGGAACACCTAGATGCGCACCGACTTCCTTCAAAATCTCCAAGGCCTTAATATCCCCGATTCCTGTAAATGAATCGATTTTTGTTCGATTTGCTTTTCGATAAGAGCCTTTGAAAATAAAAGGAATGCCAAATTTTTGGGTCATTTCCGCGATCTTCTCCCCTATTTCAAAAGCCAAATCTCGACTTTCGATCGCACAACTTCCCGCCATTAAAAAAAATGGCCCTCCCTTTACACCTTCAATACTTGGTAATATCATGTTATAAAATATTCACTTCGGTCTCTAATAAAACACCGAACTTAGATTCGACGGACTTTTTAATTTTCTCTGAAAGGGCAAGCAATTGAAGGCCTGTCGCATTTCCGTAATTCACTAACACCAAGGCCTGTTTGGCATGCACCCCCGCATCTCCGTCCCGAAAACCTTTCCAACCGGCCTGTTCAATAAACCATCCCGCCGGAAATTTCACCTCTGTACTTCCCATAACCGGATAAGAAGGAATGTTTGGAAAAGAGGCTTTCAAGCGCTCTGCTTCCGTCGCTGAAACCGTTGGATTTTTAAAAAAACTACCTGAATTTCCAATTTCTTTGGGATCAGGCAATTTACTTTGCCGAATCTGAATAACCGCATTCGACACATCTTGAATGCTCGGATTTTGAATGCCCTGTTCATTTAAAACATCTTGAATGGCCCCATAAGCAGTATGAAGTTCTGCTTTTTTGGCCAATTTAAAACACACAGAGGCGATTAGATAAAGCCCTTTTCCAGCATGTTTAAAAAAACTTTCTCGATAGCCAAACTGACAAGCCGCCGCATCAAAACGCTCCAACACCCCGGTCTCTAAATTCAAGGCATCCAAATAATCGAAAGTATCCTTGATTTCCACGCCGTATGCACCAATGTTTTGCATGGGAGCGGCCCCGACCGTTCCAGGAATTAAAGCCAAGTTTTCGATGCCGGCCCATTGATGTTGGACCGCGTATTGGACAAAATCATGCCAAATCACTCCTGCCCCCGCCCGAACCCAAATGTGCTCTTCGGTCTCCTGAGTGACCTCGATGCCCATAATATCCATTTTGAGAACGAGCGCATCCACATCTTTGGTAAGTAAAATATTACTACCCCCACCTACGAACAAATGAGGAACTTGGGCATATTTCCCAGATTCGCACAAGCGTATATAAGCCTCCAAACTCGTGATTTCGGCGAAAAAACGCGCCTTAACATCCAAACCAAAGGTGTTGTGGGGTTTCAACGAAACATGTTCGAACACCTTCATGTTAAATTAATTTGGTCGATAAAAATTCCTGCAAATCTGGCACATCCGTCTTTAATAAATTGCCCGAATTTCCTTCCCACAATTTTTTGCCATTCTTTAAAAACATAATGTATTCTCCCATCCGCATCACCGAATTCATGTCATGGGATATCACGATCGTCGTAATGCCATATTCCACCGTAATTTCTTGAATCAATAAATCGATTTTCACGGCATTTAATGGATCTAAACCCGAATTAGGTTCATCGATAAATAAGTATTTTGGATTCATCACAATGGCCCTGGCGATCCCCACACGCTTTTTCATCCCACCTGAAATTTCCGAGGGCATTTGATTCGCCGCCGCTTCCAATCCCACACGCTTCAAACATAACATGGCCTGTGCCGATTTTTCATCCGGAGGCATCGATGTCAAGGTATCCAAGGGAAATCGAACATTTTCCAATACCGTTTTTGAATCAAACAAGGCGCCTCCTTGAAATAAGACCCCCATTTCCCGACGAATCGCCTTCACCGTATCTTGATCCGCCTTCACAAAATCCCTCCCATCATACAACACCTCCCCTTTCTCCGGCGTTAAAATCCCAATCATACACTTCAGCAATACACTTTTTCCTGTTCCACTTCCTCCAATGATCATGTTGGTCTTTCCTTTATGAAAAGTCCCATTGATCCCATCCAAAACCACCCTTCCCTCAAACTCCTTGTGAATG
Source organism: uncultured Cytophagaceae bacterium (assembly GCA_903907745.1). Taxonomy (GTDB): domain Bacteria; phylum Bacteroidota; class Bacteroidia; order Cytophagales; family Spirosomataceae; genus Aquirufa. Next base: position 3,708 of record CAIVPF010000089.1, on the reverse strand, counting down.
CCTTTAATTTCAATCATGTTCAAAATTAGGCATATTTTGGCAAAAATTCATTCATACATATCCCCTTTATTATGTACATTGCAGCGAATTCAAATCACATAAACCCTACCATTATGTTTTTTATTTTTTTAGGTATTTTGCTCTTTGTCGCAGGCAGAAGCATTTCAAGTCCCAATTTAGTTTTCTCCAAATATAGTCCTACGCTGAAAATAGCTGGAATCGTATTGGCCATCCTAGGTTTGGGAAGCTCCACCATCAAACAAATCGACGCCGGTGAAGTGGGCGTTCAAAGCGTTTTCGGAAAAGTAGTACCCGAGACGCTAACCAGCGGATTAAATTTTGTCAATCCCATCGCCTCCGTATATTCCTTTGATGCCAAAACCCAAAATTACACCATGTCCGCCGTACACGACGAAGGTGATCGTAATGGGGATGATGCAATACGTGTATTGACAGCCGATGGATTGGAAGTGGTAGTGGACCTAACCGTCCTTTTTCGCATCGTCCCGAGCGAAGCACCGCGCATCTTAAAAGAGATTGGTACAGATTACAAAGACAAGGTCGTACGACCGATCACCCGGACGATGATTCGAGATAATGCCGTTTATTACGATGCAGTGGCTCTTTATTCCCTTAAAAGAAATGAATTTCAAACTCGTATTTATAACGACATCGAAAAGAATTTCAAGAAGCGCGGTTTAGTTTTGGAACAATTATTGATTCGTAATATCAATTTGCCAACTTCGGTAAAGACAACCATCGAATCCAAAATCAATGCCGAACAAGATGCGCAAAAAATGCAATTCGTACTTCAAAAAGAAAAACAAGAAGCTGAGCGTAAACGCGTAGAAGCGCAAGGAATCGCCGATTACCAAAAAATTCTTTCGACTGGACTGAGCGATAAACAGTTGCAATACGAATCCATTATCGCACAAAAAGAATTAGCCAAATCACCAAATACCAAAGTCATCATCATGGGTTCCGGAAAAGGAACACCGATTATCTTGGGAAATAACTAATTCGAAATTTATTTGAAATCGAGCTCCTATCTCAATAAAAGAGAGATTTAAGAGCACAAGCAAGGCGCCCATCAGGCGCCTTGCTTATTTCTTTAAAATGCTATGACCCATTTTATCTCGTTTCGTCTTCAGATAGGTCTCATTGTGAATATTCGGAATCGTTTCGATGGGCACAGATTCCACAATTTCCAAGCCATAACCCAATAAACCTGCGCGTTTCTTTGGATTATTCGAGATTAAACGCAATTTCTGAACACCTAGGTCACGTAAAATTTGAGCCCCAACTCCATAATCCCGCTCATCCATCGCAAAACCTAATTCTAAATTGGCCTCCACCGTATCCCGACCTAATTCTTGTAATTTATAGGCCTTCAATTTATTCAATAAACCGATCCCTCGACCCTCTTGAAACATATACAAAATCACCCCTTTCCCCTCTTTTTCAACCATCTCCATAGCAGCGTGTAATTGACCCCCACAATCGCACCGACAACTACCAAAAATATCCCCTGTCACACAGGAACTATGCACCCGAACCAATACGGGTTCATCTTTTTCCCATTCGCCCTTAATTAAAGCCAAATGCGTATCACCTGTATTCTTATGTTTAAAAGCTATCAAATCAAATTGGCCCCATTCCGTAGGCATATTCACCCCAATCTCCCGCGTAATCAAGGATTCCGTATGCAAGCGATACGCAATCAAATCCTTAATCGTCACTAATTTCAAATCAAATTTATCAGCTATCTTCCGCAAATCTGGCAAACGCGCCATGCTTCCGTCCTCATTCAAAACTTCGATTAACACGCCTGAAGGCTGGAATCCGGCCAATTTAGCAAAATCCATCGATGCCTCGGTATGACCCGTCCGACGCAAAACTCCCTCCGATTTACTTTTCAATGGAAATATATGTCCCGGCCGACCCAAATCACCTGGCTGAGTCTTCGCATCCACCAACGCCTGTATCGTTTTGGAACGATCCGATGCTGAAATACCTGTGGTACATCCATTGCCTAATAAATCCACAGAAACCGTAAATGGCGTTTCATGAGAAGTGGTGTTTTGGTCCACCATCATTTCCAAACCTAAGGTAAGACAACGCTCTTCCGTCAAGGAAACACACATCAATCCCCTCGCCTCACGAATCATAAAATTGACCAATTCCGGCGTAATCGCCTCCGACGCACAAATCATATCCCCCTCATTTTCGCGGTCTTCATCGTCTGCAACGATGATAATTTTTCCCTTCCGGATATCCGCAATCGCATCTTCAATTCGGTCCAATCGTATCAATTCCTCCTGCATATTTTGCTCAATTTTCTAACAAAACACAAAGGTACGCAGAATTAGTTCCCATTTTACCTACCTTTGTAAGAATAAATCTAGACGGCTTTATGTCCATCCAAGTTTCTCATATATCGAAATCTTACGGCACTAAACCTGCCGTCAAAGACATTAGTTTCGAAATTAAAGAAGGACAAATCACAGGCTTCTTAGGACCCAATGGCGCCGGAAAATCTACATGCCTGCAAATCCTCATGGGTTTATTGCAAGCAGATCAAGGCAGCGCTTCGATACTGGGTCTTTCGGTCACCAGTGATATCGAAAGTATTAAAAAGCAAGTAGGTTATTTAGCCGAAAACAATCCGCTCTATCCGGATATGTATGTCAAAGAGTTTTTAAACTTTATCGGACATATCCATCAAATCCCAGCCACGCGATTGAAAAAACGCATCGACGAAGTCATTGAACTCGTAGGATTAACGAAGGAACAAACAAAAAAAATTCACATGTTGTCCAAAGGCTACCAACAGCGCGTCGGAATCGCCCAAGCGATCCTACATGATCCGAAGGTCCTATTGCTCGACGAACCCACGAGTGGCTTGGATCCCAACCAAATGGAAGAAATTCGATCACTCATTTATTCCTTAAAAAGCAATAAAACCATTTTGTTTTCCAGCCATATTTTGAGTGAGGTGGAAGCAATTTGCGATCGGATTTTACTGATTCATCAGGGAGAATTAAAGGCGAATTGCAGCATCGAAGAAGCCCAAAAATTCAAGGGAGGCTTATCTGCATTTTTTAAAGAAAAAACGACCTAGTCTACTAAGCTAAAGGCATCTGCATCCAAATGGGTAGGAAAATTTGTTCTAAACTGAAGCAATTCAGCATGTGAAATATGGCAAGTCTGAATATCCTCCACAGGACCCATGTCCAATAAAGCCTCTCCTCTAAATTGAATTAAAGCAGAATCCCCTTGATAACTTAAGGCATTCCCATCAACACCGATTCGATTAACCCCAAGCACATAAGCTACATTTTCGATAGCCCGTGCTTTTAATAAGGTACACCAAGCATGCGCACGTGCGGCAGGCCAATTGGCCACATAGATAGCCAAATCATACCGCAAATTCACATTACGTGACCATACAGGAAAACGCAAATCGTAACAAATGAAGGGGGAAATATTCCATCCCAGATAGGAAAAAACCAAGGGCGATTTCCCCTCCGAATAAAATTCATGTTCGGAACCCATGCGAAACAAATGCCTTTTGTCATATCGGTGGATTTTACCATCAGGTTCTATGGCTAAAAGTCGATTAAAAAACTGATTTCCTTCCTTGAATTTGATACTACCTACGAGAAGAACTTGCAGGCGCTTGGCCATTAATTGCATCCACGCTGTCGT
>CAIVPF010000088.1 GCA_903907745.1 uncultured Cytophagaceae bacterium | reverse complement strand
GTGTACCTATGAGCCTCAAAAAGCTTCTGACGTATTTGCGATGTATCAATCCTTAGTGAATGAAGCCGTAATTCCAGAAGAATTATTGTGGAATGGTACTCCAAAAGAAGAAATTGGCAATTATGACCAATTGATGGAAGTGATTGATTGGGATTTAAATACGAATCCGAATTTATTAGAAACTCGTTTTATGCAACCGATTCCAGTTTCAGATGAAGCGGAAATGGAAGCAAAAGGATATTCTGAAAAGTGGATTTGCTATCGTTCAGATGCTTTCTCAGCAAAAGAATTAACGGTTTTCCCAGGACAAACAGTAACGATTACGGATGCTGCAGCCTATGGATTAATCATGATGCAAGGTCATGGTAAAATGGGCGTTTGGAATATAGAAACACCTTCATTGATTCGTTATGGCCAATTGACCAACGATGAGTTTTTTGTTACTGAAAAAGCAGCAAAAGAGGGCGTTCAAATTACCAATCATTCTACGACGGATCCAATTGTGATGTTGAAGCACTTTGGTCCATCAAATCCAGATTTAAAATTATAAGCTAAAAACCCACATAATATGAATACGTTTCCAAAATTGCACAATGCCACATGGCCTGGTATTGTGGGTAAAGGGCCAGATTCGGAGCCCGTAATTTCTTTAGATCAGATGTTGCAAATGACCGCAGCCGCTGAGGTGAATGGAGTAAAATTTGATGGAGTAGACATCGGCTTATTGCCACCTCATTTCGATATCGAAAGCGGTAAAGAAGGAGCGAAAGCTTTAGCTGATAAAGTGGCTGCCCATGGCTTAGAAATAGGTAGTTTAGTAGCGCCGATCTGGGCAGGAAATGCAATGGGCGACAAGGATGAACGTGATACTTTTGTGGACATGGTGCGTCGTTCATGTGAAATCGGTGCGGAATTACGCAAAATCGGTATTCGTCCGAATGGCATTATTCGTATTGATTCGGCTGCTGGTGTAGCGGATTGGGCGAAAGATCCTACGGCTAATTCGAAATTGATCGTGGAAACATTCCAACGTGCATGTGACGTCGCTGCCGATTTCGGTGAGCGTTTAGCTGCGGAAGGAGAAATTTGCTGGGGTGGTATGCATTCTTGGCGGAACATGATTCAGACCCTCGAGGCCGTGGATCGTCCGAACATCGGTTTCCAAGCCGATATGTCGCATACTTTGTTGTACACGATGGGCTATAACTGTCCGGAGGATCGCATCTTGCCGGTGGATTACAACTGGGAAGATCGCGAAGTATTGACCAGTTCCTTGAAGGAATTGACGGCTGCTTTACGTCCTTGGACGATCGATTTCCACGTAGCCCAAAATGACGGAACCGTTCACGGAACAGGAAGTCATGATAAGACAGGTCGTCACTGCCAAGCAACAGATCCTAATGGAAAGTTGAACATCGCCCAAGATGCCGGTCTATGGCTTCGTGATGAAAATGGAGTTTTGACAAAGGCCTTCAATCATATTTGTTGGGATGGTTGCATGTTCGCGAATTCGGTGATGGAGCAACAACAAACTTGGAATGATATTTTAGCCGCCATGATTCAAGTGCGCAATGCGCATGGATGGTCTTAATTTTTAAAAGATATGAAACAGATTAGAATAGGATTAATCGGAACGGGTTTTATGGGAAGAACCCATTCCAACGGATATAACCGCATCCAAAACTTTTTCCCAGATTTAACCTGCAAACCCGTATTACAGGCGGTTTGCTCTCGGAATGAAGCCAGTGTGAAGAAATTCGCGGAACAATGGGGCTATGCTTCCTATGAAACGGATTGGCGTCAATTGATCGCGCGCGATGACATCGATGCGGTGGATATTTGTACTCCCAACGACACGCATGCCGAAATCGCCATCGCGGCTGCCAAAGCAGGTAAAATGATTTTATGCGAAAAGCCATTGTCTCGGACCTTGGCTGAGGGCGAACAAATGGTTACCGAAATTGAAAAAGCGGGCGTAGCTAATACCGTTTGGTATAATTACCGTCGTTTGCCAGCGGTGACGTTAGCGAAGCAAATCATCGATTCCGGTAAATTAGGCCGTATTTTCCATTACCGTGCGAATTTCTTACAAGATTGGACCATCTCTCCTGATTTGCCTCAAGGCGGTGCGGGAACATGGCGCTTGGACGTAGAAGCAGCAGGTTCAGGGGTAACGGGTGATTTATTAGCGCATTGCATCGATACCGCGATGTGGTTGAACGGCGGAATTACCGATGTGTCAGCGATGACGGAAACATTTATCAAAGAGCGTGTACATACAGGAACAGGACAGGTGACCAAAGTGGGCATCGATGATGCCTGTATTTTCCACTGCCATTTTGCGAATGGTTCTTTGGGATTATTTGAATCTACGCGGTATGCCCGTGGTCACAAGGCCCTTTATACGTTTGAAATCAATGGCGAGCACGCTTCTTTGCGTTGGGATCTACATGATTTGAACCGTTTAGAAATGTATGACCATGCGGATGCATCGATTACCCGTGGTTGGAAGTCTATTTTGGTCACAGATGGTGATCAGCCTTACATGGACAAATGGTGGGTACCCGGATTGATTATCGGGTATGAGCATAGTTTTGTACACCAAGCGGCTGATTTTTTCAAAGCCTTAGGTGATGGAACGCCATGTGCGCCAACGTTCAGAGATGCCTTGCAAACCCAAAAAGTTTGTGAATCTGTGATCGAATCAGCAAATGCGAAGGCTTGGAAAGATACGAATGTTGAATGGTCCTAAGCGATTGCCTGCTTGACATAAAGGATTTGTCCTTTTCCTATTCAGGTTCGCCCATTTTGCGTTCGGTGAATCTACGTTTAGAAAAAGCGGAAATTCATGCGCTGGTCGGTGAAAATGGAGCAGGCAAATCGTCTTTATTTAAAAGTATTATGGGAATAATCTCTCCATCGGATGGGGAGATTATTTTTTTTGACCAAAGGATCCACGGACTTTCTGTACGGGAAATTTTGGGAAAAGGGATTTCGATGATTCATCAGGAATTGATGTTGATCCCCGAATTATCTGTCGCTGAAAATATTTATCTAGGTCGTGAAAATTCTGCAGGTGGGCACATGTCCTTAGCTGCGATTCAGCGATCGGTCCAGGCATTATTTGATCGCTTCGGATTGGATATTCCGGTGGATGTGAAAGTGAAGGAGCTTTCGATTGCGCGCCAACAAATCGTCGAAATCATGCGTTCCGTCTCGCAAGAGGCGAAATTAATTCTCATGGATGAACCTACTTCCTCATTGACGGATGGTGAAATTCAGTTTTTTACCCGGCTGATTCGTGATTTAAAAGAGGCCGGTGTCGGGATTCTGTTTACTTCGCACAAGATGGAGGAGATATTTGAATTTGCGGATGTGGTTTCTGTGCTTCGGGATGGGGAAATGATAGGGACTTATCGAACGAACGAAATCGATGCACATGTGCTTGTTGAAAAAATGGTGGGTCGGGAGTTGAAGGATTTTTATCCGAAGGCGGATGTGGAGGTTGGCGAACCGATTTTAGACGTTGAGAATGTAGGATTATCGGGCGTTTTTCAGGGAATAAACTTTCAGGTTCGGGCGGGTGAGGTGCTTGGATTAGCGGGATTGGTTGGGGCTGGAAGAACGGACATAGGCCAAAGTATATTTGGGATTAGGCCTTATACCTCGGGGGAGATTCGATATCTTGGAAAACGTTTTGAAGCCAAGCATCCCTCGGAGGCTTTGGAAGCGGGAATGGCTTATTTAGGTGAGGATCGAAAGGAATTAGGGATTATTCCTGAAATGAGCATTCGGGAAAATATGACTTTGGGTTTAATGCGCATGTTTCAAAAAATGCAAGCAATTCTGTTTCAGGCGGAGAAAAAGGCGACGGAGGACAATTCGGATGCGCTTCGTATTCGGATGGCGCATTCGGGACAAAAAATTCAAGAATTGAGTGGGGGCAATCAACAAAAAGTGTTGTTCGGGCGGATGTTGTTGAATATGCCTAATTTATTAATCTTAGATGAGCCGACGCGAGGAATAGATGTGGTGTCTAAATTTGATATTTATAGTTTGATATTGGAATTAAAGAAAGCGGGGAAGGGGATTTTATTGATTTCCTCAGATATGACTGAATTATTAGAAATGAGTGACCGGGTGGTGGTTATTTCCAAAGGAAGCCAGCGCGGGGAATTAAGTAAACAGGAGGCGAGTCCTGCGCGAGTTTTACAATTAGCTTTGCATGCATAAATGAAGAATCTATTTTTAAAGAGTCCTACCGGAGGAATATTTATCGCCTTGGTCTTGGTTTGCCTATTATTTGGCAGCTTGACCTCGCGTTTTTTTACGCCCATGAATATGTCGGTGATTCTCAATCAAGTCTCGGTGAACGCCATTCTGGCTTTTGGGGTGACCTTTGTGATTATCGCGGGAGGGATTGACTTATCACTCGGATCGCTTCTGGCGGTCAGTGGGGTGATTGTGGCTTTGCTTTCGCAGGAAGGAAGCTATGCGCTTTGGATAGGTCTTTTACTTACCTTGCTAGCCGGAATGGCCATGGGTGCCTTCAATGGCGCCTTGGTGGTTTTGACGAAAGTACCTCCCTTCATTGTGACTTTGGGGACGATGACGATTGGGCGGGGCGTTGCGCTCCTATTAAGCAAGGGTCGGCCGATTTCAGATTTGAATGAATCCTTGAATTTCTTAGGCAGCGGGGATATTTTGGGCATTCCGGTGCCGATTATCTTTTTGATAATTTCCTTTGTGTTTTGTCAAATGCTCCTAACTAAAACCGTTTTTGGTCGCTATGTCAAAGCCATCGGCGGCAATGAAATGGCGGCATTTGTCGCTGGGGTTCGGGTAAATCGGATCAAATTATGGGTATACGTAATTAGTGGTTTATTTGCTGCCTTGGCGGGTATTTTATTGACTGCTCGGATCAATACGGGTCAGCCGAATGCCGGCTTGGGTTTTGAATTGGATGCCATCGCGGCGGTGATTATAGGTGGAACGAGTACACGAGGGGGAAAGGGGACGATTACGGGGACTTTGCTGGGCGTCTTGTTTATAGGTGTGATTAACAATGGCTTGGATTTAATTAATGTTTCTGCTTATTGGCAGCAGGTTATTATGGGAGGAATTATTATTTTGGCAGTGGTATTGGATGGGCTTTATCAAAAAATGAAAAAATAAAATGAAAATACGGGTATTGATTTTGTTTGTTGCTTGCCTGGTAGGCAGTGCATGTTCGGAGAAAAAAAAGGATCATTTGGTGATCGGCGTGTCGATGCTGAGTATGCAAAATGAATTTATACAGCAAGTGGCCGACGCCCTCGAAAAATCCGCAAAAACTGCGAATGTGGAATTAATCGTCGTGGATGCGGAGCGGTCGTCGTTGAAGCAAGTAGAACAGGTAGAAAGTTTTATTAGCCAGCAAGTAGATGCCATCATCCTTAATCCCTGTGAATTCGAGGCAAGTTCTCCTGCCGTGGAAAAGGCGCAAAAGGCCGGTATTCCTATCGTGAATGTGAATTCATCTACGAAATCGAAGCCAGATGCTTTTGTGGGTTCGGATGATGCTGAATCGGCAAATATGGCGATGGAATTGATTGCGAAGCATTTGAACGGGAAAGGAAATGTGTTGATGATTCAAGGTTATATGGGCCAGGCGGCGCAATTGGACCGGGAGCGTGGCGCCAAAGCCGTATTTGCCAAATATCCTGGATTAAAACTCCTAGCTTCCCAAACGGGCGAATGGGATCGTGCGAAATCGATGTCTTTGATGGAAAATTGGATTCAGTCGTTTGGGGATCAGATACAAGCCGTATTTGCCCAAAATGATGAAATGGGCTTAGGAGCCCTTCAGGCCTTGATGGATGCTAAGAAAAAAGCGCAGGTTTATGTGGTCAGTGTGGATGGGATTCAGGATGCTCGGAAATCGGTGGAACAGGGAAACTTGGACGCGACCTTAATTCAAAATGCCGAAAAGCAAGGTTCAGAATCCTTGCGAATGGCGGTGGAATTAGCCCAAAAGAAAAAAATAAAGGAATCAAATATCTTGATTCCTTTTGAGATATTTCAGAAAAAATAAGGGCTATTTGATCAGTTTATTGGCAAAATCAATGTATTGATCCCAATCGTAAGCGTTAATGTCATGATTTCCTTCCCGGATGTGGTAGCGAATTTGCTGCCCCACAGGCGTATTTAGGGCGGGGAAATCGTTTTTCCCGAGACCTGTTTTTCCGTATAATTGATAGACGGCTTCCGCTTGTTGGCCTCCCATAAATTCCCCTTTCGGATCGGACCATTGATCACCAACGGCGCTGGCGATGTAAATCGGCCTAGGTGCGATCAGGCTCATGAGGATATGACTGTCAAAAGGTAAATCATTTTCCTTGTAGGCATAGTTTTTATAATCTTTGTAAAACCAATGCGGGAAACTATTGGTGATGCGCCAAAGATTTTCACCGTAGTTGCGCCGTGAAATAGCCGCCCCACCTTCGCCTGATTCATTAGAAATTACAGCGGCATAGCGTTTGTCATTAACACCTGCCCAAAGCGCTGCTTTGCCTAAGCGAGAATGTCCGTGTAAAATGATACGTTTGGCATCGATTTGTGGAATTTTTTCTAGGAAATCCACGGTGCGATTTAATCCCCAAGCCCAGGCGCCATTCGCCGACCACTCATCCGCTTGCAAGCCTAATTCTTTCGCTAATACGCTACGGACGCCAGTTAGATAGCCATCGGCCTTATCTTCCTCGAAATCTCCGCAGGCGATGGTGATGCTCCCGTATCCGGCGGCGATGAGTTTTTCGAATTGCCAACGAGAACTCCAAGATCCCCTCGAGCTTTCTTGACCTTTGTTATTGACATAGTCGGGTTTGTTGTTACACACCGTAAATTTATCAAACAAAGGGATATTGGGGTCGCTGGAAGTTGTTTGATTTCCGCAGAAATTTAACCCGATGAAAACAGGGACTTTCGTTTTTACGTTGGGTAGCACGCCGAGGACTGTCACATCATATTTTCCGGCAAAAGTCAATTTCCAAATATATTGGGTGGCTTTTCCTGCCATGATGTTGGTTTTGGAAATCAATTGATAAGATTGCGCGATTTTTTTCTTAGGCATTTTCCCGAACATGTATTGTTCGTATAGGCCTAACCAATAAGTACGTTGAATTTCCCAGTCTTTTACGGATTGAATCAGGGATCCATCGGTCTTTTTGAGGGGATTTGGGAGGGTAAAATTCCCGACTTTATTTTCGTCGTAATTTGCGACAAAAGGCTGTTGGGCCATCGCCTGCATGCTTCCGAGCATGCAAAGCAAGAATATTAGTTTTTTCATAGGTGTTAGATAGGTGTTGCAAGTTAATGATTTGAAAATATGATTGTTACCTAGAAGGTTAATTTGTTTCGTTTTATTTTCTTAAATTCGGGGATAAATTAGGTATATGGAATTTTTCAAGAAAATCGAATTCACAACGGCGGAGGAAACAATCGCGAACTTAAAGCAGGCGATCACGCGGTATAAAGTCATTCATTTATCTGGTTATCAATTGCCGATTCCCATTCAGCAGTTTTACACGGAATTATCGGATTCGATCGGCGATATTTTTAATGAGGATGAGGATTTATTGACCGGAGAGCGGAAGGAGAATCGATGGATTGATATTTCTTATGATCCGGCCGTTCAAGATCGCTATCGGAGTTCAAATACGCGTCAGCCCTTGCATACGGATGATTCCTATGTAGAATTAGGTGATGAAAAGTCTTTGCAATTCTTTTTTTGTGAGTCGCGAGCGACATTTGGTGGTGCTACGACCTTTTTTGATTTACCTGAATTGGTGGCTTGTATGCAATTGGATGGGCAGCAGGAATTGTTAGATCGCCTGATGACAACGATCGTGAATTTTGATAAAGCGGGGAATAAGAAAGTTCGGAAGATATTGGATGAGGATGAGAAGGGGTGGTTGGCCAACTGGAATTACTACTGCATCGATACCCAAAATACCCCGGAAGCCTTACAATTGTGTGAAGATTTTCACCATTTTTTAGAGTCGCGCATTGTGCCTTCGGGCTTGATTACGCCGGTTCAATTGGAAAAAGGCGATGCGGTTTTCTTTCATGATGACCGGATATTACATGGTCGGAATGCTTATTTCGCGAAGACAAAAGGCGAGCGTTGTTTAATCAAAGGGAAAATCATTTTGGATCCGACCTTTGAATTGGTATAGGCGAGTCTTTTTGGCAATTGGTTTTGCCTTTTTGGGGTCTACTTTGACGGCTCAAAAATCCTCTGTAATCTCGAATTCCTTTTCGGCGACCACCGGTCAGGTTGGCCTGACTTTACTTGTAGATGATTTCATACAATTTGTGAGTCCGACGGCGGATAATGCACGAATTTTGATGTCCATGTCGGACAGTTTATTTAGCAAAACTTTAGTGGGATTTGGTTATCGCTCGTCGGAAAGGGGAATACCC
>CAIVPF010000087.1 GCA_903907745.1 uncultured Cytophagaceae bacterium | reverse complement strand
AAATGGATTTACATCGTAATAATCTTTGATTGCAAAGGGAGAACCCGCCCGACCTTTCACAACCATCGGATGATCTAATGGCGAACCATAGGCCGAAAAATCCTCCATGGTCGCATGTTCTAATAAACCTGTGGCATACAAATGCGAAATGCCCTTGGCTTGCAGCGCGGTTAAACTCTTGGTTGAAACATCAGAAAATTTGGTAACCCCATTTTCAAGATAAGATCCATTCTTTTTCAGGGCACCGGCATATTGATTTCCCCAAAGATGAAACATCATTTGATACACCACAAATTTGTGTGTATTAGGCTGATTGGACGACATAGGATGTAAATTAGGCAATACCTGCGCACCTAAAGGCCCGAAACTAAAAACAGCCAACAGCGAACACAATAAATAATTCATAAAATAAACAGATTAGCATAGCTAATTTTCCTTTTAAGCTATCTGTAAAAGTAATAATTTTGGTCATTCAAAAGGAAAAAATACATAAAATACATAGGATGAAGTATAAGGCATGCTTATTTGATTTAGACGGGGTTTTAGTGGATACGGCGATATATCACTTTCAAGCATGGAAAACTTTAGGGGCAAATTTTGGATATATCTTAACAGAGGCGCAAAATGAACAATTAAAAGGTGTCTCCCGCGTGGCATCTTTAGATCGAATACTAGCTTGGGCGAATAAAGAGGCGACACAGGAACAAAAGAACGCATGGCTGATTGAAAAAAATGATCATTATTTACAATTAATTAGCCATATGAATCCTGGTGAGATTTTACCAGGGGTCCTATTGTTTTTGGAAGACATACAAAAATTAGGGTATCGAATTGCCTTAGGTTCGGCAAGTAAAAACGCACAAATTATTTTAGAAAAAACAGGTTTAGCCACCTATTTTGATGCCATTATTGATGGGAATCATGTGAGTAAAAGCAAACCTGATCCAGAAGTTTTCTTAAAAGGAGCCGAAGCGCTTCAGGTGTCCCCAGAAACATGTATTGTGTTCGAAGATGCAGAAGCAGGAGTAGAGGCAGCCAAACGTGCAGGAATGATGGCCATCGGGATTGGAGATGCACATGTTTTACACCAAGCAGACAAAATAATCCCCAATTTTACAGGTGTTTTAGCCAGCGATTTACTAAAATTTTAAGAAACACCTTAGCACAGAAATTACAGCTGTGAGACATTTTCTATTTTTGTAGGATTATCTCTAGTTCAACTAAAAACGGAATGAAGCAGTATTTAAAATTGGACGAATGGAAGGTCATTGAAGATCAATTCCATCCTGAGTTCAACGAAGTCACCGAATCTATATTCTCCTTAGGAAATGGCCGAATGGGCCAGCGTGGGTCCTTCGAAGAAACCTATACTGGAAAAAGCTTACAAGGAAATTACGTAGCTGGGGTGTATTACCCAGATAAAACTCGAGTAGGTTGGTGGAAAAACGGATATCCAGAATATTTTGCCAAAGTACTCAATGCCGCGAATTGGAATGGCATCGAAATATCAATCGATGGCATCCTTGTAGACCTGCATACCTGTAAAATTCTTTCCTTCTACCGTGAATTAAACATGCAGAAGGGCTTTTTATTCAGAACCTGCAAAATCGAGTTATCCAATGGCAAACAAGTACAAATCGAATCTACTCGTTTAAATAGTTTAGCGGACGACGAAGCTGGCGTAATTGCTTATTCCTTAACGCCATTGAATTTTTCTGAAATCATTCAGTTTAATGTGTTTATCGATGGAAACATCAAAAATAAAGACGCGAATTACGATGATACATTCTGGGACGAAGTAAAAGTTCATGCACAAGATCATACATCATTTGTTTGGTCTAAAACAAAAAAAACAAACTTCGAGGTCATTACGGGCCAAAAAATCGAATTTCTTCGCACTGACCAAGTCGTTAATATTCAAGGCCATGCACTCACAAAAGAGAAATATGCTGCCATCCAATATGAAGTAGAGGCTTTTGAAAATCAGCCATTAACGCTCATTAAATACGCTGTTAATCTAAGTTCAGAGAACCATCCGAAATCAGAACTGGAAAATAAGTTATTTTCCTATTTAACTCGAATTCAAGCCAAGGGTTTCCCGGCCATGTTAGCCGAACAGGAAAGCGCTTGGGCGAACAAATGGGCGATAAATGATATTAAAATTAAAGGCGATGTCGCGGCCCAACAAGGGATCCGATTCAATATATTTCAATTAAATCAAACCTATACCGGCGAAGATGATCGCCTAAATATAGGCCCGAAAGGATTTACAGGTGAAAAGTACGGCGGAAGTACCTATTGGGATACCGAAGCCTATTGCATTCCTTTCTATTTATCCACAGCTGCCCCAGAAGTAGCTAAAAATTTATTGATCTACCGTTGGAAACAATTAGATCGTGCCATTGAAAATGCTGAAAAACTAGGCTTTTCAAATGGTGCTGCTTTATATCCCATGGTGACCATGAATGGGGAAGAATGTCACAATGAATGGGAAATAACCTTTGAAGAAATTCATCGCAATGGGGCTATCGCATACGCTATTCAGGATTATGTAAATTATACGGGAGATCGCCAACATTTAGCTGAGTATGGATGGGAGGTATTGCTGGGTATCGCGCGTTTTTGGGCGCAACGCGTAAATTGGTCCGAAGACAAAAAACACTATGTCATGCTGGGTGTCACGGGTCCTAATGAATATGAAAATAATATCAACAATAACTGGTACACGAATTATTTAGCTGCTTGGTGCCTGCGTTATGTCATCGAAGTACACAAAGAAATATGCGAACAATATCCTGAAATTGCCTCGTCAAAAATGGCAATGACAGATTTTAATTTCGAGGAACTAGACCTATTTAAACAAATTTCGGATCATATGTATTTTCCGAAAGATAAAAACCGTGGCATTTATTTACAACAAGATGGTTTCTTAGATAAAGAAATCGCGTCAGTGGATACAATTCCGATGGGGCAAAGACCGATTAACCAAAATTGGTCTTGGGACCGAATTTTACGTTCTTGTTACATCAAACAGGCAGATGTCCTCCAAGGATTTTATTTCTTTGAAAATGATTTCACAAAGGCCGAATTAGAACGTAACTACAATTTCTATGAACCCATTACCGTTCATGAATCATCCTTAAGTCCCTGTGTACATAGTATTTTAGCAGCCAAATTAGGCAAGGAAGATAAATCCTATGAATTTTACACACGCGCCGCGCGCTTAGATTTGGATGATTATAATAATGATACGGAGGATGGTTGCCACATCACCAGCATGGCAGGAACCTGGATGTCGATCGTTAAGGGCTTTGGAGGCATGACAGTAGCGAATAATGCCCTACATTTTAGCCCATTTCTACCCAAACAATGGACAGAATATTCGTTTAAAATAAATTTTAGATCCAATCAGATTCAGATACGGGTATACGAATTGGGCGTTGAAATTCAAAATCTTTCTAACAAAGCCTGTACTATTTATGTATTTGGAAATGCTTATGCATTAGATTCCAAAGGCAAAAAATTAATACAAATACCCGAAGAAGCAGAAGTTTAAAATCAAGCTATTAAATCAATATCCGGGGTGGATTTGTCGATTAAGGCAACTCCACCTCTTTCTTTTCTGGCAATTCGGGAATATAAACCCACTTCTTGCGAAAACAAAAAGGTGAAAAACAATTTGACAAAAGACGTATGATACTTTAAATTCTTATAGAATTCTGGAGCTGCAGCTTTTAATTTTGGCAAATTATTCCAGGGAATCGATGGCATGTCGTGGTGCTCATTGTGATATCCCACATTCATATTAATGCCATTCAAACCTCCATAATAACTATACGTTTCTTGGTTTTTATCTAAGACCAAATAATGCTCTTGTATCCATCGCGCCCCTAAGGGATGTAAACCCACGGAAAACAAAAAGCTTAAACCCAAATAGGCTAGAGCCGGCCATCCCCAAAAATAGACAATCGCGACATCAAAGGTAATTTGGGCAACAATGTTCATAATCACCCAACGATCCAAAACTGCTAATTCGATGCAACGAATCGTCCGAATCCCTTGAAAAAATGGAAACAAAAACAACCAAACCATCTTACCAACAAAATAATTATTAATTAATTTCGCTTCCCAATAATCCGGCAAATCCGCATCCAATTCATGTACTCCTTGAAATGCATGATGTTTCAAATGATAATTTTTAAAAGATATAGCCGTAGGAGCGAGCGAAGGAAAATTTGCTATAATACCAGCAAAAACATTCCAAGAATTTTTCTTAAAGATAAGATTATGCGCCGATTCATGAATGCAAACAAATAAAGTATGCACTGGAAAGGCACCAATAAACCACGCTACGGCAATGATAGTCCACCAAGAATAATCCTTGATATAATAAGCCATCACTAATTGAAAACTCACACAAGCCAAAATCCAATACATGGTATTCGGATTCTTTCCAATTAGCTTTTTTACTTCAGGATGTTTTTTAATAATTTCTTTGGTGCGTAAGCGATGAGGTTCGGCTCCTTCTACCCAGGTAAAATCAGAAATTTCAGACATATTGATGGTTTTTAGCGACACAAATATACAAGAATATGCCCTTTCCCTGACGAAAGGCAACCTATTTAATTAATAATATTTCATATTGTGACAATATGTCATAAATGTCATCATATGACCAGGATGGCATTATCCTTGTGAATGTGGGGAAAAAATTAAAAACTATCATGGGAAAAATAATTGGAATTGATTTAGGAACCACCAACTCATGTGTGGCGGTAATGGAAGGAAATGAGGCCGTAGTTATTGCAAACTCGGAAGGAAGGAGAACAACGCCATCGATTGTAGCATTCTTAGAAAATGGCGAACGTAAAGTAGGTGATCCTGCGAAACGTCAAGCCATCACAAATCCACAAAACACAATTTCATCCGTAAAGCGATTTATGGGTAAAAAATATTCAGAAGTAGGATCTGAATTAAAAACAATTTCCTACAATGTAGAACAAGGAAATAACGATACGCCCCGTGTACGCATTGGAGATCGTTTATATACCCCGCAAGAAATCTCAGCTCAAATTCTAACGAAGATGAAACAAACCGCTGAAGATTATTTAGGCCAAACCGTTACAGAAGCTGTTATTACCGTCCCTGCTTATTTTAATGATGCAGAACGTCAAGCAACCAAAGAAGCTGGTCAAATCGCCGGCTTAGAAGTGAAACGTATTATTAATGAACCAACCGCCGCTGCATTAGCCTATGGCGTCGATAAAAAGGGGCAAGATATGAAAATTGCCGTTTTCGACTTAGGTGGAGGAACATTTGACGTATCTGTTTTGGAATTAGGGGATGGGGTATTTGAGGTAAAATCAACGGATGGCGATACGCACTTAGGGGGAGATGATTTTGATCAAGTTATCATCAATTGGTTAGCAGAAGAATTCATTTCAGATGAAAATATTGACCTTCGCAAGGATCCAATGGCCTTACAACGCCTAAAGGAAGCCGCAGAAAAGGCAAAAATTGAATTAAGTTCTGGCGCATCCACTGAGATTAATTTGCCATATATCATGCCGGTTGACGGTATTCCAAAACACTTAGTTCGATCTTTAAGCAGAGCAAAATTCGAGCAATTAGCCGATAGCTTAATCCGACGCACCTTGGAGCCTTGTAAGCGTGCCATGAAAAACGCAGGATATACCAATGCGGATATTGACGAGGTGATTTTAGTTGGAGGTTCTACACGTATTCCACGTATCCAAGAAGAAGTAGAAAAGTTCTTTGGTAAAAAACCGTCTAAAGGGGTTAATCCAGATGAAGTGGTGGCGATCGGAGCGGCAATCCAAGGAGGAGTATTAACCGGTGAGGTAAAAGATGTGTTATTATTGGACGTTACACCACTTTCATTGGGTATTGAAACGATGGGAGGAGTGTTTACTAAATTAATTGAGTCTAATACAACCATCCCTACCAAAAAATCAGAGGTATTCTCAACCGCCGCGGATAATCAACCTTCCGTAGAACTTAATGTACTACAAGGAGAACGTCCCATGGCCAAAGATAACCGTTCATTAGGACGCTTTCATTTAGATGGTTTACCACCGGCACAACGCGGTATTCCTCAAATCGAAGTAACCTTTGATATCGATGCGAATGGTATTCTCCAAGTTTCAGCTAAAGACAAAGGAACAGGGAAGGAGCAAAAAATCAGAATTGAAGCATCGAGCGGTTTAACAGATGAAGAAATCGAGAAGATGCGAAATGAAGCCAAAGCGAATGAGGCTACGGATAAAATCGAAAAAGAGCGCGTCGAGAAAGTGAATTCAGCTGATGCATTGATTTTCCAATCTGAGAAACAATTGAAAGAATACGGTGAAAAATTATCCGAAGGAAATAAAACAGCCATCGAAGGAGCTTTAGCAGAATTAAAAATAGCGCATGCTTCACAAGATTTAGCCGCCATTGATTCAGGATTAGAAAAATTAAATACCGCTTGGACCGCTGCTTCACAAGAAATGTATGCGGCAGGAAATGCGGGGGATGCAGGTCAAAATACAGCAGAACCTACAGATTCCAATGATGGAGGCGCTGAAGATGTAGCCTTCGAAGAAGTTAAATAATAGGTTTAGAGGTGAAATAAAAAATCCCGGTCTTTGACTGGGATTTTTTTTATCCATGAATTGACCCAGATCGCTTACGTAAGAAATGTCCATCACGACCATTTGCATGCGCTATTATTTCAGAAATAATGGCAACCGCGATTTCATAGGGGCCCTGAGCTCCCAAATCTAAACCAACAGGACTAAATATCCGATTTCTAATTTCATTCGTTAACGTATTACTTAAAGCCGATTGAAGTTTATCCATCCGCTTTTTAGGTCCTAAAATGCCGAGATATTGATTCGGATTTAGGCTCGGAATTATTTCTGAAATAAGTCGAACATCACGGTCAAAATCATGCGTCATCATCACCAAATGATCCGTGGGCATAATCGAACGAGCGTCTTCCCAGCCATAACAAGAAGAAACCTTAGCAACATAGGTCGAAGGCATTTTAGTCAGATTACCAACCCAATGTACCTCCCAATCCAACCATTCACATAGTTCAATTAAATTAAGTGAATCGAATTGATTACCAAAAATCCATAAACGGGACTTCGCTGGAATTCTTTCCAAAAAACAATATTCATCTTCCGTTTCCCAAAAGAAAGCGGAACCTAAGTTATGACAAGCGGTCCATGATGTCTCATCTATTGAGACAGGACGTTCCATACACTTCGTAATACAGTGCAATTTAGAATCCTTTTTAGAAAAAATATGGAGAAGAAGAGTGGAGACATTTTCTTCCATTTGCCTTTCTAATAGATCCGCAAATGAAATCAAATATTCTTGATCGGGTATAATTAAAATATCAATCAGCCCATTGCAACCCAATCCAATGCCTAATTCAAAAGGATCGTCTTCCCTTGTATCATATTGCACAGTTTGAAGGGAATGGCTCATCATGGCAAATTGTGCCTTTTTCAACATATCGCCTTCTAAACACCCTCCTGAAATACCTCCCCACCAGTCTCCGTTTTCCGATATCAACATACGTGCCCCTTGTCTTCGATAGGCTGAGCCATCTACATGAACGACTGTGGCCAAACAAAATGAGACACCCTCGTTTTGGAGGTCTCTAATTTTTCGAATGATTTGCTTTAACTCCTTCATTTAGAAAATAAAATGGTCAATTTTTCAATCAAATATTTTTTTAAGAATTGAAAGTCTTCTTCCTTAGTTACATGCGAAATAGAAATCCGCATCGTACTTAATGCATCACTTTCTTTATGTCCTAGTGCCATCAAAACATGAGAGGGTTTGTGTGTCTTAGCATTACAAGCCGAACCATTACTAAATGCAATTTGAGGCATGGTTCGAAACATCTTTTCCCAATCTATACCTACTAACGTGATATTTATCAAATGTGGCACTTTCGTAGAATTGGATGCATTAATTCTAATTTGATCAGGAAAATGATTGATTAAAACTAATTCGAGGTCCTTTTGATAAGAAGTAATCCGATCAAGATGGGACAAATAAAATGGGAGACGAGAAAAAGAAGTACCCAGAGCCACTATTTGTTGGACTGCCAAGGTACCAGCCCTTAAATTACGTTCCTGACTTCCCCCTAAAATAAGAGGTTGTAGCCTAATTCCTTTTTTGAAAACCAAAGCGCCGATACCTTTGGGGCTATAAATTTTATGGCCTGAAAAACTAAGTAAATCAGGTAATGGTCCATGGTGAATGTCCAATTTACCAATGGCCTGTGTCGCATCGGAGTGAAATATAATACCATGCTCAGAACAGAGCTTAGCAATTTCATGAATTGGATTAATGACTCCCAATTCATTATTCACCCACATGATGGAGACGAAACGAGTTTTGCCGGGTATTATGGCATTTTGAATATCCTCAAGCGAAATAATACCATCCTCCGAAGGCATTAGATAACGAATATCCCAGCCTAGCTTTTCTAGATGTTTGAAAACCTCTAAGACAGCTTTATGTTCGATGGCGGAAGTTATCAGGTGACCTGGTTCTAGGTTTGATAGGTAGCCGGATATAGCCAGATTTATGGATTCAGTGGCTCCGGAAGTAAATACGACTTGGGAAGATTGTACCTTAAAATAGTCGGAAATTTCTTTTCTGGCTAGCTCAACGCCTTCGTTGGCCTGCCATCCAAAATAATGTTGGGATGAACCTGCGTTTCCATAAATATTAGAAAAATAGGGCATCATAGATTCCAAGACAATGGGATCTACAGGTGTGCTAGCCGCATAATCAAAATAACGAGGTGTTTGCAAGGCCAATGAATTAGGAAACAAAGATAAAAGATAAAAAAAAGTCCCGAATAAATTCGGGACTTTCCTTTTTAATATAGGGTATTAAGACATTTTCTTAAGTACCGCTTTAAATGCTTCTGGATGATTCATTGCTAAATCAGCTAACACCTTACGGTTTAAAGCCATTCCAGATTTATTGTATTTACCCATAAATGCCGAATAGGATAGACCTTCTTGGCGGGCAGCTGCATTAATACGTTGAATCCAAAGTCCACGAAAATCTCTTTTCTTTACTTTACGATCCCGGTACGCATATTGCAAACCTTTCTCTACTTTGTTTTTAGCAACAGTCCAGACATTCTTTCCGCGACCGTAAAATCCTTTGGCTAACTTAAGGATTTTTTTTCTTCTAGCTCTTGAAGCTACATGGTTGACACTACGTGGCATAATTTTTTTGTTTTTTGAATGTAGGCGGTTCGTTTGAACTCTTTTTTGCCATTATTCTGGTTTAACAATAACTTTAAACTGATACTTACAGACCTAATAGTAAATTTACGCGGCCCATATCAGAGGGTGAAACTAAAGTAGCGTGCACTAAATTACGCTTTTGTTTCGTTGTTTTTTTAGTAAGGATATGGCTGTGAAAAGCGTGTTTACGCTTAATTTTACCAGTTCCCGTTACTTTGAAACGCTTTTTCGCTCCAGAGTTTGTTTTAATTTTTGGCATTCTTATAATTATTAAATGTAAAAAATTGGAACGCAAAAGTAAGTAAATTACCCTATAATTCCACGGATTGTTTAAAATTATTTCTTTTGCGCTTTTGGCGAGAAAATGATGCTCATCCGCTTACCTTCTAACTTAGGCATGTCGTCTGGTTTTCCAACTTCCTCTAATCCCTTTGCAAAATTTAACAAAAGCATTTCGCCTCGTTCTTTAAATACAATCGTTCTACCCACGAAATGAACATAGGCTTTTACTTTTGCACCTTCTTTGAGGAAATTAACGGCATGTTTCAATTTGAAATTGAAATCATGTTCATCTGTATTCGGCCCAAAACGAATCTCTTTAATGACTGTCTTGGTGGCATTCGCCTTAATTTCTTTCTGCTTTTTCTTTTGATCATACTTAAACTTTGCATAATCGATAACCTTACAAACAGGAGGGACTGCATTGGGAGAAATCTCAACTAAATCAAGACTTTGAGCTTCAGCCATGGCGATGGCCTTTGAGAATTCGTATACTCCTTGTTCTACATTTTCGCCTACTAAACGAACTTCTTCAACACCACGAATCAATTGATTAATTCGATACGGTTCTTCTTCTCTTCGGTTTCCTCGGTAATTGTTATTGGGGCGTAAAGCCATAAATATAATTTTGTTTTATTTTATTTGAATCAATTCGAAATCTAAAGCATTTTTAACGGAATTGCAAAAATTGAAGGCAATTACTTATCCACTGTCAGTTGGGCTATCTCCTCCTGAGCCAAGTTAATGAAAGCATCTACACTCATTGAGCCTAAATCACCCTGTCCCTTTTTACGTATACTCACCAAGCCTTCCGCTTGCTCTT
This sequence comes from uncultured Cytophagaceae bacterium, assembly GCA_903907745.1. GTDB lineage: Bacteria > Bacteroidota > Bacteroidia > Cytophagales > Spirosomataceae > Aquirufa. The sequence goes on along the minus strand of CAIVPF010000087.1, from coordinate 103,744 downwards.
TTTCCCCTACCACAATCATAAAAGGCACCTTACTAACTTCTGCATCCCTAATTTTACGCCCAATCTTTTCGTCTCGGTGATCCACATAGCCTCGTAAATCTTTTTCCTGTAAACGTAAATAAATTTCATTGGCATAATCTTCATATTTCTCCGAAATAGGCAAGACGGCCAATTGATCAGGCGATAACCACAATGGGAAATTACCCGCCGTATTTTCTATCAAAATAGCTACAAATCGTTCTAATGAGCCAAAAGGCGCCCGGTGAATCATCACAGGACGATGCTTTGCATTATCTGAACCAGTATATTCTAACTCGAATCGTTGAGGTAATTGATAATCTACCTGAATAGTTCCCAATTGCCATTTACGGCCCAAGGCATCGCGCACCATGAAATCCAATTTGGGGCCATAAAATGCTGCTTCGCCATATTCAATAACCGTTGGAAGTCCCTTCGCATCTGCCGAGCGAATAATCGAAGCTTCCGCGCGATCCCAATCCTCATCATTGCCTATATACTTTTCTCGATTTTCTTTATCTCGGAGAGAAATTTGGGCTGAATATTCATGAAAGCCTAGAGCTTTAAATACATATAAAACTAAATCAATCACCTTCATGAATTCCTCTTCCACTTGATCAGGTCGACAAAAAATATGCGCATCATCCTGTGTAAATCCTCGAACCCGCGTCAATCCATGTAATTCTCCTGATTGTTCATATCGATATACCGTACCAAACTCGGCCAATCGCAAGGGCAAATCTTTGTAACTACGCGGCTTCGTTTTATATATTTCACAATGATGCGGACAGTTCATTGGTTTTAAGAAAAACTCTTCGCCCTCATCCGGAGTACGAATGGGTTGGAACGAATCTTTCCCATACTTCGCATAATGTCCTGAGGTGACATATAATTCCTTGCTCGCTATGTGAGGAGTTATCACAGGCGAATAACCTGCACGTACTTGCGCTCTCCGTAAAAAATTCTCAAGACGTTCTCTTAACAAAGTTCCTTTAGGTAACCACAAGGGCAATCCCATACCTACTTTTTCAGAAAATGCAAATAATTCTAATTCCTTACCCAATTTCCGGTGATCACGGCGTTTAGCCTCTTCTAATAAGGTCAAATATTCCTCTAATTCTTTTGCCTTTGGAAAAGTGATGGCATAAATACGGGTCATTTGCTTTCGCTTTTCATCCCCACGCCAATAGGCGCCTGCCACACTCAATAATTTTACTGACTTAATAAACCCTGTTTGTGGAATATGTGGACCCTTACATAAATCCGTAAAATTCCCTTGGCTATAAAAGGTGATCGAACCGTCTGATAGGCCCTCTAATAATTCTAATTTATATTCATCACCTTTCGCTTGAAAGTAGGCAATGGCATCTGTTTTGGAAACTTCTTTTCGTTGGTATTCTTGCTTCAAACGAGCTAATTCCAACATTTTATCCTCAATCGCCTTAAATTGTTCAGAACCAAACTCCTGTTCCCCTAAATCGATATCATAATAAAAACCTTGTTCAATAGCCGGACCTATGCCAAACTTTGTTCCAGGATAAAGCGCTTCAATGGCTTCAGCTAATAAATGGGCTGAGGAATGCCAAAAAGTCTTTTTACCATCCGCATCATTCCAAGTTAATAACTGTAAAGCAGAATCTTCCAAAATAGGCGTGGAAGAATCCACCACGTCATCATTTAATTTTGCGGCCAACACATTACGCGCCAAACCCTCAGAAATCTGCATCGCAATCTCATTCGCCGTAATTCCTACTTCGAATTCGCGAACTTGTCCATCTGGAAAGGTAATTTTAATCATTGTAAAAAATTTTGCACAAATGTACGAATTTAAGCTCAAAATTCACGGGGCACATTGGATAATGAATCTTGCATGACCTGTGTGGAATCAATTTTTTTTCCTAATAATCGATTCTTTGCTCCTAAGAAACGATAATCCCTCGAAAATAATTGAATACCAGAATCCAATACAGCCAAATTTGCGGTTTTATTTCCCATATAACCCCAAAGCAAAGATTTTAACCATAAAACTTCATTGAATTGTAGAAAATTGAGGGGAATAGTTTCCAATACAGCCAAGGCCTTTGGATAATTACGAATCCTCATATAAAATTGGGCCAATTCGAATCTAAATTTAAAATTATCAACAAACTGTACATTCACTTGTTGATATACCTGATCTGCTAATTCATATTTACCTATTTTGACTAAAAATCTAGCCCAAATCCTGAGCAAATGAGGATCTAAGGGGTATTTCTTCATTTCGGTCAATATCGCAGATTGAAACATGATAGCAGGCATACTTAACATATTGGACTCCAATTGAAGCCTATGTAATAATGGGTCCTTGCCTTCTTCATCTGATAGGACGAAATATCGTTTATCAAATGATAAACTATCCATAAATGCTAGTCGGGAATTAGCCATTTGAATCTTAAAATATTCATTTGAAATCCCTTCTTTATTAGATTTTTGAATATAAAATTGAACAAGCGCGGGACGGTGTAGAAATAAATGAATTTGAGCCAACAAATTCCAAAGTGATAACCTATGAACCCCAGCAGATTCCACGATATGCGCATCTTCTAATGCTTCTTGGTATAATTCTAAATTAAATTTTATTTGGGCTGAAAGAAATAAATAATCTAAATCACTTGGCACTATTTCTAACGCTTTATTAATATCCAAATAAGCTTTTTTATAGGCATGAAGGTCATAATAGGCTTTGGCTCGAAGATAAAATAGCGATGAATTTACCTGCTCCTCGAGCAATTGACTAGTAAATGCTATAACCTTTGCAGGATCTTGTTTATTCAGATAGACGGCATAGGGGGGAATGCTCTCACCTTTAACATCACCTGTGTTTTGACATGAAAACAAAGTCGGACAGAATAGGAAAAATAAAAGAATATTTCTCATTAAAATCCGATATCTAGGACCAGCGGATACCATTCCATCGAACCGGTCAATGGTTTATATACGCCCCGAACACCTAATTCAAAAGATTGCGAAAAACGCAACACATGAAATTGACTCGTCAAATCAAATCCCAAGGATTGGAAATTTTGTGATTGAACCTGACCATAAACCATATAATTTCCTCGACCTCCATCTGCAAAAAGATTCCCTTTCAAACGGGTAAAATATAAATATCGACCCAAATGAGTATCCATATTTGAAATAGGAAAGCGATAATCAACCGCATATAAAAACATGTCATCAAAGACCTCATATTGATAACCACGAGGAAAAATCAGGGGACTTGAGAAATTATAATTTCCTTTCATTTCTTTTTGAAAACCCAAGCGCAATGAAAGCCCATGATGATTTAACAATCCGGGTAAAAATATCCTTGCTTGAAATGCCAATAATTCAGCCTGTAATTCTTGCTTAAATGGCATGCCTGTCCAATATATATTCGCCTGAATTCCCCATTTAGATTGCAAATCCAACAAAGATTTATTCAGCATTTTATTATACGACAATGAATGGTTCATGGAGCTATAAGTTCCATCAAATGCTTCGGACCGATATCTTTTGGGTAAATCATATCCCTCAACCTGGAAAATACTATAGGTACTAGACCAAGTTAAATTTTCCTGAAATGCACTATGCGTTAAATTAAAAGGCAAACGAATGCCTATATCCATTTTTCTTTGTATCCATTGATCTGTTCTCAATGAATCATAAGGCAATTTTCGATCTAAATAAATTTGAGTTTGCCGACCTCCTTGTTGGGCCAAAAAATCAATGACAGGCCACCATCCCTGGAAAGATCCCTTAACAAATTGAGTTCCCGTCCGTTCATTCGCGTCCCATTGATATCCAGCACCCACTTGTAATGTATTGGTTACATTCTTGGAAAGAACACTTAACTCGATTTTATTTCCAGAAGAACTCACATAAGGCCCCCAAGAATAGATATTGATTAAATTCAATTTACTATAGGGCTTTGTTTTAAAGGTCTCTGGAACGAATTCTTTGGTCACAACAGGTTGTATAACAGGCGAACTAACGGTAGTTTTGGAAGTAGAGGAAACAACACTATTTCCTTTCGCACTATATTGTGCATATATTAATTTACCTTCTTGAATTGAAGCTGAATAAGCACCAAAATTGGACTGGCTACAAATATATTCTGTTCCATTTACATAATTCCAAGCGGATATCTGATCACGTCCTTGCCAGGGACGATTAAAATATACTAAAGAATCATTAAGAAGGGCTGATGCTATATTTTCGAAACCAAACGATTTTTCAATCGTTTTAACATGCTTTCGCCAATCATAAATTACGATCGATTTTTGCTGGTTTTTTAATTTAATGTATACCAACCTGCCTTCATTAGACAGCCTTGGATGCAAAAATTGTGCACCTGCCTCTGGGTTGATTTGCGTAATAATTTTTTGTGTTTTACGATCTAAAATCAAGATCCAAGATGTGCCTTCATCACTTTGAACCAAAACAGAGAGGTAATTTCCATCCGTACTTATACTAGGGCATATCCATTTCTGCTGATTGTCTATGTAGCTTTTTAAACCCGTCAACAAATCAAAAATTACCACACGAGCACCTTGTTTTTGAGCCCAACGCTTATGAAAAGTGATTTCAGACCAAACTACAAATTGCCTCGAAGCAGAAAGCATGCCACTTGGATAAAATGGACCAAGCCTCGTTAGCGTTTTTTCATGACCATTTTCGATGGAAACTAAGGTAGGAATCGTTGAAATACCCGATTTAATAGCGATAATACGCGATGGGGCTACCCAAACTGGAAATTCATATTCTGTAAATCCTTTTTTAACTTTTGGACTAATCGGTTCCCCTTGAATATTTTTCCCAAACTCAAAAGCACGCAATGAATCAATATGTTTTTGTAACACGTAAGAAGACCATACATCTATATTTTTTGATGTTAGTTCTTTTACGTGTTTAGAAAAGGAAAACAAACTTGGTTGTTGAAGACTTTTAATCCATAAATCACCAATAACTTGATTTCCATAGCTTTGAATTAATTTAGAACTAAAAAATTGACCGAATACATAATGATTGGGAACCAATTCTCGGTAGGATTTCCCCATCAATTTAGCATAATGCGGAATGCCATATTCCAATAAATATGAGTTTAAAGGCATTTGAAATTGCGGAATGCGTGAACGACCAAACCCATTCACGCGAGTTTCCGTTTCGACGGCATCGCCTTCCCATAACCAATTAGGAATCATTAAATTTGAATACAGGCCTTGTCCATTGCTTCCCCAAAATGTTCTAAATAAAGAACCCAGACCTTTTCTTCCTAATTCATTTTGATATAAATGTCGAGATTCATGGGAAACCAAAAGGCCTAGCCAATCATTATTTCCCTGTAAACTAGCATCTTGGCTAGGCGTACTCAAAAATTCTGATCTTGGCGCAAATAAACTGACAAAACCATTCGAAACCACTCCTTGATTTTGAAGGACAATCTTCCAAGGATGTAAACTAGTGAGGATACCTTCACCAACTTGAAGAATATTCCGATTTACATAATTAGCCGTAACCTGAGCTAGCGAATCAGCGCCACTTGGATAAATAATTTTGATCGGACTTTTACTTAGAGAAATTTGCCTAAATGATAGAGATGCAGGATTTTGATCCAAAATAGGATAGAGACTCTGCGCCTTAGTGGTTAAAACAGCCAAAAATAAAAAACAAAAAATAAACCTTAAAACCATCGTAAGACCTGCTCGATCAACCATTTAGATTTGAACGTATATGGTGGATAAAAATTCTTTAATAAATTGGTATTTTGCTTAACGACCGACTTTTGATTTGAAAATTCAATAAAGCCGTATTTACCACCTGATTTACCAATTCCGGAATGATTCACACCCCCAAAAGGCAATTCGGTATGACCGAATTGAATTAAACAATCATTAACAACACTTGTTCCTGAGGATGTATTAGTTAAGATATACTCCGTAAACACATCATCCTTCGAAAATACATAGAGTGCCAAAGGTTTTTCCTCTCCAGATAAATAATCTACAATTTCGGTTTCTGATTTATAAGTCGTCATTGGCAATACCGGACCGAAAATTTCTTCTTGCATAATTCGCATTTCAGCCGTACAATGGCTAATCAAGGTTGGACTAATGAAGCAATCCTCCTCATTAAACTCACCTCCAAATATGATTTTGGCTCCTTCTGAAATGGCTTCATCCACCAAAGTTTTTATCCGATGAAAATGGCGCTCATTGACAATTCGGGCATAATCCTTACTTTTTTCAATCCCATTATTTTCAGTATTATAAAATTTTTGTACGGTGGCTTCCATCTCTTCCATGAATGAAAAAGCAACTTTTTCATGCACAAATACAAAATCAGGCGCAATGCAGGTTTGTCCATTATTTAAAAACTTACCCCAAGCTATTTTTTGAACACTTGAAACTAAATCAACCTCAGGACCTACAATGGCAGGTGATTTACCTCCCAATTCTAAGGTAACCGATGTCAAATAGGTAGCCGCAGCACGCATGACAATTTTTCCAATGGCCGGACTGCCTGTGAAAAAAATATGATCAAAACGTTGCGCTAATAAATAAGTAGAAACGGAAGCATCTCCTTCAAAAACCGCTATTTCCGATTTATCAAATAAATGTGAAATCATTTTTTTTATAAAAGCTGAGGTATTGGGGCTTAATTCGGATGGCTTAATAATTACCGCATTTCCAGCAGCAATGGCGTGTATTAAAGGATTAATGGCCAAATTAAACGGATAATTCCATGGCGCAATAATTAAACAAAGACCTTTAGGTTCATATAATACATGGCTCTGAGTTCCCAGCAAAAGGAGAGGGGTTCCCACTTTTTGAGGTTTCATCCATGCGGATAAATGAGATTTCGCATGAGCTATTTCCCTTTTTACCCCTAACATTTCAGCTATAATTACTTCCGAACTCGGTTTTTTGAAATCCGCAAACAAGGCATCAAATAGTTCTTGCTTGTGATCCAACATATACTTTTCTATGGATTTCAATTTTAAAATCCGTTCAGCAGCGCTTGTATTTCGAAGCCGTAATAAGGAGGATTTTTGAAGATATAAGACCTCCTCGATTAATTCTTCCGTTTGTTGATTTATCATTTCCATGATTTACGAAAATAGGTTTTGAAGTGTTTCCTCTAAATTATCAAAATATTGACTATTTCCCGAAGGTTTACGCAAAGAATCTCCTGCAATATACCATCGCCCATCGCCAGGGAATACCGCAAAACATTCCTTTCTTGACAATTCTTCTTTTGCCTTATCTGATTGAAATTCAGCTATATAAACTAAATTCATTAAGGATTGTAATTGATCCCAATCAGATACGACTTCTATCTGACCGCTAGAATTCGTATATCGATAATTCAACTCGAAAAATGACATTTCACCTTCATATCGATTCCAAACATCAAATTCATCCTTAAATTGAAAACCTAAATACAAAGGCAATTCTTTTCCCGCCACCTCAAAAATAGCCTGCATAAATTCTTGAATAAGCCCTTCTTCCATCTCTAAAAAACGAGGTACCCGAGTGCTTGTATCCGCTAATTCCATCGTAATAAACGGTTCGGCATCCTTGGGATTACAAGAACCTGATTTGTATTTCTCAAAATTCACAGCCATTCGATTCCGCCAAGCTAAAGAAATAGCTCCTGACCATTGAAATGAATTTTCTTCCGTCAATCCTTCACCCAATAATTCTTCTTTGCTAAATTCCTCGCGATCTAGATATTGAATATCCATCGCAACTTTGGGATTAGGACTTAAAAAATCTGAAAACCGGAAAACCGCCTCCAAATGATAGGGAGGAGGTACATTATTCGGACTTTCATAAAATAGCGTAAAGGATTGTTCCAAAGGATTTGGCATAATTAGGGTCTTTCTAGATACAAAGCTACGGTTTTCAAAGCATCAATTTTACCATTCGGCAAAAGTTCAAAATGAGATATAAATATAATATCCTTTGGACAATCCTCAGAGGGTATTTTCGTCTTTAAAAAATCAATTAGTTGATTTTTTTTATCAACATCCAAATCAATAGTCGAAAATAACACCGCCTTTTGTCCATAAAATTGATCTGGGATTCCTACCATCATCAAATCTCCTTTCCAATCTTGGGCCATTCGATAGGCATGCACCCATTTCTCGACAACATCTGGAAATATCTTTTTTCCTCCGGAATTAATGACTCGATCAGCCCGACCTAAAAACCTAAATGAATTCGCATCCACTAGTTGGACCATATCCTGGGTTTCCACCCATGCTTGGCCTGTCATCGGCCCTGAAATGCATAAACATCCCCTTTCGTTTAATCGAATCTGAACCCTAGGCAACGGCGAATATATTTCGTCCCCTAGGCGTACATCTCGGAAAGCCACATGAGATACCGTTTCTGTCATTCCATAAGTATGAAAAATAGGCAAATTAAGGGCACTCGACCTCTTTTCAAGCTCAGGATCCAAAGAAGCTCCGCCCAATAATATTCCTTTGGCATTTGAAAATATGGACAATAGGTCAACAGAAGAGGAAAGAATTGTAGCCCATTGCGTTGGAACAAATGAGGCTAAATGAACCTGATGATTACCTAGATGTAATAAGGGATTTTGACAAGGATCCACTAAAAGTACATCTAAATCCAATTCCAAAGCTCTTACCAAAACCATGGCCCCAGCAATATATTCCACGGGAAGTGCCATTAATGCGATATCCCTTGAGTTAAGAGAAAGCCATGCTCCGGTAAGTTTAGCCGAACAAGCCATTTGATCGCGGGATAATTCAATGGATTTGGGCTTACCCGTTGATCCCGATGAATGAAACATAAAATGCGCCTTTCCCGCATTCCATTCCCGACAAAAAGAAAAAACGGCTGCTTCAAAATCAGAAACAGGGTCAGGGAAATCATTATTTCGTGGGGAAATGAAGCGCATAATTTCAGAATCTTTCCAAAATTAGCCAAACATTCTCTAATTTCGTGGGTTATTAAGCTATATGTCTGAAGATCCATTTTTAAATCCAATCAATCCTGAGAAAGTAGCCCAAAATCCTGGCTTATTGCCCTATGCCCATACCGCAGGTTCGGCCATCATTAAGCCGGAGGATATGGGGAAAACAAAGGGAAGATCGGTGAAGGCGATGCGCCAACAAACCGATCGGCAAATGAACCAATTGTACCAGCAAATGGAAGTGTTGGCAAAACAAGCCAAATTAATATCCGAACGCAAAGAAATTTCTGAACGCATTTACGATGCAGCGATGGGTTTTGAGCCGATTATCAATGAAACCTATTATTTGTACGAGAAAGAAGACGGAACAGATTTACTATCTTTGGTCGCACCACATGAATGGGGGAGATCCTTTAAATATAGTCGCTTTTTAGCCAAGGTCTTATTATTAGCCGACCACACCTGGGACGTGGAATACAACGATGATTTAAATAAAGAATAAAATGAAATCAAATTTTCCTTGGGAAACCATTAAAGAGTATAAAGAAATTCTATTTCAACAATACCATGGAATAGCCAAAATATCCATTAATAGACCTCATAAACACAATGCTTTCACGCCTTTAACTGTTCAAGAAATGTCGGAAGCCATGGAAATGGCCAGACAAGACACGAAAATAGGCGTCATCATTTTAACTGGTGAAGGAGGAAAAGCCTTTTGTTCTGGAGGTGATCAAAGCGTGCGCGGGGATGGAGGATATGTAGGCGAGGACCAAGTGCCACGTCTAAATGTATTGGATTTTCAAAAACAAATTCGAAGCATTCCCAAACCTGTCGTAGCGATGGTGGCGGGTTGGGCCATTGGTGGTGGGCATGTATTACACGTCATTTGCGATTTATCGATCGCGGCAGATAATGCTCGTTTTGGACAAACCGGGCCAAATGTTGGTTCGTTTGATGGCGGTTTTGGCGCGTCTTATTTGGCTCGAGTAGTTGGGCAAAAAAAAGCCCGAGAAATCTGGTTATTATGCGATCAATACGATGCCAAAGAAGCTTTGGACATGGGATTGGTTAATAAAGTCGTTCCGTTGGACGAATTAGAAAATACAACCGTCGCCTGGTGTGAAAAAATCTTAGAAAAGAGTCCAATAGCACTTCGCATGCTGAAATCAGCGTTTAATGCCGACTTAGACGGACAAGCTGGCATTCAGGAATTAGCGGGAAATGCAACGCTTTTATATTACCTTTCAGAAGAAGCCAAAGAAGGTAAAAATGCCTTTTTGGAAAAGCGAAAACCTGATTTTTCAAAATTCCCTAAATTCCCCTAACATGAATTATTGGTTAGTAAAATCAGAGCCATTCAAATATTCTTGGGATGATTTCGTTAAGGAAGGGAAGTCTGTTTGGGATGGTGTTCGCAACTACCAAGCCAGAAATAACATGAAAGCCATGAAAAAGGGCGATTGGGTATTCTTTTACCATTCAAACGAAGGCATGGAAGTCGTAGGCCTGGCAGAAGTTCATGCGGAGTTTTACCAAGATCCAACCACCGAAGATCCAAGATGGGTGGTGGTTGAATTAATTCCTAAACAAAAACTGGAAAAAACAGTAACCTTGAAAACAATGAAAGCGGACGAACGATTGGAAGGTCTAGCGCTTATCAAACAATCTCGCTTGTCTGTCACTCCCGTTTTAAAGGCTGAATTTGATATCATTTTAAGTCTCGCCCAGTAGGTATGAAACATGGATTAATTGCCCTATTTTTGCTTTTTGCAACGTTTAGCTCTTGGAGTCAAACAAGTAAACGAATCGAATTTCCTATGCTGGGAAATGATTTGGAATCATTTAGTATACCTATTGGTAATCAGGGACTTATCCTCATTTCACAACTCAATAAACAGTCGTTTAGTATTCAAAAATTGAATACGGATTTAGAACAAGTTTGGACAAAAAATGGAAATTTGGAATCCAATTTAGATTATGTAACCCACAGTTTCGATGGGACCATTTTATCTTTATTATTTAGTCGGTATAGAAGTAATTCCTACGTCGTTTTTCGTCTCAATGTTCAAGATGGAAGCCTTACTAAATACCAAATCTATTCCGTAGACCGTATTGAAATCTCCAATTTTAAAGCCCTCAATTATTCCCTTTTCATTGGTGGAGTCGTTAATAATTTACCTATTATTTTATTCACCAATTTAAAGGAACGTAAAACCCGAATTTTGCCAGCCGTTGTCAAAGGTCAAGCTGAAATCCAATCCATGGATTTAGATACATTGCAGCAACAGGTAAATGTCACCTATTCAGTGGGGAATAGAGCCAAAGATTATCAATTAGTCATTAAGTCTTTTGATGAGGATGGAAATCAAATCGGGCAGGTCGTGATGAATCCCAGCGATGAATTTGCGATGATGAATGGAAAATTAAATCAAATTAATGATTCCTTGCAAGTAATCATGGGCACCTATGGCCATAAAAATACGATTGGTTCTGCCAAAGGCCCAAGCTCTCAAGGACTATATTTCAATTCCTACATCGACGGAAATCCACTAAACGCCAAATATTATAGCTTCACCAAATTCACCGATTTCTTTAATTTTTTAAACCCAAGACAAAAAGAAAGACAAGAGAAAAAAATCAAGGAAAAAGAGACGAAAGGAGAGGATTTACGACTAGATTATCGATTACTGATGCATGATATCATTAAAAAAGGAGATAATTATTTAATCGTTGCCGAATCATTTTATCCGGATTACAAATACAATAATTTCAGCCCCTACGGTGGAATGCTCTTAGGCGGCATGGGAGGTTTATATTCTCCCTATTGGAATATGATGAGCCCATATCGATGGGGTTATGGAAATTATGGCCTGTATTCTCCATTCTCGAGTTATTATAGCCCCTGGGGTTACCGAGGTTATAATTCATATAGTAATTCCCAACAATTTGATGGATGGATCTACACACATGCCATCATCGCTGAATTAGATAAGGATGGTAATTTATTATGGGATCATTGCATTGATTTAGGGGATATAAAAGAACAAAAACTAGTTCAAAAAATAAAGGCATCGGTCGTAGATGGCCAGGTATTACTATCTTACAACCAAGAAAATCAAATTGTCAGCAAACTCATCAGTAACCAAGGCAAAACAGAAACAGAACGCGTACAAGAAATTGAAACGGTAAACGAAGGAGATCGAGTTCGCCGTACAGTTAAGTCAAATATAAATTACTGGTATGGCCCATATTTCATCGCCAATGGTTACCAAAGTATTAGTAATGACGAAGACGGTAAACGAAGTGTATTCTACTTAAATAAAATCGAATTAAAGCCCTAAATATTGAAAAAAGACCAATTCATCACCATAGATAGCCCTCAGTTTTGGAATAAAAAATATGAGTTAATCGATTCTGGCGGTTTTGAGAAATTAGAACAGTTTGGGGAATTTTGTGTTCGCAGACCTGAACCTCAAGCCCTTTGGACCAAATCACTTTCCGAAGATTTTTGGGCTGTAACAGCAGATGCACACTTTAAAAAAGAAAAAGGTAGCATAGAACGAGGTACCTGGGAGATAAAAAAAGGAGTCCCCGAAAAATGGTTTCTGTCATATCAATCTCCCTCCTTAGAATTGCAATTTAAAATATCACTTTCTTCTTTTAAACATGTAGGCTTATTCCCTGAACAGGCTTCCAATTGGGAGTTTTTAGCTGAAAAAATCCCTTTATTAAAGACGCCTAAACCGAAATTATTAAATTTATTCGCCTATACAGGAGGTGCTAGTTTAGTATGCCGACAAATGGGTGCAGACGTCACCCATGTGGATTCTGTCAAGCCCGTTCTTTCTTGGGCCAGAGAAAATATGGAAGTGTCGAAATTAGATTCGATTCGTTGGATGGCAGAAGATGCCCTCAAATTCGTAAAAAGAGAAGCGCGAAGGGGTAATTTTTACCAAGGCGTTTTATTGGATCCTCCTGCATATGGGAGAGGTCCTGAAGGCGAAAAGTGGGTTTTGGAAGAACAAATCGACGATATGCTTCGCTCGGTGAAAGAAATTCTAGATCCCAAAGAACACATATTGTTAACGAATGTATATTCGCTTGGCTTTTCTACCTTAGTCGTGGAAAACCTCGTCAATGGCATTTTCAATGTGCCCGAAAATGCTGAATCTGGCGAGTTATATTTGAATGATGGCTACGACAAAAAACTGCCCTTAGGCGTTTTTCACCGCTACTTATACCAAGCTTAATTGTTTTTTGGATAAATCAGTCCTTTGGCGGAAAGCAAAGTATTTTTCATCAAGGACACAATCGTCATGGGGCCCACACCTTTGGGCACGGGTGTGATATAAGCACATTTATCGATCACATCATCAAAAAGCACATCCCCTTTTAAGGCAAAACCAGACTTCTTTGAGGCATCTTCGACGCGAGTTAATCCAACATCGATAATCACAGCACCTGGCTTAACATGTTCCGCAGTGATAAATTCGGGTTTACCTAAAGCAGCAATTAAAATATCAGCTTGTTGGCACATTTCAACCAAATTCTTCGTCCTAGAATGCGTCAGGGTTACCGTACAATTACCGACAGGATGATTTCTTTGCATTAAAATGGACATCGGCAAACCCACAATCTGACTTCTACCCACGACTACACAATGTTTTCCCGCAGTCTCAATTTTGTAATAGGCTAATAAATCCAATACCCCCTGTGGTGTAGCAGAAATATAAGCAGGAAGCCCTTTGGCCATGCGACCGATGTTAATCGGATGAAAACCATCCACATCCTTCGCAGGATCAATCGTTTCCATGACCTTATCAGGATTAATATGATCTGGTAAGGGTAATTGAACGATCAGGCCATCCATATCCTCATTCGCATTCACATCACGAACGGCTTGTAATAATTCTTCTTCTGTAATACTAGGGGAGAATCGTAAAAGAGTGGAGGAAAATCCTAATTCCTCACAAGATTTAACTTTATTAGCCACATAAGTCTCAGAAGCCCCATTATTTCCAACCAAAATAGCTACTAAATGTGGGGCACGCTTACCGGATGCCAAAAGTTCTTTTACCTCAGCTGCAATCGACGCTTTCATCGATTCAGCCACCATTTTTCCGTCAATGATTTGACCCATCTTCATCCAATTTATTTTTTACGTGCTTTCTTAGGGGCTGGAGCTGCATCTCCTAGGGCCAAACATTCCTCCAACGTCAATGAAGCTGGCTCAGTACCTTTTGGAATTTTTACATTCCGTTTACCAATTTGGATATAAGGACCATACATCCCGTTTACAATTTTTACTGCCTCGTTTTCGGCGAATTCCTTAATGAATTTATTCGCCTCCATATTCCTTTTAGCTAAAATAAGCTCAATCGCACGTTCTTGAGTTAAAGAACCTAATTGATCCGTTTTGCCTAAAGAATAATATTTTCCGTGGTGTTTGACATATGGACCAAAACGACCCTTCCCCGTTTCGAGCAATTGATCCTCAAAATATCCTAATCCATCCGCTTCAGCTGCTTTTAACGCCGAATCCATGACCGATAAAGCCGCGCTTAAGTCCATCGTAAATGGATCAAAAGAATCAGGAATACTTGTAAAATTACCATCAAACTTAATATAAGGACCTAATTTTCCGGCTCCAATAATCATAGGTTTATCCTCATGAATACCGATTTCCCGAGGTAATTTAGGGCGAGCCAATAAGGCCAAAGCTTCTTCAAATTGTAGACTAGCCACATTTTGTGTTTTTGTTAAATTAGCAAAAACAGGTTTTTCTTCTTCCCCCGATTCCCCTAATTGGACAAATGGGCCAAACTTCCCTAAACGCACTGATATTTTACGTCCAGAGGCTGGATCGATGCCTAATTCCCGACCACCGCCAATCGAAGTTCGAGATATCGATTTACTATCTTCAATGGTTTGATGAAAATTAGCATAGAAACTCTTCATTAAGATTTTCCATTCCAATTTACCTTTGGCGACATTATCAAATTCATCCTCCATGTCAGCGGTGAATTTATAATCGACCACATCTACAAAATTATCCACCAAAAAATCCGTCACCAAGGTTCCGATATGCGTCGGGAATAATTTAGATTTTTCGGTACCTACGATTTCGGTATTTTTTGAACCTGCTATTTCATCATCTTTCAGAATCCACGTTTGGAATTCTCGAACACGACCGTCGCGATCTTCTTTGACGACATAGGCACGCTTGATGATCGTAGAAATGGTAGGGGCATAAGTAGAAGGTCGACCAATGCCTTTTTCTTCCAATGCCTTCACTAAACTTGCTTCCGTATATCGAGCCGAAGGACGTGTAAAACGTTCCTGAGCTTTTAATTCATTTAAATCAAGTACTTGGCCCACAGTCAAAGGAGGTAACATATCCTTGTCATCATCCTCATCTTCCTCATCTTTTCCTTCTAAATAAGCCTTTAAAAAGCCTTCAAATGCAATCACTTCACCGGTAGCTACCAACACTTCTGAATTAGTAGAAATATTAATGTGCGCGATCGTACGTTCGATTTTGGCATCCGCCATTTGAGAAGCGATGGCCCGTTTCCAAATCAATTCATATAAACGTTTTTCACGAGCATCACCTGAAATGGTACTTGTCTCGAAATCCGTTGGACGGATAGCCTCGTGGGCTTCTTGCGCATTTTCGGATTTCGTTTTGAATTGACGAGCATAATGAAATTGACTTCCATAAGCCGTTTCAATAGCCGCTTTTGCTTTATCGCGCGCTTCTTGCGAAAGCATCGTCGAATCCGTTCTCATATAGGAAATACGTCCAGATTCATATAATTTTTGAGCGATGGACATGGTAGTTGCCACAGCAAAACCTAATTTTCGAGAAGCTTCTTGTTGGAGTGTAGACGTCGTAAAAGGTGGCGCGGGTGATTTTTTGGCTGGTTTAGTTTCTAAATCTTTGATACTAAATTCGGCACCTACACATGATTTCAAAAAGGCAAGGGCATCATTTTCTTTGGCAAAAGACTTAGATAATTCAGCCTTTAACACTTTCTTACCTGGCAAATCAAAAAGTGCTGCCACTTTAAACGCTGCCACGCTTTCGTGATTTTCGATTTCACGCTCACGCTCGACGATTAGGCGAACTGCCACCGATTGAACCCGACCAGCGGATAAACCTTTTTGTACTTTAGACCACAGAACGGGTGATAATTCAAAACCGATGAGACGGTCCATGATTCGGCGGGCCTGTTGGGCATTCACCAAATCCATATCAATTTCCCTGGGATGTTGAATCGCATTTAAAATCGCAGGTTTCGTGATTTCACGGAAAACGATGCGCTTTGTATTATCTTTTAGGCCTAAGGCTTCCTTTAAATGCCAAGAAATGGATTCTCCTTCCCGGTCGTCGTCCGTTGCTAACCAAACTTCCTCGGATGATTTGGCTAATGATTTTAGTTCTGAAATAACCTTTGTTTTATCCGCAGACACCACATAGGTAGGAGTGAACCCATTGGCGATGTCGATGGCTTTATCACCCTTTGTTGGCAAATCACGCACATGCCCAAACGAAGACTTAACAATAAAGTCTTTGCCTAAATAACCTTCAATCGTTTTGGCTTTGGCTGGGGACTCGACGATGACTAAATTTTTTGCCATGATTGGGGATTCAAAGGGTTAATTTTAAAAATGGATTCAAATATAAGTCCTTAAAACGTATTTGCACATATAAAAAAATAATTAATCGGGAATATTGCCAATACGTATCCTAGAATTAATATTAACACGAAAACCAACATAATTGAATTGACCATTCGAAAAATTTGCTATAGCCTCTAAACGCAGGACTTTTAATACGCCATCTAAACCATATCCGATTTCGTTGTAATACAGGCGTTGATTATGAATATAATAGGCATTCGCGATTAACATTTCTTTGACATATAATTGTTTATTTCCAATCAGTGGTTTTAACCACAAACTAGAAAACTGAAATTGAGACAAAGCTTCGATGTAATTTCCGGCAGTGCTGTAGGCATAGTGATTAACGTTCAAGCGCTGGTTCGCCCCACTCGTCAAATTTTGATAATAACCCACCAAACGATGGGAGGCCAACATTTCACTCGTTTGAATCAAGTTTAATCCGCCATTAAAATGTTTGAAATCCTGAAAGTAGACCGGTTTGTCACCAATAAACGTACCTGAATTAATAATGAAGCCCATTTTTATCCAAGGGGATAAGGATATATTTTGAATGTAGGACAACTCAAGTAATTGAAAATTTACCGCGGATTGAAAAAGTGTAGGCCAACCAGCCCGATATTTAAAAACAATCAATGGAGACGAACTCCATTCATTTAATCGTTTATTATTTTCATAGGAATGATCTAAGAATGGTCTAAAACCTAATTGCAATTGGGTTATAAACGAATAATGTGTATCAAAACCTGCTTGAGGATATTCCACATTGGTCGGGTTATTGCTACTGAATTTCCGATCTAAATAATTCACCCAATAATAATCGGTGATATTATCCATTTGGCTTTGTCTAGATGATTCAAATAAAGCTTTGGCATAAAACCGAGAAGAAAAACGATTAATGAAAGAAAGGTTCCAAAATTCTTTCCGGTAAATTTTCATTTGGTTATTTTTCAACAAAAGCGTCGACAAGGAATTCATCTCGGGGGATATCGTATTATCTGGATTAAACTGCTCGATGTAATCCCCTTGCATCGCCTGCACTTCGAAGGTTTCCGTTTTATATCGTAGCCGCATAAAACCTGTGTTTCGATTTAAACCAAATGACCTTCTTCCTAAAAATTCAGCTTCCAAAAAATGATATGGCGCCCAACGCTTTCTGAAAACCACTGCAGAATTTGCGACAAAACCTTCGATCGTACTAAAATTGGAATCAAAAACAGGTGATTTATAATAGATTTCGAAGGGATAAAAATTATTCTTGCGTTGACCGAAATAAAAAGACTTACTGAAAATAAGTTGGCTCGGGTTAAAAGGACTTTTCGGCAATAAATCATACGAAGCCACAGCGGTCTCAATCGTTGATTCAGCAATATCACCAATGAATGGGTCGATAAAATGATTCTCAGAGGCCTGTAAATTAATGAGAACCGAATCCAAAGCCAAATCTTCGGATTGAGGTCTTTGTTTCCATTTCCGTAATAAACCTTGATGTAAATTATCTAATAATTGGGAAGCAAAAACCTCGTCAAAAGCGCGCTCCGATATATTTAAAATTTCTTTAGCCTTTTTGGGTTGCTTAAAAAGTTGGGGGTCATGGGGCCAATTTTGGTAATCGCCAATGACCTTTTCTTGCAAAACATAATCCCCTTTAATGCCCAAAACGCCTCCATGCACGGAAATGAGTGCTTGGAAAGGAAGCCATTTTTGATTGAAATAGCGATGTTGTAAATCCATCTCATAGAGAATATCGTCGGATAGGATGGTGCCATTCCAACGAACAAGCCATCCATCCAAGGACAATGTCAATACACCGGAAAACAATCGATCTGCTTGATATTTGGGTTCAACCTTAATATTTAAACAAGCTTGTCCCTGCACAAGGGTATCTGCCAGATGAGTGAATTGATAGAAATCCTGGGCTTGAAAGTTAAAGGGAGAAACGCATTGCGTACCGACATAATCTTGGTAGAAATCTGGCCAAAAAAACAAAGTCGGTTTTGATTCTTCTTTCCGATACGCTTTATGATAGCTTATTTCATGAAGCATTAGACTTAGGCTGCCAAGCGAAACTTTTGATATAGTCTCATTTCCATACCATTGCGATTCTTTGATTCCTTCTTTTTTCAGGAGTCTAGCTTTCCCGATGCCTAAAAATTTATCGAAACGAGCTTTTTCTAAATTTTGAACAACAAATTGAACTTGACCTATAGCCGCACTATGACTAGGTGCGACTAAAATAGCATGCTGAACGATAGAATCTATCCGATTAACCTGAGTAAAAGCAGGCATCCCTCCGAAAAGTAGCATGAATAATAGGACAAACTTTACTATTAAAAGCCTCAAAATGATTATTTAATAAAAAAAGTGATACTAAGTCTGACAAATTTCCTAAAAATAAATGGCAAAGGAAATCATATTTATAATTAGTGGCAAAATTGAAGCTAATCTATTAATTTTACACACTATTCATAAAACTAATTTTTCTCATGGCCTTTGACATTGAAATGATTAAAGCAGTTTACGAAAGAATGCCCGCTCGCATCGCTGCAGCACGTGCATTAACAGGTAAGCCGCTTACGTTAACCGAAAAAATTCTTTATAGCCACTTATGGGAAGGTGCGCCTTCTTCGACTTTTACACGGGGAAACTCGTACGTTGATTTTGCTCCAGATCGCGTAGCTATGCAGGATGCAACGGCACAAATGGCCTTATTGCAATTTATGCAAGCAGGTCGTCCTCAGGTGGCTGTACCATCAACGGTGCATTGTGATCACCTAATTGAGGCGAAAGTTGCTTCAACAACCGACTTACAAGTAGCTGTAGACAAGAATAAAGAGGTATATGATTTTCTTTCATCGGTTTCAGATAAATACGGCATTGGCTTTTGGAAGCCAGGCGCGGGTATAATTCACCAAGTAGTCTTGGAAAATTATGCGTTCCCCGGTGGAATGATGATTGGAACCGATTCACATACCGTGAATGCGGGAGGTTTAGGGATGATTGCCATCGGAGTGGGAGGAGCAGATGCATGTGATGTGATGGCAGGATTAGCTTGGGAATTAAAGTTTCCAAAGTTAATTGGCGTTAAATTAACAGGGAAATTAAATGGTTGGACATCACCTAAAGATGTTATCTTGAAAGTTGCTGGTATTTTAACGGTAAAAGGGGGAACGGGTTGTGTGGTTGAATATTTTGGGGAGGGAGCCACTTCGATGTCATGTACAGGAAAAGGAACCATTTGTAACATGGGTGCTGAAATCGGTGCCACGACTTCTACGTTCGGATATGATGATTCGATGGCGCGCTATTTACAATCGACAGATCGGGCAGATGTAGCTGCTTTAGCGGATGGTGTTCGCGAACATTTAACTGCAGATCCAGCAGTATACGCGCATCCTGAGGCCTATTTTGATCAAGTGATAGAAATCGATTTAGATACCTTAGAGCCACATTTAAATGGACCATTTACGCCAGATTTGGCCACGCCGATTTCAAAAATGAAAGAAATGGCGGAAAAAAATGGTTGGCCTACCAAAGTAGAAGTGGGTTTGATTGGTTCATGTACGAACAGTTCGTATGAAGATATCGCTCGTGCAGCTTCATTAGCTAAACAAGTTGCTGCCAAAGGTTTAAAAACCAAAGCGCAATTTACCATTACTCCAGGTTCTGAATTAGTTCGGTATACGATTGAGCGTGATGGCTTTATTGAAACTTTTGATTCGATAGGGGCTACGGTATTTTCAAATGCATGTGGACCTTGTATCGGTCAATGGGCCCGCCCGGGCGCAGAAAAAGGGGAGAAAAACACGATTGTGCATTCATTTAATCGGAATTTTGCCAAGCGTGCAGATGGTAATCCAAATACCTATGCTTTCGTGGCCTCACCTGAAATTGTAACTGCATTAGCGATCGCGGGAGATTTGTCGTTTAATCCATTAACGGATACGTTAACGAATGATAAGGGAGAGCAGGTTAAATTAGATGCTCCGACGGGCGATGAATTACCGAAAAAAGGATTTGCGGCAGAAGATGCAGGGTATCAAGCACCGGCAGCGGATGGTTCGGCGGTTCAAGTAAAGGTTTCAATAACTTCAGATCGTTTGCAATTATTAGATCCATTTAGTGCTTGGGAAGGTTCGGATATTACAGGCTTAAAATTATTGATTAAGGCCAAAGGAAAATGTACAACGGATCATATTTCGATGGCAGGACCTTGGTTGAAATACCGTGGCCATTTGGATAACATTTCCAATAACATGCTGATCGGCGCCGTAAACTTCTACAATGAAAAAACGGATAACGTTAAAAATCAACTAACGGGTGAATATGGACCTGTTCCAGCAACCCAACGAGCTTATAAAGCAGCGGGAATTGGAACCATTGTCGTTGGAGATACCAATTACGGCGAAGGATCTTCCCGTGAACATGCGGCGATGGAGCCACGTCATTTAGGGGTTCGCGCGGTTTTAGTGAAATCTTTTGCACGTATTCATGAAACAAATTTAAAGAAGCAGGGGATGTTAGCTTTAACATTTATCAATGATTCAGATTATGATAAAATCAGGGAAGATGATTCGATAAATATCCTTGGATTAAATGATTTTGCTCCAGAGAAATCCTTGACCATCGAATTAGTTCATGCAGATGGCACAAAAGAGTCTTTTGCTGTCAATCACACCTATAATGATCAGCAAATTGAATGGTTTAAGGCAGGAGGTGCCTTGAACATTATTCGCGCATCTGTAAAATAAGCTTGTGATTAAGGCGTAAAATTTCTATTTTTGCGCCTTAATTAAGAGTTCTAAGGACAATAAATAAGATATGGCAGCAATTAATGCAGTTAAAATTTTTTCGGGATCAGCCTCTAATTACTTAGCAAAGGATATTGCGAAGTATTATGGAAAAGATTTGGGTGCAGCGACGACATTGAAATTTTCGGATGGCGAGATGTCTCCTAGTTTCGATGAATCGGTTCGTGGATGTGATGTATTTCTTATTCAATCGACCTTTCCGTCTTCGGATAATTTAATGGAGTTGTTATTAATGATTGATGCCGCTAGACGTGCATCAGCGCATTATGTAACCGCAGTTATTCCATATTTTGGTTATTCTCGGCAAGATCGTAAAGACCGTCCACGGGTGGGTATAGGTGCGAAATTGATCGGAAATTTATTAACGGCGGCTGGTGCGGATCGTTTAATGACGATTGATTTACATGCTGGCCAAATTCAGGGTTTCATGGATTTCCCGGTGGATCACTTGGAAGGAAATGCAATTTTTGTGCCCTATTTAAAGTCCTTACATTTAGAAAATATCATTTTTGCTTCTCCTGATGTGGGAGGTGTAGTTCGTACACGAAACATGGCCAAATTCTTTAATGCGGAAATGGTCATTTGCGATAAGCATCGGAAACGTGCGAATGAAATTGCTTCGATGCAATTGATTGGAGATGTGAAAGGTGCGGATGTAGTTTTAGTAGATGATTTAATTGATACGGGAGGTACTTTGTGCAAAGCAGCTCAATTAATCATGGACAAAGGCGCAAATTCGGTACGGGCTGTCGTAACGCACCCTGTATTGTCAGGAAAAGCTTATGAGAATATCTCTAACTCGGTATTAGCTGAGTTATTGGTCACAGACACCATTCCTTTAAAACAGGCCTGTGACAAAATTAAAGTACTTACAGTGGCAGAATTGTTTGCCAAGGCCATTGGAAGAATTAGAGATCACGAATCTATCAGTTCATTATTTATTAAATATTAATTTCAACCGTTTTTGGGGGATAGCCTTGTGCAAAAGACCAGAAGCATTAACAAAAAACAAAATGAAAAAATTAGAGATTGTAGGGTTTAAAAGAGCGAATCTCGGTAGCAAAGGCGCTAAAGATTTACGTGCTGAAGCTTTGGCTCCTTGTGTATTGTATGGTGGAAAAGATCAAGTGCATTTTGCTGTACCCATGATTCTTTTCCGTGAATTATTGTATTCACCAGATGTGTATGAAGTAGAATTAAACGTAGAAGGAGATAAGTATCGTGCTATTTTGCAAGATGCGCAGTTTCATCCGGTTAACGAGATGATTTTGCACGTTGACTTTTTAGAAATTGTTCCAGGTAGCCCAATTAAGATTGCTGTACCGATCAAGGTAATTGGTAATTCTCCAGGCGTTATCAAAGGGGGTAAAATGGTTCAAAAGTTACGTAAGGTGACTTTGAAAGGTTTATCAGAAAATATTCCTGATTTCGTGACTGTTGATATTTCGGGTTTAGATTTAGGTCAAACTGTGAAAGTAAATAAGTTATCAGTAGAAGGATGTGAGATCTTGAATCCGATGTCAAACCCGGTTGCAACCATCGAAATCCCAAGAGCATTAAGAGGTAAATTAACGACCTAATAATGGTTCCATATTGGTAGAGATACAAAAATCCCATCCATTCGGATGGGATTTTTTATGTGCCAATTTGTAACAGCAAAAAAAGAACATCAAGATTCTATGGATTCCTTCGAAAATGGAAAAACCTAATTAAAATAAGAAAGCAATAATTCTTGCTAAAGTGCAATAATCCCCACAAAGGAGAAAATTATCCGCATAGAGAAGAAGATTATTAATTCAATTATTTTCAGAAATCATAAAAAAAGCGCCCAAATGAGCGCTTTTTTTTCTTCAAAATAATCTCGAATTTTAAATTATTTTTGGGCCATGATTTTCACAATCGGGGCCTTCTCGATTTTGGATACATGATTCGAATCGCCTACGTGAATATATGGTGCGATCACCAAAGAAACGATCGACATTAATTTAATTAAGATGTTCATCGATGGGCCTGAAGTATCTTTAAATGGATCTCCAACAGTATCACCCGTAACAGCCGCTTTATGGGGCTCAGATCCTTTTTTATACGTTACTCCATCAATTAGGACACCTTTCTCAAATGATTTCTTTGCGTTATCCCATGCTCCACCGGCATTTGATTGGAAAATACCCATCAAAACACCCGATACTGTTACACCGGCCAATAAACCACCTAAGACCTCTGGGCCAAAAGTAAAACCAACTAATACGGGAACAGATAGGGCAATTGCGCCAGGAAGAATCATTTGACGAATGGAAGCCTCTGTAGAAATTGCTACACATTTTTCATACTCTGGCTTTGCCTTGTATTCCATAATGCCTGGAATCTCGCGGAATTGACGACGAACTTCATTCACCATTTCCATTGCCGCTTTACCAACCGCTGAAATACACAATGCTGAGAAAATAAAAGGAATCATACCTCCTACAAACAAACCGGCTAACACATCCGCTTTGTAAATATCAATTTGAGTAATGCCTGAAATTCCCACAAACGCCGCAAACAAAGCTAAAGAAGTTAACGCTGCAGAAGCAATTGCAAAACCCTTTCCTGTAGCTGCAGTCGTATTACCAACCGCATCTAAGTTATCCGTACGCTCACGAACCTCTGAAGGTAATTGAGCCATCTCCGCAATACCACCTGCATTATCTGCAATAGGACCGAAGGCATCAATTGCTAATTGCATCGCAGTTGTGGCCATCATACCAGCCGCCGCGATGGATACACCATAAATACCTGCAAAATGATAAGAGAAAATAATTCCTGCTGCCAAAACTAAAATAGGCAATACAGTTGATTCCATACCCACAGCCAAACCTCCAATGATATTCGTCGCATGACCAGTTCCTGATTTTTGAACAATCGAATCAACAGGACGTTTTCCCATCGCCGTGTAATATTCGGTAATGATCGACATCAAAGTACCTACGACTAAACCAACAATAATAGCCATAAATACATCCATTGACGTAAATGTGGTACCACGAAGTGTTAAGGATTCTGGTAAGATATTTTTCACTAAGAAGTAAGACGTAACGAAGGTAATCGCAATAGAAGCATAATTACCCAAATTCAAAGCATTTTGTACAGAAGAAGTTTCGCTTTTGATACGAACAAAAAACGTCGAAACCAAAGAAGCCAAAAGACCCACACCCGCAATTAACATCGGTAATAAAACTGGTGAAAAACCACCATAATTATCTGTAACCTCAATTTCTTGACCCAAAACCATCGTCGCTAAAATCGTAGCCACATAAGAACCAAATAAATCAGCTCCCATACCTGCCACATCACCTACGTTATCTCCCACGTTATCTGCGATTGTAGCAGGATTACGCACATCATCCTCAGGAATACCTGCTTCTACTTTACCTACTAAATCGGCTCCAACATCAGCAGCTTTCGTATAAATACCACCACCCACGCGAGCAAACAATGCAATTGATTCTGCGCCCAATGAAAATCCAGCTAATACTTCAATCGCCGTTTTCATTTCCATCGAAGTTAAGGCTAAACCTTGCGCAAAAATTTGATAAAAAGCGATAAACAAACCACCTAAACCTAAAATAGCTAGACCAGCAACTCCCATGCCCATCACGGAACCACCCGTAAATGAAACATTCAATGCCTTCGCTAAAGAAGTACGAGCAGCCTCAGCTGTACGAACGTTCGCCTTCGTCGCAACAATCATACCGATATATCCTGCAGTCGCTGAAAATACGGCCCCAATTAAAAATGCAACAGCAATAAGAGGAGAGGAGTGAATCGGATTTTCAGGAGTTCCCTCTTGAGTACCCAACCAAGCTAATAATATGGCAGTTGGAATCGCAAAATAAGTTAAAATCTTCCATTCTGCTTTTAAAAAGGCTATCGCACCATCAGCAATATAGCCAGCTAATTCTTGCATTTTTTCATTTCCGGCATCTTGTTTAGATACCCAACTAAATTTCCATGCTGTGTAAAGTAATCCTACCAAACCAAAAGCAGGAACTAAGTAAATAATTGAATTCATAAAATTGTATTTATATTATTCCAAAAAATTGTGGCTCAAAAATAAGGAAAATCGCTAAAAAAAACAATTTAAAAAGGGATTCTGACAAGAACTTTCCACCGTTCCGGCACCCAATCTCCCAAAGGATAAACAACATCCAACCCGATTACTTTTCCTATTCCTACTATGCCATAGGATATTTCTTGATATGGGGATTTTTTTACCCCACCTGGAATTTGTAAATAACTGTACTGAAGGTTCTCTTTTAAACCATACAGGTTCAATAAATTACTTTGAGTTAAAATTAATTTCCGTGGTTGCCATTTCGCATGTATCCTAAAATGCCCATTGGATGTCGCAAATAAGTAATTAGGTAACATCCTAAAGGCAAATTCATCTGAACCCAAGACATCCATTTCATTTCCTTTAAAAAAGGTATAATCGACAAATTGACTTGGTCTAGCTAAAAAATAGTCCCCATGCAATTGAACTCGCAGACTGCCTAAGCGTTGTAAAGGAAAGGTCTGATTCACCTGTAAGCTAAGTTTTGAGTAAGAACTCGATCCCCAAGCAAAATAACTCTGAAATTGAATACGTGGTCCATCATTTATAGATATGCGCCGACTCTGATTAAATCGCCGCCACGTTGCCGATGGCAGCCATAAAACCCCAAAACGCAGAAGCCATTGATCCTGATTCACAAATCGCGTATCAGCCATTTCCATATTAATCGGTGTATTGGAGGTGAATTCACGATCCTGATAAAACCAACCATGCGAAACATGATTTTCCAAGGAACTCCGATTTCGATATTCTAAAGTAGCCGACAACCTCCATTTCGCCTCAATTTGATTTTCATATGTCAATGACACAAAATCCTTTTGATAATACTTCAAATAATTTTCCGAAAAAAACAAGGCATAAATTTGATTAATCGCCGGAGAAACAGGTTCGGTTGAATTGATTTGATAAAGATTAGATCCCATCGAAAAACGAATTTTTTGACGATTTTCATCAAAATTACGTTCAGAAAATAACTCACCATTCCAGCGGTTTCTTGCAAATGCATAGCGAATCATCCCACCGACATTCCAATAATTATTCTGGCCATAACTATGTCTAAACTCCAATTCACGATTCAAAAAATAACCATCCACGGCAGAAAATCCCCCACCATAACTACCCAGCATGAATCGATTACCCACCCGGTTTTTTTCAAAAGAATACGTTTTAGCTGAAAATAAATGAAGAAATGAAAAATGATTACTATTCTTCAAGGAATCCTTCTTAATCTTTGCCTTCTCGATTACATATATACTATCTGCCTCTTTGTATCCCTTCACCTCCGCCGCCGTTAATGGTACCTGCCTTTCTTCTTTCCAAAAATCCTCTGTTCGCTGACTGGCCAAGGTATCTACCTCAAACTGATAATCAGATGAAAATTCGGATTTCAATTCCTTTTCTTCCTCCTTATCTACCTCCTTCAAAACCTTTTTTAATTTCCTCCGAGTCAAGGTCGAACCCAAATCCGCCTTTGGATTTTTAATTTTTTCCCGATCAATCTCCTTGGCTAACTTTTTATCCAAACGCTCTTCAATAATCTGAGGTTTCACCACAAAGGCTTTATTCACTTGAATCTTATATTCCTTGATTTGAGTGATATATCGAAAGGTGGCCCCAAAACCCATGACATCTAACACCATATTCAAATCATAATTGATCGGCATCCAAACACCCTGGAAGGGCATATTTTGTTGCTGTAAAGTCACACTATTATTCGCATTCTTAAAATGAAGACTAAATGAATAAATACTCCATGTATCTTCGACCACAGACAAGGTCCCATCAAAAAGATCCTGATAAGATGATTTTGGAGTCACCTGAATCTTACTAATGGTTTCTCCATGAAGGGTAAAACTTCCCAAATATTGAAATCTGTAAAATTGAAACGCATTAGGTGAAAGAGGCGAAATAAGAGAATTAAATATTTTAGCTTGATAAAAATTAGTTTGCGTTACCCGCAAATTAGGCGTTTCGTTGGATTTCAAAACACTAGGCAAATTGTTCCGATTCGAAATCACCTTTTCCTGAATCGCATTCGGTTTTTTAAATGTTACTTGATTTACTCCTTCCAGCACATAGGTAGACCCAACCTTTATCCCTGCTTCCTTCTCTAATTTCTTTCCGATCATCATATTCATCAACTTCGATATCGACGTAACCTTTCCCACTCCTTTCACATATGCCTTAGCCGAATAGGAATCCAATTCTTTTATATGAAAAGGCGCCATCGAAATCATTCGACGCATGATCCCAATCGCCGGGTCTTCCTTTAAAGCCCCAACATTTACCTCACTTAAAGAAACCGACTGCTCTATCAAAGTAATCTGCCATTCCAATGTTTTGGTTGAGGCCAGAATTTCCACATTTTTAGTCAATGGGCTATGACCCAAAAACCGAAAAACAATTTGATGCGAACCCACCGGAAGATTGATCGCGAATTTCCCATCCTCATTGGCAATCGACCCTTTATTTAAATCCGCCACCCAAATCGTCGCAAATGGTAATGCCTCACCACCCGCATTTCGAATGCTCCCAGATAACACTTGGCCTTGAACCCAAGAAGAAATAATTAAAAAGAAAATGATGAGTGTAAATCGCATGCACAAATTTAATCAGGAAAAATATAAGTAAACTGATAATTTGATGAACGGTTTTGTATTTTTACAAACATATGGGAATGACTGAACGCCAATTATTTCAAAAACACATCGCCCAAACATCCGATGCCCCTTTAGGCCTTGAAATCACCAAAGCTGAGGGCATATATATGTATGATGTACATGGAAATTCCTACATCGATTTAATTTCAGGCATTGCCGTTTCTAATGTAGGACACCGAAACCCGAAGGTCCTAGAGGCCATTAAACAGCAATTAGATCAATACATGCACCTAATGGTTTATGGTGAATACATCCAAAGCCCCCAAGTACAATTAGCCCAAGCCCTCATTCAATCCACAAAATCATCCAAATTAAACCAAGTATATTTTACCAATTCAGGAACCGAGGCCGTCGAAGGAGCCATGAAATTAGCGAAACGCTTTACAGGTCGTCGAGCATTCATCTCCTGTAAAAATGCCTACCATGGTGCAAGCCAAGGTGCCCTTTCTTTAGCCGGTGACGAAAATTTTAAAAATAGTTTCAGACCCTTATTGCCCGATGTGCGCTTCATACGGCATGGCAACTTCGATGACCTTCAATACATTACAAAAGATGTTGCCGCTATTTTTATCGAAATCGTCGGAGGTGAAGCAGGTGTCCAGCAAGCCCATAAAAACTATTTCCAAGCACTACGTAAAAAATGCGATGAAACAGCTTGCCTTTTAATCATCGATGAGATCCAAACCGGCTTCGGTCGAACAGGCACATTTTGGGCCTATGAGGCGATGGGGATTTTTCCAGATATTCTGTTAAGCGCCAAAGGCATGGGAGGGGGGATGCCCATTGGCGCATTCATTGCCAGCGAAGAAATCATGAAAACCCTAAGTTTCCAACCTGTATTAGGGCATATTACAACTTTTGGTGGACATCCTGTCAGTTGCGCCGCTAGTTTAGCTACCTTAAAGTTTATCCAAGAAAATCAATTATTAGATCAAATTCCTGAAAAATCAGCCTTATTTAAATCCTTGTTAAAGCATCCCTTGATCATCGAATTAAGGGGCATTGGCTTCATGTTTGCCCTCGAAATGAAGGATTTCAAAACCGTCAAATCGGTCATTGATCTTTGTATCAAAAGAGGCCTAATCACCGACTGGTTCTTGTTTTGTGATAATGCCCTACGTATCGCACCTCCTTTAACCATCTCTGTAGAAGAAATTAAAAAAGCCTGCAGCATTTTGCTACAGGCCATGAACGACATTCAAAATCTCAATAATTAAATTAAGCGTGCTTTAACAACGTTTCAGCTAAAACAGATTTTGGAATATTTCCTCCCACTAAACGCTCTTTCATTTCACCATTCTTGAATACCATCAAGGTAGGTATCGAACGAATCCCCAACGAAGCAGGTACCGCTGAATTTAAATCCACATTCATTTTGGCAACAATCGCCTGACCTTCTACCTCCCCAGCTAATTCTTCCACAATCGGCCCAATCATTTTACATGGTCCACACCATTCTGCCCAAAAATCAACTAAAACTGGTGTATCGGTGCCAATTAACTCTTGAAAATTAGCATCCGTAGCCTCTACATATTTTCCCATTTTGTTTTATATTATTTATCATTCAAAATTATAACAAAAACTGAAGAACTATAAGTTCCTTTTAAAAAAAATTAGCAAATCAATTTAAATGTCACATGCTCCATCTGACTCAATTCTCTTACCAACGGTTTCCCTATACGAACCTGCATTTTGCGCGATAAAAAATCCATTTGAAGCTTTTCTGATTCATCAAAAACCTCAATAGTCAACTTTTTATCCCCTTTAAACCGCTCCAACGTTTCCTGCAATGCATCCATCAGCACAGGATTTAAATGATGTAAATCGAAACGTACCTTTAATTCCTTTGCCCGATCCTCCAAAATTTCAGTTAACAAGGAAATCGATTGAATCTTAAATACCATTTGATCCATGTGCCGATTTTTCAATTGATAAGCGCCCTGAATAAACAATAAGCGATCCATCGCGATATATCGCTCAAACTCAATGTAATCCTTTGAAAACAATGCAAATTCATAATTACCCGCATAATCCTCCAACGTAAAAATCATAAATTGATTCCCATTCGCCGAAGTCCGGACATTCATTTTCGTCACAATCCCCGCAAAGGTTTGAACAGCATTAGGTTTAGAATCCAATAAACCCGTATTCGAATTACAAAAACTCGACATCTCGGTTTGATAATCATCTAATGGATGTCCTGAAATATACACACCTACAACCTCTTTTTCATTTTTCAATTGCTCCATGGCTGACCAGGCTTCCCCCGTAGGAATTTTCGGCTGACTGATGTCATTCCCCGTTCCTGCTCCCAACTCGCCAAATAAAGATTGCGTCGCCGCAGCCTTTAATTCAGCCATTTTGGATGCATAACGCACGATTTTATCAATAAAACTTGTCCCATCTCCATCCAAAGCAAAATATTGTGAACGCTTAACCTCCGCAAAACAATCAAATGCTCCCGCAAAAGCCAAAGATTCTAAACTCCGTTTATTTACCTGACGGACATTAATCCGCGAAACAAAATCAAATATGTCCTTATATTCCCCATTTCTCATCCTTTCTTCGACAATCGCATCCACCGCCGCTTCACCCACTCCCTTAATCGCCCCCATTCCAAAACGAATTTGGCCTTTTTTATTCACAGCAAATGACCGTGAAGATTCATTGACATCCGGAACCAATAAAGGAATCCCCATTCGCTTACACTCATCCATAAAGAAGGTGATTTTTTCTATGTTCCCTAAGGAATTCGAAAGCACCGCCGCCATAAATTCTGCCGGGTAATTAGCTTTTAAATAGCCCGTTTGATACGCGACTAAGCCATAACAGGTACTATGCGATTTATTAAAGGCATATTGAGCAAAGGCTTCCCAGTCGGTCCATATCTTTTCCAAGCGGTCGGAGGGATGCTGATTCGCCTGTCCACCTTCCATGAATTTACCCTTCATTTTATCGATAGTCGGCTTATCTTTCTTCCCCATGGCTTTGCGAAGTACATCCGCGTCACCCTTCGTGAAATTGGCTATTTTTTGAGATAAAAGCATTACCTGTTCCTGATAGACCGTAATCCCATAGGTATCACTCAAATATTCCTCCATGACAGGAAGGTCATATTCGATATTTTCCCGACCATGCTTACGCGCAATGTAATTCGGAATATAGACCATCGGACCCGGTCGGAATAAAGCATTCATCGCGATCAAATCGGAAAATTGATCGGGCTTCAAATCCTTCAAGTGCTTTTGCATACCCGGAGATTCAAATTGGAAGGTTCCATTTGTTTCTGCTCGTTGGTATAAGGCATAGGTCAACGGATCATCCAAGGGCATTTCATCCAAATCAATCGTAACTCCGTGATTTTGCTTAATCAAGCGAATCGCCTCTTTTAAAATAGACAAAGTTTTTAAGCCCAAAAAGTCCATTTTTATCACACCTGCATTTTCGATCACCGAACCATCATATTGTGTAATTAATAAACTCACATCTTTCGAAGAGGCGACAGGTAAAATATCCGTCAAATCACTCGGCGCAATAATAATCCCCGCCGCATGTATTCCTGTTCCACGCACCGAACCCTCCAAAACCATCGCATTTTCAATCACCGTCCCCGGCAATCCTCCCGCTTCTTTGATTTTACGTAATTGTTTGACCTGTTCTAGTTCCTCCGGATTTAATCCTTCTTTATCCGAAAGACTATTATCCCCAGAAAGGGACGCATTAAATATCCGCTCAAGCGTAATTTTAGGTTTATCAGGTACTAATTTGGCTAAAGCATTCGATTCCGAAAGAGGTAAATCCAAGACGCGCGCCACATCTTTAATGGACATTTTAGCGGCCATTGTTCCATAAGTAGCAATATGAGCCACCTGATTTCGACCATATTTTTCCACCACATAATCAATCACCTTTTGACGACCTTCATCATCAAAATCCGTATCAATATC
The DNA here is from genome assembly GCA_903907745.1 of uncultured Cytophagaceae bacterium. GTDB lineage: Bacteria > Bacteroidota > Bacteroidia > Cytophagales > Spirosomataceae > Aquirufa. Next base: position 71,565 of record CAIVPF010000087.1, on the reverse strand, counting down.
GGGCAGGGACTTCCGATCAGGATTTAAAAAACGCTCAAATAGCAAATTATACTTAATCGGATCAATATTCGTAATGCCCAAACAATAAGCCACCACCGAACCCGCCGCCGAACCACGCCCAGGTCCTACATATACGCCTAATTCTTTTCCCGCATTAATGAAATCCGCCACAATCAAAAAGTACCCAGCAAAACCCATTGTTTTGATCGTATATAATTCAAAACGGATCCGTTCCTCTACAACCGCATCTATATCCCGATAGCGCTTTTTAGCGCCTTCCATCGTTAAATGTTCAAGAAAATCATCTTGGGATTGAAAATTAGTTGGAATTTGAAAATTGGGCAATAAAACATCCTTGGTCAATTTCAAGGTTTCTACCTTGCCCACAATTTCATTGGTATTGTCAATCGCCTCGGGAATATGTGCCCACAATTGGGTCATTTCCTCCGTCGTCTTAAAATAAAATTGGTCATTATAAAAAGCGAATCGCCGACCCTTCATGTCAGAATCCCCTTCAATATCTTTATAGGTTGGGGTCGCTTGTTTCTCACCCGTATTGATACACAATAAAATATCGTGAGCATTCGCATCTTTTTGATCCAAATAATGGCTGTCATTGGAGGCGATAACTTTAACATTGTATTTTTTAGCAAAGCGCAGTAGGACCTCATTGACTGTTTGTTGGTCCGGAATATGATGATTCTGTACCTCCACATAATAATCTTCGCCAAACAAGTCCAACCACCACTTAAATTCCTTTTCAGCCTCATCTTCGCCCAAACGCAAAATGGCTTGGGGAACCGAGGCACCTAAACAGCACGTCGTCGCAATTAATCCCTTGTGGTATTTTAAAACTAATTCCTTGTCGATCCGGGGGTACTTCGAATACATTCCTTCCATGAATCCCAAGGAACATAATTTGACCAAATTTTGATACCCCTCCGGATTTTTAGCCAAAAATAATTGGTGATAGCGTTTATCCTTTTGTTCCTTTGTAAATGCTTGTTTATGCCGATCTGTTACGAGATAAAATTCACAACCGACAATCGGTTTAACCCCATGTTTTCCCGCTTCCGCCACAAACTGAAATGCCCCAAACATATTTCCATGGTCTGTTATGGCCACGGCAGGCATATTATCGGCTTTGGCCTTTTTAAACATGGATGAAATTTTCGAAGCACCGTCGAGCAAAGAAAACTGAGAATGGTTGTGCAAATGCGAAAATTGCATATAATTAGAATTACTTTAGAAAGGGTTCTTTTTCAAAAAATGTAGCATTCAAAAAATCTAAAAAAGGTTTTAAAACCTTGGCAGTCTGTAGAAGCTGTTCGGTAAAATCAGATTTCACAAGCTCCTCATCCGTAAAATGCTTCCAATAAAATAATTGTTTTCGTTTCAGCCATTCCGCTTCCGGATGATCCGCTGGAAATCCTTTCGGGATCTTTTTTAAAGATTGTCCTTCGGGCGCACCAAAGGTTTGAAGGAAAAGGGGAGACTCAACAATACCCAAAAAAGCCTTTGCATTGTAATCAATTTCCTGTCGAAAATGCGCTAATTGGTCTGAAGTCGCGTCATACATTCCACCTCCTAAAAAACTCTTCCCTCCCGGTTCTATATGGAGATAATAATCCATGAAACCTGACTTGCGACCACCCTCTGAAAAGCTGGCCGACAACCATGTTTTGTAGGGCTCTTTGTTTTTGGAAAATCGCACATCTCGGTAAATTCGGTAGGAACAATCCTTGATTTTTACCCCATCCATATTTTCAAAATCGGCAAATCCTTGGATTAATTCGCCAATAAACAAATCGAAATTTGCCTTTTCTACATCGTATAAACCCTTCTTACTAGCAAACCATTCTCGGGAATTGTTTAGTTTCAATTCAGCTAAAAAAGGGAGGAGATGGGGGGAAATTGACATAAAACGAAATTAACAATTTTATTGGGAGATATGCTCGATTTTAATGATTTTTGTAAAAATTAAATCGAATTATGCGCATATTAACTGGCATTCAAGCTTCGGGCAAACCTCATCTCGGAAATATTTTAGGAGCCATCATGCCGGCTGTTTCTTTATCCAGAAAACCAGAAAATGAATCGTTTTTATTTATAGCCGATTTACACACGCTCACGAGTTTAAAAGATGGAGATGCGATTCGATCGAATACCTTGGCCATTGCAGCAGCTTGGTTAGCGTTCGACTTTGATACGGACAGAAATTTCTTTTATCGGCAATCGAAACTTGCTCCCTACCACACAGAATTAATGTGGTATTTGAATTGCTTTACGCCCTTTCCGATGTTAGCAAATGCGCATAGCTTTAAAGATAAATCAAGCAAATTAGCGGATGTTAATGCAGGCTTATTCACCTATCCCGTTTTACAAGCCGCGGATATACTTTTATATGATGCGGAAATTATTCCAGTAGGGAAGGACCAGCGTCAGCATATTGAAATGACTCGAGATATTGCAAATTCGGTCAATAATCTAACGAATAAAGAAATTTTTGTTTTGCCAAAAGCACAAATCAATGAAGATGTGATGACCATTCCAGGCATTGATGGCCAAAAAATGAGCAAATCGCTCAATAATTACATCGATATCTTTTTGCCTGAAAAGGACTTATTGAAACAAATTAAGAAAATCGTAACAGACACCACAGCCCTGGAGGAACCTAAAAATCCTGAGGAGGATATTACGTTTAAATTATACCAATTGGTCGCCACTCCCACACAAACACAAGAAATGCGAAACCGTTATTTAGCGGGTGGATATGGCTATGGACATGCTAAACAAGACTTATTTGACGCATTAATCCAATATTTCAAGGAAGCCCGTGAGAAATTCGATTATTATCAGGCTAATCCAAAAATCATAGAGGAGAAATTAGCCATCGGCGAAGAGAAAGTGAAACCGATAGCCGAAAAGACCATTGCGCGCATTCGGGACGTATTTAAATTTTAAACGATGTTTCCAACCTGGGATTCCACATTATTTCGAATAATCAATACGAATCATATGGATCAATTAGATTTGGTCATGATTTTGTTATCGAATAAATTCATTTGGATCCCATTGTATCTATTCATCATCAAAAAACTTTACGATCAATACAAAAAAGAGGTTTGGAAATCTATTTTATTTTTGCTTAGCACCATCCTTTTAGCGGATCAAGTAAGCTCATCCGTGCTAAAGCCCTTATTCAAACGCCTTCGGCCCTGCCATGTGGATGCTTTTCAATCGTGGATACATTTACCTGATGGTTGTGGCGGTATGTACGGCTTTTGTTCCTCGCATGCAGCCAATTCCTTTGGATTGGCCATCGCTATATATTTAATCACCAAAAATAAGTGGGCGGGAGCAATCCTGTTTAGTTGGGCCTGTTGTATTTCATATAGTCGCATTTATTTGGGGGCCCATTATCCCATCGACGTATTTGTCGGAGCGCTAATCGGAATCATGTCATCACTCGTATTAAAACGAGTACTTTATGATAGGTTGATTAAAAAATCATAGGTATTAATCCCATCTGCAAAATCAGCTAATCCAGGTTCCTGACTCATGCCAAAAGCAATTCCCTCCTGAATGTCCTTAGAAAGACTCACCTTACATTGAATTTTATCTTCATGAAGTTTTATCCAAGCCGATAAATCAGCTGGTTGCTCATACCGGTGAATATATAAAACACCCACGGGAGACACAAGGGCCTCATTTTCTGTGACCAACAAATTTCCTAAATCGTAATGAGGAATTTGATTTAATAAGAATAAAGTACGGTGATATTGAAAATTATTTGAATATTTCGAATGATCTAGTACCCAGGTTTCCTTGGTTAACACATCAAATAAAGGCACTAAATCATAATTCTTAGGTACGGCCAGAGTTGAAACATTACGACAACCTAATCCATAATAAGTAAAGATATCACGGGCTAAGCCTATAAAATCTGAGTCTCTTTCCTGGCCGTTCAAAATGGCCATGGAACTTCTGTTTTTACGGATGATATGAGGCATTTGTGCAAAATAATGCGCAAAATAGCCACCTGAAAAATCGCTACCTGTGGCAATCACCGCTTGAATTCCTTGTAAACGATCTACCATTTTAATGGGGATAGAGGAATCAAATTCCTTTACTGACGTTACATATAATTCGATGAGCGCTTTATCCTGAGAGCTAGGCTTAATCCATGCCTCGTTACCACTCGCTAAAGTCATTAAAATATCATGTAAGCCAACCGCCGGTAAATTACCTGCCAAAACCAATCCAACTATTTTAGCATTCGGGCTAGGTTCCCCGTTTATTTTAAAAAAATCCGTCCATTTATCATGGTCAAAAAACTGATTCTCGATGGATTGCATGGCATGTTGGATCAAGTAATCCGAAAACCATGCATTTTCATTTTTAGCTCTTTCTATAAATAATTCAATTTTCTCCTTGTTGGATGAATCATTAAAATATGATTTCAAAAATTGAATTAAGGCAATAAAATGGGCTTTTTGCATATGATTGACTGAAATGACTAATAAAAGTACGGACAAAGAGTCGATTTTTTTTGAATAGTCTTTATAAATTATATACTATTCAAAAATATGTATGTAAATTGCATAAAATTTTTAAAGATTTTATGGCAATTATCATTACAGATGAATGTATTAACTGTGGGGCATGTGAACCAGAATGTCCAAACACAGCCATTTATGAGGGAGGCGTAGAATGGACATGGGCAGGAGGGACCGCATTGACAGAAGTTGAATTAGAAGATGGAAGTTCGATGGACGCCAAAACCCCAGTGGAACCCGTGTCTGAGGAATTTTATTATATTGTTCCTGATAAATGTACAGAATGTACAGGTTTTCATGAAGAACCACAATGCGCGGCCGTTTGTCCTGTAGATTGTTGCGTTCCAGATCCTGATCATGTAGAAGATACGGAAACATTGCAAGCAAAAAAAGTTTGGTTACACGCAGAATAAGACCAAATTACATCTTACATATTGAAAAGGCCTACCCATTCGGGTAAGCCTTTTTCTTTGTTAAATCTAATTTTTACATAACAAAATTCTAAATCACAAAATTGCATTTTAACAAGAGGTTTAAATTTTAATATGCTATAAAGTATTTTTTGTAAAAATTTCAATAATAGGTTTCATTTTTGCCCTATTTTTCTATTTTTTTTGTAAAATCACCGAAAATAGGTTTAAAAATATTTGATTTTTCTTGTTTTGTATTTTTTATCAACACATATTTGTCAAGTAGTCAAGCATTTATCACACTTAAAAATTACTCAAGATGAAGAAATCTATCATTACAGCCCTATTTGCCACGTCAGCATTTTGTGGATTTTCCCAAGAAAAAGAAGCCGAGGCGCCTAAGTTTACATTTTCGGGTTACATTGATTCGTACTATATGTTAAACTTTAACAGCCCGACGAGTAGAAGTAATCTAGGAGTATCTGGTTACGAGCGTGCCTTCGACCAAAAATCGAGCCAATTTTCATTAGGTTTGGTTCAAACCAAATTTGGTTACAGCACTAAATCTTCGGATGTTGTTGTCGATTTAACTTTTGGACCTAACGCAGATCTTGGACAATACGGAAACGTGCTTGGGCCTTTAGGTGCTGGAAAGGCCACGACAGCTTTAGCGATTAAGCAAGCATATTTTAATTGGAAAGCCAGTGATAAGTTAACCATCACGGCTGGCCAATTTGGCACACATATTGGTTACGAGGTAATTGATGCTCCAGTTAATTATAATTACTCCTTATCTAATCTATTTAACAATGGTCCTTTTTATCACATTGGAGCGAAAGCTAATTATGCCTTTAGTGATAAGTTCGCGGCCATGATCGGCTTAGTTAATAACGTTGATAATTTAAATGATAATAACTCAGCCAAAGGTTTTATTTATCAGGTGTTTACCTCGCCAGCTGCAGGTTGGAATTTATATATTAATGGCATCAGCTCGAATGAGGCTACTCCTTTGCCATCTGGAAAAGATGATTCTGGTTCTTACGACTTATTAGATTTAACGACTTCTTACCAAATTTCTCCTAAATACCTAGTAGGTTTAAACGCAGCCTATGGTTCACAAACAGGTGATTTCCAAGGAGGCGGTAATGTTGGCAAAAGCAAAACATGGGGTGGGGTTGCTTTGTATAGCAATTATGCCTTCACTGATAAATTTAGCTTAGGAGGCCGTTATGAGGTTTTTGACAATACTTCTGGCGCGCGTGCGCTACGCAATGCAGACGGAGGCGGAACAAATGTAAGCTCTTTAACTATTACCGCTACGTTTACAGCAGCTGAAGGACATTTATTGATCAAACCAGAATTGAGAACAGATGCTTACAAAACCGCTCAATTTACGGATGGGGATGGTAAAGCACAAAAATCTCAAACTACTTTAGGATTACACTTCATTTATAAGTTTTAATATATATCCAATTATCACCTAAACATTTAAAAACATGACAACACAAAAACCAACATGGATCCCGCTGCTTGTACTAGTAGCCGTTGCGGTTATCGCACTCTTCACCACTTCGATTCCAGGAGCTATGCCTACAGAGGGCTTAGATACCGGTGACACGGCTTGGATGATTGTGGCCTCTGGCCTCGTACTTTTAATGACACCTGGATTAGCTTATTTCTATGGTGGAATGGTGAATCACAAAAACGTGATTTCGACCATGTTGCAATCGTTCATTGCGATGGGAGTAATATCCGTAATCTGGATTGTATTTGGATTTAGCTTAGCTTTTGGAGATTCCTTAGGTGGCTGGATTGGAGATCCTCGCAGCTTTTTTATGTTTAATAATGTATTTGATCATAAATTATCTTTAGGTTCTTCAGATCAATTAAAATTCACAATTCCTTTTGCTTTGTTTGCTTTTTTCCAAATGAAATTTGCGGTTATCACCCCGGCGCTTATTTCGGGTGCCTTAGCAGAACGTATTAATTTCCGTGCCTTTGTATTATTCATGGTTCTATTTTGTATCGTAGTTTATGCCCCATTAGCACACTGGACATGGCATCCAGATGGATTTTTGTTTAATCTTGGTGTCTTAGATTTTGCAGGGGGAACCGTTGTTCACATGTCAGCAGGTTGGGCTGCTTTAGCCGGCGCTTTATATCTTCGTCGTAGAAAATCTCATATTGAATCCAATATCTTACCTCCAGCAAACATTCCTTATGTTTTGTTAGGAACAGGATTGTTATGGTTCGGTTGGTTCGGTTTCAACGCAGGCTCTGCAGTAGGAGCTAACTCGTTAGCTGTGTCGGCTTTTGCTACAACCCACGTAGCGGCAGCTGCAGCGGGTTTATCTTGGATCTTATTTGATGTAACTCGTGGGAAAAAAGTGAGTGCTTTAGGTTTCTGTATTGGTGCGGTTGTCGGCTTAGTTGCGATTACACCTGCTTCTGGATTTGTAACAGTTCCAGTAGCTATCTTTATTGGAGTTGTAGCAGCCATTATTTCAAACATCGTTGCGCACTGGAGAGCTACTTCAAATTTAGATGATACCTTAGACGTATTCGCTTGCCACGGAGTAGGTGGTATGGTAGGTATGTTGATGACCGGTATTTTTGCCACAAGTGCTGTGAATGCAGCCGTAGCAGAAAATGGTTTATTCTACGGAGAATCGGCATTGTTCTTAAAGCATTTATTAGCCTTGGCAATCGTTTCTGCTTTTGCTTTTGGCGTATCTTATATCCTTTTAATCATTACGGATAAAATTATTCCGTTACGTGTTACGGAGGAAGAAGAAAGATTAGGATTGGATATTTCACAACACGATGAATCGTTAGTTGAATAATCCCAAAAGCTGAGCCGCAAGTAATGGTTCTTGTGGTTTTGTTTCAATCAAAAAGTCGGATGTCTTTGATGTCCGACTTTTTTGTTTTAATAGGAATTTAATCATTAATTTGCTCCTAATCTACTTATTTTCCTAACTCAAAATCATATGAATACCAATCAAGTTATCATTTTGATTGGTCGTGAAAATCTAGAAAAGGACAGCCATTTACATAGAGATGTTTTCGCGAAACTTAAAGAATTCCCATTAACCGTTTTTTTCGACCCCAATGATCAAATCAGGCGAGCCATAAATCATCCTATTTTCAAAAAAATACCCAGCTTTTTACGAAAAAACCTTTGGCTTCGGAAAATGGCCCGCTTAAGTATCATTTTCTTTTTTTTCCTGAAACATGGCCAGTATGATTTAATTCACCTAAAATCATTTAGAGCCAAATCCAATAATCTGGATCTAAGGATTTGGGCATTAACAGAGCAACTTAAAAAACTAAATCATACCACCCAAATAACTTTAATCGGTCGTTCTGCCGGGGCCATCGTAGCAACGAAAGCTTCATTACTCTTTCCAATTCACCAAATCATATGTTTAGGCTATCCATTCAAGCATCCTGATGAACAGGAGGAAGCTTTTCGAACCGAGCATTTAGCCCTTGTAAATACGCCGACATTGATTATTCAGGGCGAACGGGATGTCTATGGTGGCAAAGAAATAATGGGGAAATATGCTTTGAATCAAGCAACTAAAGTCATTTTCCAAGACTTAGATCATGATTTTACCTTAAATGAAACAAGCCGGTTGAAACTTATTAGCCAATTAAGAACCTATCTAAAGAGAAATTAAACAAGAACCGCATTAAATAATACGTCACCACACACATCCCCCTGGGAAGAAATGGATTTATAACGCACGGGTTGAATCGTATTCACCAGCAAGGGATCATAAGCTGCGGTAAATCGAACGTAATTTTCAGAAAATCCTTCCATTAAACCCTCTGCATTCGTTTCCTCAAATAAAACAAAACCTGTACGGCCTAATTGACTTTTGTAAAATTCCCTCCGTTTTTTTTCTGATAAAATATGAAGCATTTTGGAACGTTCCGACTTTTGTGCTCCATCTACCTTCGGTTGAATATCGACAGCCAATGTATTAGGCCGCTCAGAATAGGGAAATACATGCAAATAAGAAATATCTAATTCTTGTAAAAAGGAATACGTTTCCAAAAACAATTCCTGGCTTTCACCCGGATGCCCCACGATCACATCGACTCCTATACAGGCATGAGGCATGAATTGGCGAATTAAGGCAACACGCTCCTGATATAGTTCACGTTGATACCTCCGTTTCATCAATCGCAAAACCGAGTTCGAACCCGATTGCAGAGGAATATGAAAATGCGGAACAAAACGTTTTGAAGTAGCTAAAAACTGAATCAATTCAGCGTGGAATAAATTGGGTTCAATGGAAGAAATACGATAGCGATCTATTCCAGCATGAGCATCCAAAGCTTGAATCAATTCGAAAAAACTTTCTTTACGTTTGCCGTTTTGAATTCCAAAATCTCCGATATTGACTCCGGTCAACACAATTTCCTTTACACCCTTCGCCGAAATTTCATCCACCAAAGTCAAAACTTTTTCAATCGTATCTGATCGACTCTGGCCACGAGCAAGAGGAATGGTACAATAGGAACATGGATAATCACAACCATCCTGCACTTTTAAAAAAGTACGCGTACGATCATTTAAAGAATAGGAGGAATGATAGGCTAGATCGTAGCGAATTTCAGAGGCAATTAATTTGGGCAGATTCTCGTTTGTACGAGATAGATAGGGAAGGATTAGATCCGGCAATTGGAATTTTTCATTTGCCCCTAAGACCAGATCGACTCCAGGAATGGAGGCAATTTCTTCTGGTTTTAATTGGGCATAACAACCAATAATCACCACAATACTATTGGGATTGATTTTTTTGGCTTCACGAACTACTTTTTTACATTTTTTATCTGCTTGCTCTGTTACAGAACAGGTATTAATCACAAAAAGATCAGGATTTTCTTGAAAATCAACGCGCACAAAGGTCAGCGGTTGAAGTGACCTCGCAATCGAACTAGATTCCGCAAAATTCAATTTACAACCTAAGGTATAAAATGCTACTTTCTTCATTCCCTGTGAATATGAGCACAAAGGTAAAACAAAAATGGCGGGAAAACCCGCCATTTTTAATCATAATTGTATATAAATGCTTGATTAAATTAATATTTAGCCGTCTTCACCGTTTTGATGATACGAGCAGCAACTTTATATGGATCAGCAGCTGAATTCGGACGACGATCTTCTAACCATCCTTTCCATCCGCGTTCTACCGTCGCAATCGGGATACGAATAGATGCTCCACGGTCAGAAACACCGTAAGAGAATGAATCAATTGATTGAGTTTCATGCTTTCCAGTCAGACGCAAGTGATTGTCCGCTCCGTATACATCAATATGCTCTTTCACAAAAGGAGCAAATGAACCACAAATAGCATCATAAACCGCTTTATCGCCACAGGTACGAAGTGCTGTATTTGAGAAATTTGCATGCATTCCTGAACCATTCCAATCTAACTCTCCCAAAGGCTTGCAATGCCAGTTTACAGCAACTCCATATTTTTCACCTAAACGCTCTAATAAATAACGACCGATCCAAATTTGATCTCCCGCTTCTTTAGCTCCTTTGGCAAACATCTGAAATTCCCACTGACCCGTAGCAACCTCAGCATTAATACCTTCAATATTTAAACCTGCTTCGATGCAAAGATCTAAATGCTCTTCAACGATATCACGTCCATATGCGTTTTTCGCGCCCACTGAACAATAATAAGGTCCTTGAGGGGCAGGATATCCATTGGCCGGAAAACCTAATGGCTTATTCGTTTCTGGATCCCACAAGAAATATTCCTGCTCAAAACCAAACCAGAAATCATTATCATCATCTTCGATTGTCGCACGGCCATTAGACTCATGCGCGCTACCATCTGAATTCAATACATCACACATCACTAAAAATGCATCTTTACGAGCCGGATCCGGACAAATAAATACTGGACGTAATAAACAGTCAGATGATCCTCCTGGAGCCTGTTCTGTGGAAGATCCATCAAAACACCACACATCGCAGTCTTCCAATTTTCCGCTAAAATTATTCTCGATTTTCGTTTTCGAACGTAAACTTTGGGTAGGCTTATAACCATCTAACCAAATGTACTCCAATTTTGATTTTGCCATGATATTTCAACTAGGTTATGTGATAAATATACTTTTTATGTGATTTCTATAGCAAAAATAAACCACTTTTTTAAAAAAACAATAATTTTTACATCTAAAATCGCAAAAACGAAACCTATTTTTTAGGATTTTCATAAAAAAGCTTTAATAATATTGAAAAATCGAAATTAAAATTAGATTAATGCAATTTTTAATACGCTTGAAAATCGTTATTTTTACTTATTCGTTCATTTATCATTTATAACATGGCTATTACACGATTTAAGGCATTGGAATTAGCTCAGCAGCGCTCCAGTATACAAGTTAAAGTGCCTACCGAAAAGGTGACTGATTATTATGGCAATATGACTTTTAGTGATGAAGAAATGCGTTCATTATTATCGCCAGAAGCTTATTTAAAAATTAATACAGCCATACTCACTGGTTCCAAAATTGATCGGGATGCCGCAGATGAGGTTGCAGCAGCTATGAAATCATGGGCAATTTCAAAAGGAGCGACCCATTATACACACTGGTTTCAACCCCTCACAGGCACGACGGCTGAAAAGCACGATTCCTTTTTTGATATTGATTTAAAGACGGGTAAGGCCGTTGAGAAATTTAAAGGTTCAGCATTGGTCCAACAAGAGCCAGATGCTTCTTCCTTCCCAAATGGGGGTATTCGTTCCACATTTGAAGCACGTGGATATACGGGTTGGGATCCTTCTTCACCAGCATTCATCATGGAAAATGCCGCAGGAACAGCGACATTATGTATTCCATCTGTGTTTGTTTCCTATACGGGAGAAGCATTGGATTATAAAACACCATTATTAAAATCAATTGAGTTAATCGATAAAGCCGCGACGGCCGTCGTTAAAGAATTTTTTAACCGGGATGTCAACAAAGTGATTCCAACGCTTGGAGTCGAGCAAGAATATTTCCTCGTAGACGAAGCCTTATTTAATGCCCGCCCAGATTTAGTCATGGCAGGAAGAACGGTTTTTGGTCACGCGCCAGCGAAGGGCCAACAATTAGAAGATCATTATTTCGGTTCCATACCTACCCGCGTAAATTCATTTATGGTGGATTTTGAAATCGAGGCATTGAAATTAGGCATGCCTGTTCGTACCCGCCATAATGAAGTAGCTCCGGCCCAATTTGAGGTAGCGCCGACTTTCGAAGAGGCCAATTTAGCTTGCGACCATAATGCCTTATTAATGGATTTGATGTCCAAAGTGGCATCTAAACATAAATTAAAAGTACTGTTCCACGAAAAACCATTTGCTGGAATAAATGGAAGTGGAAAACATAATAACTGGGCTTTGGCCACTGATTCGGGCATTAATTTGTTAGCTCCATCATCCAAACCAAAGGAAAATCTACGCTTTTTGTCTTTCTTTGTTAATATCATAAAAGCTGTAAATGATCGTGCGGATTTATTACGCGCTTCGATCGCTTCTGCTGGAAACGAACATCGCTTGGGTGCCAACGAAGCCCCTCCAGCCATTGTTTCAGCTTTCTTAGGATCTACCATGAGCCAAGTCTTGGATGATTTGGAAAACATGAGTGAATTAGACGAGATCCAATTGGAAAAAGGGGATAATGTCTATTTAAAATTGGGTATCAATAAAATACCTTCTTTAATCTTAGACAATACGGATCGGAACAGAACCTCTCCATTTGCCTTTACAGGAAATAAATTTGAATTTCGGGCGGTGGGCTCATCGGCTAATTCAGCAGCGCCAATGACCGTTTTAAATACGATCGTGGCGGACCAATTAATCAAATTCCGTAAAGATGTTGAAACCATCCTAGAAAAAGGAGTGAAAAAGGAATTAGCCATCATGGAAGTTTTAAAGTCCTATGTAAAGGATTCCAAAAAAATTCGCTTTGAAGGAAATGGATATTCAGAGGAATGGGTAGAAGAAGCTGCAAAACGTGGTTTGTCTAATTTAAAAACTACGCCTGAAGCTCTAGCCGTGTATGGAAGACCCGAATCAATCGAATTGTTTACCAAATACGGTATCTATTCCAAAGAAGAAATGCATGCCCGACATGAAATTGAATTAGAAAATTATGTAAAGAAAATTCAAATTGAATCTCGTGTCATCGGGGATATGGCGATTAATCATATCGTGTCTACATCCTTGAAGTATCAAACCCAATTAGTTGAAAATGTAAAAGGACAAAAGGAAATCGGAATCGATTCCCAATTTTTTGCCCCAACCATCGAAATGATTAAGAAAATATCTGAATATACGTCTACCATTGTCCGTTTGCAAAACGAAATGACTGAAGCGAGGAAAGAGGCGAATAACATCGAAGATTTAGGAGAAAAAGCTGTGATGTATAGTACCAAGGTCAAAGGCTTTTTTGAGGAAATTCGCTATGCGGTGGATAAATTAGAACTGATCGTGGACGACGACGAATGGCCATTACCGAAATACCGAGAAATTTTATTGATTAAATAATTCTCAATCAAAATCGTATGACAAAAGAAATGAATCCCGGCTATTTACCGGAAGAAATAGCTCAATTAAAACATTTGTGCGCGCAGGAAAAAAAATCATTTATTCACATCGATGATGAAGATATTCCGGCTGGCAACGATAAGGAAATGGTTCATGTTCAATTTATAGGACAATTTAACAAGCAAGAAGTCATTTACGATGCCATCATTTGCACCTTGCAATTGCATTATGCAAGCACCCTATATGAAGAAGCGGAGCGGGAGGCCATTGAGCAATTTCCTTTATACGTTCCACTAGAAAATCGGGATGAAACGTATCAAGCAAACGAAGCTTTGGATGAGGAAGTGGAAATGATGGTTTTAGAAATCATCGAAGAAATCGAGGAAAGCGAAGAAATCAAGGTAAGTGAATATATCGAGATCGATGAGCATTTTGAATATGGCATCGGATTGGAAGCCGCTTTATATGTGGAAGCGCTTGAGGATGAGGTGATAGAGAAATTTATCAATGATTTCAATACGAATCAATTAACCTTAGATCCGTCCTTATATTCCTTTAGATCTGACGACGACGAAGAAGAATAATTCATGAGTACATACGTTTTTTATGAACCGAATCCGCTTCAGCAATCCTTTTTACGCGAAGAGGATTCCTTTCATGCTACGCGGGTCCTCCGTGTAAAAAATGGGGATAAAATTCACATATTGGATGGAAAAGGTCATAAATATGCGGCGGAAATAACGCAGGTTGACGCAAAGAGAACCTTGTACAATCAGATTCAACTCATCCAACAAAGCGAAAAGCCAACCTTTCAAATTCATCTTTATGTAGCGCCCACCAAACAAATGGAACGCATGGAATGGATGGTCGAAAAATGCACAGAATTTGGGATTCATTCGATTCACTTTTTTCACGGTCGCTTTTCTGAACGCAAAGAAATTAAATTACAGCGTTTGGAAAAAACAGCCATTGCTGCCTTGAAACAATCGAAAAATTTGTTTTTACCCCAATTCCATGAGATCATTCCCATGTCTGAACTCATGAAAAAGCATCAGGTAAAACAAAAAGACCAACAATACTTTTTCGCCCATATAGCTGATCCTGCAGACCCGATTTTAGGTAAACAGATTCAGTTGAAACAAGAATACCACATTCTCGTGGGGCCCGAGGGAGATTTTTCTATAGAAGAAAGTAATCAATTAATCGCACAGGATTGGATTCCATTTAGTTTGGGTCAATCCATTTTGCGTACGGAAACCGCGGGAATCGCAGTCACACATGCCATTCATTTACTACATGAAATTCAGGCTTAGTTTTATTTGTTTTTTACTATGTTTTGGAACTTGCTATGGTCAAATCAAAATAGCCAAGGTGAAATACCAAGGCGGGGGTGATTGGTATGCGAACAAAACCGCATTGCCTAATTTAATTGAATTTACGAATCAGGCATTACACACGAATATTTCAAGTATAGCTGAAACCATTGAACTTTCCAGCAGCAACCTTTTTCGCTACCCTTGGATACATTTAACTGGCCATGGAAATGTAAGTTTTCAAAGTGACGAAATTAAAAATTTGAGAACCTATTTAATCGGGGGTGGATTTTTACACATCGATGATAATTATGGCTTAGACGCCTCCATTCGAAGAGAAATGAAAAAAGTATTCCCGGAATTAAGTTTTGTGGAACTGCCATTCAGCCATCCGGTGTATCATCAAAAATTTGATTTTCCTCGGGGTTTACCGAAGATCCATGAGCATGATGGAAAGCCGGCACAGGGATTTGGATTAATTTTTAAAGGCCGGCTTTTATGTTTTTATTCCTATGAAACAGACCTTGGAAATGGTTGGGAAGATGCTGACACCTACCAAGATCCTCAGGAAAAACGAGAGCAGGCATTACAAATGGGCGTGAATTTATTGCAATACGCTTTTATGAATCCTTAAAACTGATCATAATCAATGCTAAAATATGCATCAAGCTATGTATATTTGTAATTAAATATATAAATCTATATGCAATTAGTACTTCCAGCCTTTATTATTCACTGGTACGTTTCCTTGTTTAGCCAAACATTTTTTCTGCACCGCTATTCGGCGCACAAGATGTTTTTGATGAATAAATATTGGGAAAAGTTTTTTTATTTTTTGACTTATTTATCCCAAGGATCGAGTTTTTTAAGTCCCCGTGCCTATGCCATTTTACATCGCATGCACCATGCTTTTTCTGACACCAAAAAAGATCCTCATTCCCCCATGTTTTCGAGCAATGTATTCACGATGATGTGGAAAACAAAGGATATTTACAATGCGGTTTTAAATCGGAAATCGAAGATAGAGGAGCGTTTTGAGCACAATTATCCGGTTTCCAAAACCATTGAGAAGATTGGAGATTCTTGGATTTCAAGGATTGGTTGGGGTGTCGCATATATTTCATTATACATTGCTGCGTTCATTTATTTTGATATGCATTGGGCATTTTTCTTTTTGTTGCCTGTACATTTTTTAATGGGGCCTGTACATGGAGCAATCGTGAATTGGTCGGGTCATAAATATGGCTACCAGAATTATGATAACCATGATCATTCGAAGAACTCGTTGGTTTTTGACGTATTAATGATGGGCGAATTATTTCAAAATAACCACCATAAATTGCCTAATCGCGTGAATTTTGCGACTCGCTGGTTTGAATTTGATCCAACGTATCCTTTGATCAAATTATTAACCTTGCTGAAAATCATCAGACCGAATATCAAACCTGACGATGCCAAGTTTTAAAAGCAATCGATAAAAAAGCGGCCAAATCTTGGTCGCTTTTTTTATGTCTTTCCACATATGTTTGATGAAGAATGATTCCCCAAAATTTGTTAATCTATATTTATAAATCTTCTTCCAATTTGAACTTCTCCAAATAATCGGAAACCCGCTTTAGAAATCCACCACCCATGGAACCGTCGATTACCCGATGGTCATAAGAATGGGAAATGAACATTTTTTGACGAATCTGAATGGAATCGCCCTCAGGGCCTGTCACTACGGAAGGTTTTTTCTCAATAAGACCGAAAGCAAGAATACCTACTTGCGGCTGAACGATAATCGGCGTCCCCATTAAATTCCCGAATGAACCAATATTGGATATGGAAAAAGTTCCTCCTTCCAAATCGGCCGGTTTTAATTTATTGATTCGCGCACGATTGGATAAATCATTTACTTTTTGGGTTAATTCGACGAGGGATAATTTATCTACTTCGTGAATAACAGGAACGATCAAATTACCATTTGGAAGCGCCACCGCCATTCCGATATTAATTTGCGCGTGTTGTACGATAAAATTCCCTTCGACTGAAATGTTCATGCCTGGAAAATCTTGCAAAGCTTTGGCCGTAGCCAAAAATAATAAGGGCGTATAGGTAATAGGCTCTTTGTATTTGTCAAGAAAGGATTTCTTGATTTTTTCTCGCCAATGAACCATATTCGTCATATCTGCTTCCAAAAAGGAGGTCACATGCGGCGCGATGCGTTTAGAATCCACCATGCGCTCGGAAATCATTTTGCGCATGCGGTCCATTTCGATCACTTCATCGCCTGGCAGACGCAATCCGGTACCTTGGCTTAAAGTCCCTGAAGAAATTACACGCTTAGCGTTTCGAACAGCAATGTAATTCATCACGTCTTTTTTAGTTACGCGATTGTCTAAACCGGAACCAATGATTTCACTGAGTTCTCGTTGGCTTACTTTTTCCTGCAAACATATTTGCTTAATCAAGGGTGAAATCCAAGGATTGGCCTTATCATTCATGGAATCAAAATTCCCCAAACTTAAATCCGTAAGTGCACCTAAATCCGATTCTGGATGAAATACCTCCTCGCTCGAAAATGAACTCTTTTCCTGGACCAACACGGCGCCGATGGCATCAATTAAACAAATAGCTTTCCCAATGGTGGCAATTTCACCTACCGGAATAAGAATTTCTTTTAAATATCCGGCAACAGGCGAGGGGACCTCGGTATCAATCTTATCCGTGGCAACTTCCAAAATAAATTCATCGACCTCAACGTATTCTCCTGGTTTTTTCAACCAATTCAACACGGTAGCTTCCATGATACTTTCGCCCATTTTAGGCATGATGATTTCGGTGATTGCCATATGCTAGTTTAAATCATGTAGTAAAAATCGCCTCAATAAATTAATTGCCGCTAAAGAGGTCATGTGAATATTTTGAATACGAGTACCTGCTAATTGTAATTTTCGGGTAATCACACCTCCAGGATGTGCTAAGGCGATCCATATCGTCCCAACCGGCTTTTCCGTGGAACCTCCATTAGGCCCCGCTATTCCCGAAGTGGCTAAACTGTAGGTTGAGCCCAAGACCTTGCGCGCACCTTCGGCCATCGCGGTAATACAGGCTTCGCTGACAGCACCAAATTCCGATAGGATGGAAGACGAAACGCCTAATTGATCCATTTTAACTTCATTCGCATAGGAAACAATACAACCTTTAAAATAATCCGAACTACCTGATATTTGGGTGAATTGATGAGCCAAATGACCGCCCGTGCAACTTTCCGCCAATCCAAGACTAGCCTTTTCTTTTCGTAATAAAGCGCCGACCACCTCCGCTAATTCCTCCTTTTCATATCCAAAAACATAGGATGAAATCAGCGGCATTACTTGGGCCAAAACAGTTTCTACATCCGCAGATAATGTAGGCAAATCCTCTCCAAAGGCCGTTAAACGTAATTTAACAATCCCAAGTGAAGGCAAATAGGCAAGCTTAATATGTTCGGGCAAAGCTAATTCCCAATCCTGTATCAAGTCAGACAAATAGGATTCTCCGATTCCAACCGTTTTGATGACTTTATGAAAAATAACTGGCGTTTTAAAATGCTTCGTAACCCGTGGCAAAACTTCCGTTTCCATAATCGCCTTCATTTCGAAAGGAACGCCAGGCATCGAAACCCAAACCACGCCTTTTTCTTCAAACCACATACAAGGTGCTGTGCCTTGTTTGTTGGGTACAAATTGGGCCTTGGTGGGTAATAAAGCTTGATCCCGGTTAATATCGGATAATTCGCGGCCACGTTTGGCAAAAAAATCAGTCACATCTTGTAAGGCCTCAGGATGCATGGCTAGGCCACAATCGAAATAATCAGCCAATACTTTTTTGGTTAAATCATCCTTAGTCGGCCCTAAACCACCCGTAATAAAAACGAGATCTGCTCGTTCGGCGGCTTCATTTAATATCTGAGTTATTTCGGAGGCTTGATCACCTACGGAAGATTTCCGAATGGTTTTAATCCCTAATTTATCGAGCTCTAAACTGATCCATTGGGTATTTGTATCCAATATTTGACCATAAAGAATCTCATCACCAATCGTAATAATTTCTGCTCGAACCATTAAGTTTTCTTACTTTTGTACGAAAATACGATTTATTTGGTTTTGAAACACACCTTAGAATCGAAAAGACGCCTTTACAAATGAAACAATCAGAAATAAATTTTAAAATTTCTTTAGACGATCAAAATATCCCAGAACAAATTTCTTGGTCGGCCACCGATAATCCAAATGAAGGGATCGAAGAAACAAAAGCCATTTTGGTGGCCACATGGGATCCTTATCATAAAGGAACATTAACGCTTCCTCTATGGACAAAAGATATGGAGGTATTGGACATGAAGCGATTTTTTATTGAAATCATGGGAACTGTTTCAGATGTATCCTTACAAGCGACAGGGGATCATTTTTTCGCCCAAGAAATCGAGGCGGTTTGTCGAACCTTGTCTGCACATTTAAAAAAGGAGATCGTAGAAGCTGAAAAAGGCCAAAAATAAACATATGAAATTACTAATTCTCGCATTTGTCTTTATCGCCACGTGGACGGCTCAAGCCCAAAAAGGAATTCAATTCATTAAGACCACTAATTTTAATGTTGCGGTGAATGCCGCGAAACAACAAAATAAAATTCTCTTCGTCGAGGCATATGCACCCGATTGCCATGTTTGTGCGGCGTTTAAGGGGACATTTGCCCAACCGCAAGTCGGAACTTTATATAACGCGCAATTTGTCAATTTTCAATTGGACATGAATAATCCTGAAAATTTCAATTTGCTGAAGCAGATGAAAATCAATATCAATGCGACGCCTACCTTTTTGTTTTTCGATCCGAAAACAATGAAAGTGGTTCAGGCTAAATCATTCGGAGAGAAAGAAAATTCTGTAATCAATGTGAATTCCATAGGTCAAAAAGCCTCCAATCCAGCTGAATTTGCCCAAAATTTCGCGGCCAAATTTAAATCCGGGGATCGAAATCCTGCCTTCCTTTTAAATTATGCGCAATACGCACGCATTATGGGGGATACGGTCACGAACGTTAAAGTGATCAACGAATACGCTAAAATCCTTCCCACAACCGCTTATTTCACGCAAAGCACATTAAATGTCCTACAAACCGTCATGATGAACCATGACAATGTATTGTTTGACTATTATGTGAATCATATTCCGGCTTATAGTCGGGCTTTTGATGCTAATTTAGTTCGGATGATTTATGAAAATGTATTTCAAATCGTGATGACAAGTTCTCAGGCAAATCAATTAAATGCATCAGGAATTGCCAAATTGAAAGATCAGATGAAAAAGGCCGGCATTGAACCTAATTCCATAGTTCGCAGAACTTGGATGGTTGAGGCCACCTATTTATTCAAAGTGAAAAAGGCGAATGAAGCGCTTAAGGTGATTCAAAACTTATTGGATGTGCTACCTAACGCCCCAGGACCAAAGGAATATCAATTTCTTTGTGATTTCGTCAAAGGGAAAACTAAGGACAAAAAGGCCTTAAAATTCGCACAAAGCAATTGGTGTAAATACGGACTGAATTAACGCGTAAAGGCTCGATAAATCATAACGAGGACACAAAACAAAAACATCACAATTGATATTTTATTGATGGTGTGCATAGTACGAATGTTGAAGTTCGTCGGCGCGCCCGGTTTAGGTTTTTGAAAAACCCGAACAAAATAGGTGAAAACTTCGCCAACTTTAAATTGATCTTTAATTCTGCTCATGAGTTGCTTGGGTTGTAGGTGCCTCTTTCCAGTCACCGTGATCTTTTATCAATTGAATTAATTCATGTACTGCGGCATCCGCCGGCACTGATTTTTTAACAACTTCCTGGCCTTTATACAAAGCTATTTTATCCTTTCCTATGCCCACATAGCCATAATCGGCATCTGCCATTTCACCTGGACCATTCACGATACAGCCCATTATGCCGATTTTAATTCCTTTCAAATGATCTGTTTCTTTCCGAATCCGAGCGGTCGTTTCTTGTAAATCAAAAAGCGTTCGACCACAAGAAGGGCAGGAGATGTATTCGGTTTTGGAGATTCGAACGCGACTCGCTTGTAAGGTTCCAAAATTCGTACTGTTACAAATAGCTTCTCGATTTTTTTCAAACGGGGTCGAAATCAACAAGCCATCCCCAAATCCATCAATAAACAAGGCTCCACCATCTGCCGGTGCAAATACTTGTAACGCGCTTTCACTTATCTGAATATAGCTCAGGTGAATGATGACGGGGGCCAACAAATTATTTTTCACTAACTCAAAAAATCCTCGACGCAAAGCGGCCATTTGATGCGCATTCTTACTTTTGAGAACTATTACAAGATTTTTATGAGCTCCTATCGAATTTAAAAGCTCAGCATTATCCATTAAATCTTCTGCCTGAACCGACAAAAAGTTCATCTCTGGATGATAAAAAGCAGCATTTTGAAAAGTATCCGGAGTAAAGATTGGGTATACGGTTGGCAATGGATTTTCTTGCCACCGGGATGCTGTTTGAATTTGACGTAAACCATTCGGCAACATAAAATCAATTACTTGATCACCCGTAAAAATATAATCCGCACCTAAATCATTCATCGCCCATTTATCAGGCTCAGGTAGATAAAAATGGCCGATGGATTTCAAATCGTTCATTTGAATATGGCTTCGCTGAGAAAAATCAGCGATGACTCTTGGGACTTGATTACCGCCTATATTTAACACTTCTTGGCTCATGCGACGTGCATGCGCAAAAGGATTGATCGGGGAATTAAAAGCCGGATTCGATGTGGGGAACGCGGGAATAGGATCTGAAATCGCAACCCGGTTCTGAAGACGACTCAGCATTTCTTGCGCCACAGGAATCTCAAATTCAGGATCTTCGGTCAATGAGACACGAATCGTATCGCCCAAGCCATCTTCCAATAAGGTCCCGATTCCAACGGCCGATTTAATACGTCCATCTTCACCTTCTCCAGCTTCCGTCACGCCTAAATGCAGCGGATAGGCTTTAAAACCGCCATCGGCTAATTTTTTGCTGAGCAAACGATAGGCTTCCACCATAACCTGGGTATTGGAAGATTTCATGGACAGGACGATGTTCGCATACTGCTCATCTTCACAAATACGTAAAAATTCAAGCGCAGATTCCACCATTCCTAGCGGAGTATCACCGTATCTACTTAAAATACGGTCAGAAAGCGAGCCATGATTTGTCCCAATACGCATCGCCGTTCCATATTCCTTGCAAATTTTCACTAAGGGTAAAAACTTATCACGTATGCGTTCTAATTCATTTTGATACGTTGCATCCGTATATTCAATCGTTTCAAAACGCTTTTTATCGGCATAATTTCCAGGATTAATCCGGACTTTCTCAACGATTCTTGCCGCTAATTCAGCCGCATTCGGCGTAAAATGTATATCGGCTACGATGGGAGCGGTGTAGCCTTTTTCTCGCAGGCCTTTTCGAATATTTTCTAGGTTTTGTGCTTCTTTCACAGAAGGAGCCGTGATCCGAACGATTTCACAACCCGCATCGATCATGCGAATGGATTGTTCGATGGATCCCTGTGTGTCCATTGTATCCACTGTCGTCATGGATTGCACACGAATCGGATAATCAGATCCCATCCATAATTCACCGATTTGCACGGGAATCGTTTCACGGCGTTTATAAGCCACTAAGGAAGGGCAATATATATTCCCTTCAGTAATTAAATGGGCATTCGCGCTAGTTGAAGACATACAAATAATTTGAGGCAAAGGTACAAAAAAGCTTCATCTCATTCGCATCAGATGAAGCTTTTAACGAATAGATGCTATTACCAAGAACTCTTTTTGTGACCGATTGTTGCGTAATATAAAATAAATAAATAACAAGGAATCATTATGGCATAAGCCGTTTGGGTATCACCCATCGAATCCGCTATTTTTCCGTACAACAAAGGAACCAAAGCTCCTCCTGCAATCATCATAATGATCAGCGCAGAACCGATTTTGGTAAATTTACCTAAACCTTGGATCGCCAAAGGCCATAAAGCTGGCCACATTAAAGCATTGGCAATTCCTAATAATGCTAAACACATCACCGACATATAACCGTCTAAAGCAATCGTTCCTACCGAAAAAACAAGACCTAGCATAGCGGAATAATTGAGTGCCTTTTGTTGGCTTAAGTATTTTGGAATAAACAAAATACCTACAATATATCCGGCCAACATGCCATACAGCGTATAAGTCGTAAAAATTTTAGCAACCTCCATGCTAATGCCCTGAGAGGTTCCATAATTGATAATCGTATCACCAGCCATCACTTCCACACCTACGTATAGGAAAAAGGCAATTAAACCCAATACTAAATTTGGGTAGGCCCAAACACTTGATTTTTCTGCGGGTGCATCGGCATCTGTGTCTTCTTCCCCTTCCACTTCTGGAAGGCTAGAAAAACGAACTAAAAGGGCTAATGCGATCAGAACAGCGGTCATGATCGAATAGGGAGAAATCACCACCGATAAATCCTGAGTCGTACCTGCTGCACCGGATAAAAGCAATCCGCCAAAAATAAATTGACTCAAAATTCCAGCCACTTTATTACAAATACCCATAAACGAAATCCGAGTGGCGGCACTTTCCCGAGGTCCTAAGATCGTCACATAGGGATTTGATGCCGTTTGCAATAAGGCCAAACCGGTTCCGATGATAAATAAACCCAGCAAAAATAAGGGATAATTAGCCATTTTCGCTGCCGGCACAAATAATAGCGTTCCCACAGCCATGGTCAATAAACCAAATGACATTCCATTTTTAAAACCTGTTTTAGCTAAGACCCAAGACGATGGAATCGCCATCACGAAATAGGATATAAAAAAGGCGGAGGTGACCAATAAAGATTGAAAATTATTCAGATCAAAGGCATCTTTAAAAAATGCGATTAACACAGAATTTACCCAGGTAACAAAACCAAAGACGAAAAATAATACGCCAATGATCATTAATGGGAGATTTGAGTTTTTTGAGGTTGGTGTCATAAGGTTTTTAATAGTTATCGGTTAAAGCAAAGATAGGTTGATTCGTTTTCCATTTACCCCGTGTAAAATCCGGAATAGCTACAGAAGCGGAATTATTTTTAATGGATTGTTCGGAAAGCGGAGAAATCGCTGACCAAGCTGCGGCATCATAGACGTCGATCGGTGGAGCCACTTTATTTTTAATGGATTCGATAAAGGCGCGAAGCACAAAATAATCGATTCCCCCATGGCCTGCATTCTCCGCATCGGCCGCATGTGTTTTCCAAAGCGGGTGATCATATTTATCCTGATAAGGTTTAAAATCCTCCCAGCGATGCGCTTTGGGTGAAATCCCTTCTAAATAAATGGATTTATTGTCGTCCATCCAAAGTCCCTTCGTACCCTGCACCCGGAAACCTAAGGAATAAGGTCTTGGTGAATTGGTATCATGCGAAATCATAATAGTTTCGCCATTGGCGCATTTAATGAGGGTTGTCACAATATCACCACAAGCAAAATTGACCTTGGCATTTGGATGATCTTTTCCGGCATTTTCAACGATATAATTATGTAATCCCATCGATTGGGTCGCCATGGAGGTCAAATATAGAAATTGATTTCCGCGGTTGATGTTCAACATCTCAGCCACTGGACCCAGCCCATGCGTAGGATAGAGGTCACCATTTCGGTCAATGGAATGCTGAGTGCGCCATTTTGCTTCAGAAAAACCCTTTTCACCAAACTCCACACCACCACCGTACGCTTGTTTTCCATTATTAAATTTTACTTCCCGAAGGTCGTGTTGGTAACCACATTGCACATGATTCAGTGTACCAAACATGCCTTGACGCACCATATTCAGCGCAGCTAGGACGTCCCGACGGTAACAAACATTTTCCAAAATCATGCAATGTGAACCCGTTTTTTCGAACATATTGACCAAATCCCAGGATTCCTGAAGCTTCACCGTAGCGGAAACTTCGACAGCCGTATATTTCCCTTGTTTCATGGAAGCGAGGGCCATCGGCACATGCCATTCCCAAGGAGTAGCGATTACAACGCCATCGATGTCGCTTCGTTTCACTAAATTTTCAAAATCATGTTCCCCTTTCTGATAAGCGACAGCGGCTTTTCGACCTTTATCGGCGATCATTTTTTGGGCAATTAGAATCGCATTGGGATCTACATCGCAGATGGCGACGATTTCGACATCAGGGCGGTACATCGCCATTTCTAAATGATTTTGGCCACGAAGTCCAACTCCGATGAAACCTAAACGCACTTTCGTTTGTTCTGCTGGTGTGCCTTTTAAAATGGTAGGGAAAATAGCGGCGCTAGAAGTATAAAGTAAGGAATCAGAAATAAATTTCCTTCGTTTCATGTAAGTTAATTTGGTTTAAATAGAATGAATTTGAAATTTAATTAAAATAGTACAGTAAATTTACACCTTCGAAAAAAAAAGATGGACTCACAAAAAGTTAGCGTTTTCAGGAAAGAACATTTTAATGCAGCCCATCGCTTGCATAATCCAAATTGGAGCGCAGAAAAGAACCAAGCCGTTTTTGGATTATGCAACAATGCAAACTACCATGGACATAATTATGAATTAATTATTCAAATTATCGGAACAATTAATCCGGATACGGGTTATGTCATCGATATGAAAGATTTATCGACGCTCGCTCAGGAGGAAATTATAAAAAAATTCGATCATAAGAATTTAAATTTAGATGTCCCTGAGTTTGCCAATTTAAATCCGAGTGCAGAAAATATTGCTGTCGTGATCTATCAAAAATTAAGAGCCAAAATTGCCGCTGAATTAGAATTAAAAATCAAATTATATGAAACAGAAAGAAATTTCGTTGAATTCCCTGCTTATTGATACCGACCGTTTCTTGTTAACCGACGAAGAAATAGGTGAAAATCACGTAGCCACCTCGATTGAAACACCCATGAGGGAGGATGCTTTTGTTCTTTCTGATGAAGAAAAAATTAAAAAGATTGAATCCCATTTTAGGGAAATCATGCTCACCCTAGGTTTAGACTTAACAGATGATTCCTTACGTGGCACACCAAAGCGTGTAGCCAAAATGTATATCGAAGAAATTTTCAGTGGCTTAAATCCGGCCAACGAACCCCAAGTTGCCTTATTTGAAAATAAATTTGGCTACCATGAAATGTTGATCGAAAAAAATATCAGCTTTTATTCCAATTGCGAGCATCATTTTGTGCCGATCGTAGGTAAAACGCATATCGCTTATATTTCCTCAGGAAGGGTTATTGGTCTGTCGAAATTAAATCGAATTGTCCAATATTATGCC
The DNA here is from genome assembly GCA_903907745.1 of uncultured Cytophagaceae bacterium. Taxonomy (GTDB): domain Bacteria; phylum Bacteroidota; class Bacteroidia; order Cytophagales; family Spirosomataceae; genus Aquirufa. The sequence continues at coordinate 45,376 of CAIVPF010000087.1, read as the reverse complement.
AAAAGACCTCAGGTTCAGGAGCGTTTAACGATGCAAATCGCGAAACATCTGCAAAAAGTTTTGGATACGGATGATGTAGCTGTGTTTATTGATGCCAAACATCTATGTGTATCTTCTCGCGGTGTCAAAGATGATGCAACTTCCACCATTACATCTTATTATGGCGGAAAATTCCAAGAGGAAAATACAAAACGTGAGTTTTTAAGTTCCATTCAAGGATAATATGGGAATATATGTTTTGGTAGGGGGCAGCCAAGGAATTGGATTTTCGGTCGCTGAACAATTAATCCGTGCGGGCCATGAGGTTCATAACTTTTCGCGGCAGCCAAGTAGCCTATCTGGCATTCAAAACCATGTGTGGGACGCCTTAGATTCAGATGATACTTTGTTTAGCCAAATCACAGGACCGATTGATGGATTGGTATATTGCCCCGGTAGTATTCTATTAAAGCCCTTTCATCGATTAAGCCCACAGGATTTCGAACAAGATTTTAAAATCAATGTGGTAGGGGCTGTCCGTAGTATTCAAGCCTTATTGCCTTTACTAAAACAAAGTACAACGGCTTCTATTGTGTTATTTAGTACCGTTGCCGTACAAACTGGTATGGGATTTCATGCCTCGATCGCTAGTTCCAAAGGAGCCATTGAAGGATTAACGCGCTCATTAGCTGCTGAGCTAGCTTCATTCCAGATACGTGTGAATGCCATTGCGCCTTCTTTAACTCAAACGCCATTAGCGGGGGCATTGGTTAATTCGCCTGAAAAAATTGAAGCAGGTGGGAAACGTCATCCCTTAGGTCGAATCGGACAAGCAAGCGATGTGGCCAATATGGCAAATTTCCTTTTGCAAACAGAAAATTCTTGGATCACAGGCCAGATCATCGGGGTAGATGGAGGAATTGGCAGTTTACGAACGAGCTAAATGCTCGGTAAAATGCTTTTGATTTAAGGCCAAATTCATCGTATTCCATTTGATTTCTTTGGTAAAGGCCTGCGTTCGAATGGCGCAATCGGAGATCGGGCAATGAAAACAGCAGTCATTCAGACATGGATCCACATGGACAAAAATCTCAATATCCGTGGGAAGCACCTTACCTAAAGTCACCTCAAATTCGTGAATTTCATCATGCACACGGCCTAGATCCCAATAGCGTGGAAGGGTTAAATGGCAGTCAATATGAAGATCACCTCCGTATTGTTGGACCCGTAGATTGTGTAAATCGATCCATTCTAGTTTTTTGTTCTCGACAATCCAATCAATCACCTTTTGAAAAACGGCGGGGTTCGTTTCATCCATCAGCGCAGCCACGGCCTGACGAACTAAGCGGATTCCTTGCCAACTCATAAATCCTGCAAATAGGATAGAGGCAATCGAATCAACCCAAAACCAATTGGTAAAATAAGTAATACTCAAGGCAATCACCACCAAAATCCCATTATAGGCATCTAAGGTCAAATGTTTCCCATCTGCGCTCAAGGCCGGTGAATGGCTTGATTTCCCTTGTTTGATGAGGTAAAAACCTAAAATTCCATTCGCCATGGCGGAAAGAAATGAAATTCCGATTCCGATATCCAAAGAAGCATAGGTAGGTTGGGAGAAAAAATGCTCAAAGGCATGTAAAAAAATATATACAGCAGCCAATAATATCAAAACTCCTTCTAAGCCAGAGGCAAAGAATTCAATTTTCCCATGGCCATAAGGATGATTTAAATCACGTGGCAAAGAGGCTAAATAAATGGAATAATAGGCGAATATAGCGGCGACAACGTTGATGATGGACTCCAGCGCATCGGTCAATTGCGTACTAGCTCCGCTCAGGTAATAGGCATAAAATTTCGCTACCAAAATGGCGACGCTCAAGATAAACGAAAATATAATCAGCCTTTGTTTCATACATGCTAAAATGTCTGCAAAGATAGTATTTTTGTGACATGGAAAATAGGAAGTCTGGATGGGAAATGCTGTCCAACGAAACCAAGTACGAAAACCCCTGGATCCGTGTGGAACACCATGAGGTAATCACGCCTACAGGTCAGCCAGGTATATATGGCAAAGTGCATTTTAAAAATGTGGCTGTTTCAGTTGTGCCTATCGATGCCGATGGAAATACCTATTTAGTGGGACAGGAACGATATACGATTGGGCAATATTCCTGGGAATTACCGGAGGGCGGTTGTTTGATTGAATCTGATGAAAGCCCATTGGATGCAGCCAAAAGGGAATTAATGGAGGAGACAGGTTTAGAAGCCGAGACATGGACTTGCCTGGGTGAGGTTTATTTATCCAATTCAGTGACGGATGAAAAAGCAGTAATTTTTTTGGCAAAAAACCTGAAACAACACATGGCTCAACCCGAAGAAACCGAAGTCTTACAAATCCGAAAACTACCCTTACAAGATGCCATAGAGATGGCAAAAAATGGAGAAATCAGCGATGCATTAAGCGTAATTAGTTTATTAAAGGTCCCAGGATTTCATTTCAGCTAATTCGGCGTAATCGGTCATATCGTATTTGATAGGTACAATACTCACGTAATTTTCTGCGAGCGCATCCAAATCGGTGCCATTGTTTAAATCCTCATTATGAAGTTCACCGTCCATCCAATAATAGGGTTGATTATAGGGATCCTTTCGTTCTTCAAAAAACTCTCGATACACCGCATCCGCTTGTTTGGCTACCTTAATTCCTTTTAAAGGGATATCTGATTTGGCGGGGAAATTTACATTTAAGGTTAGGCCCTTCGGAAGCCCGTGACTTAGGACTTTTTGAGCGATTTTAATGACATAATCATGGCAATGGCTGAAATCAGCATCAGCACCATATTCACATAAGGAAAAACCAATCGCTGGAATTCCTTCCATGGCAGCCTCGATGGCCGCGGACATCGTTCCGGAATATAAAACGGAAATAGATGCATTCGAACCATGATTAATACCTGACACGACTAAGTCGATTTTCCGACCCTTTAATATATGATGTTTACCGAATTTGACACAATCAGCCGGTGTACCGGAGCATTTATAAGATAGAATATGAGCACCAAAATCCGTGGTTTTACTGACACGAATGGGTGATCCCAATGTTATGGCATGCCCCATACCTGATTGATGCGTATCAGGGGCCACCACGACCACTTCACCCATTTCGGACATTATTTCAGTGAGTACTCGGATTCCTTTGGAATAAATGGAATCATCGTTGGCAATTAAAATAAGTGGTTTTTCCTGGCTCATTGTTTTTTAATTTGAACGCAATTTACAAATTTGCAGCTACAAACAGGAAGCATGCAATTCAGAAAAGCGACAATTTTAGATATACCGACAATACAAGCCATAGCGGAAGAGACATGGCGGCCGACATATAGTCACATTTTGACCGAAGAACAGACGCTTTACATGTTGGACCTCATGTATCATTCCGAAATCCTACAAAAACAAATCGAAGGGAATGTCTCATTTTATCTTGTGGAAGAGGAGGGAGTGACATTGGGATATGTGGGATTTGAGGCCATTTCCGAAGAAGTGGTCAAATTACATAAAATCTATTTCAGGCCGGATCAAAAGAAAAAGGGTGCGGGTCGATTCGCAATAGATTTCGTCAAAGAACAATCCAAATTAATGGGTGCGCAATTCATTGAATTGAATGTCAACAAATACAATTCAGCCGTCCATTTTTACCTAAAAATGGGTTTTACAATAAGCCAGGAAATGGAACTCGACATAGGCCGAGGCTATATTATGGACGATTATGTGATGCGAATAGATCTAAAGTCAGTTCAATAAGCCCCATGATTTGCCCCTCAGGATTTTTAGAGAATTCATTCGTCATTCGGTTCGCCAATATAGCATTTAAGGAAATCATTTCATGTCCTAAAGAGGCAGCAAAAGCATAATAAGCAGCTGTTTCCATTTCGATGTTACAAATCATTTCCGCCTCGAATGGATTAGCTGAAACATCCGATAAGAACGAAGGTAAATTCGCTTTCATTCGAATTTGACGTCCCTGGGGCGCATAAAAACCGGGGGCAGTAAGTGTATAGCCCTGAAAAGGAATTGAAGAAAAAATCTCAATCAGTTTTTTTGAAGCACGCGCACCATACAGCGGAAGTGGGTACTGAATCTTGGCGGCCCATGAATCCAATGACTGCTGATTCAGCATGAAGGGCGAATCGAAGGCATAAAATTGGGCTAAATTATCAAAACCAATGGCAGCCGAAGAAAGTAAATAGGAATCGACTGGGATGGAAGTTTGAATGCTGCCTGAGGTACCTACTCGAATTAATTGAAGGCTTTTTTTTATGTTCTTTTCTTGACGCGTTTGAAAATCGATATTCACCAATGCGTCCAATTCCGTCATCACTATTTCCACATTATCCGCGCCAATGCCACTTGAAATCACACCGATGCGTTCCCCATTCAATTCACCGATATGGCTGACAAATTCCCGCTTCTGGATTTGGGTATCTACGCGATCAAAATATTGGGATACCCAGGGAACGCGATCAGGATCGCCAACCATAATAATCCGTTGGGGCATTTGATCTGGACGAATGTGTAAATGATACGAACTTCCGTCAGGATTAATAATTAGGTCGGTCTCGGAGAAATAGGTCATCCGCGAAATTATTGATAATTTTCGAAAACATTTCCATTTCATCATGCGCAGCAAAGCCCATATTCTTGAAGGCCTTCAAAAAAAACTGAAAATCAGCTTGGATGAATCGGAGAGGGATTATTTCTTAGCTAAAGAATCCCGGGACTCGGATACCAAAAGTAGTGCTGGAGATAAATTTGAAACCGGAAGAGAAATGATGCAACGAGAAATGGATAAATTAAGTGCCAATATTGACCTGTTGAAATCCCAATTGGCAAAAATCTCCAGCATCGATGTGCATAAATCAAGTGCTTCGATTGGTTTTGGTAGTTTTATTAGTACGGACGCGGGGCATTATTTTATGTCCATAGGCCTCGGAAAAATTACGGATGAATTTGGGGATTTCTTTGCCATTTCAAGCAATTCACCGATCGGGGCTTTATTCATGGGCAAACAAGCAGGCGAAAAAATCAACATACAAAACAGAACAATCACCATAATCTCCATCCAATGAAACATGTGCATTATTTGTATCTTTTAGCTTCCATCGTAGGTGGAGGAATGACCACCTATTATGTATTTGTTGGCATACAAGAACATCAAGGGCATTTTGATGTAATGGCCTTCATTCAAAGTACCTGGACCACTGATGCCTATGCCCGTAGTTTAAGTTGTGATTTTTGGACGGCCGCAACGATGGGAACCTTATTTATGATCGTCGAAGGAACCCGCATCAAAATCAAATACCTATATTTGTACGTATTGGCGACCTTTTTAATCGCTTTTGCGTTTGCATTTCCTTTGTTTTTATTTAACCGTCATCGTTCCTTGGCTTAAATTATATGGAAGAATACATCGCTTCATTTCCGGAGCCTACCCAAAAAATCTTACGAGAAGTGTTGACTGCTATTCGTTCTGTGGTTCCCGAGGGCACCGAGGAAATCATGTCCTATGGCATGCCCACCTTTAAATGGAAGAAAAATATCGTTCATTTTGCGGCTTGGAATAAGCATTTAGGATTTTATCCGACTCCCAGCGCCATTCGTGCATTTCCAACTGAATTATCTGCCTTTGAGGGTTCGAAAGGAGCCATTAAATTTCCATTTGAAAAACCTATGCCCCTTGATTTAATCAAAGAAATGGTGAAATTTAGGGTAAAAGAAATTAGCTAAGCCATGAAAAAATATTTACTAATGGGTGCGTTGGTATTGATTTTATTTAAAAGTCAGGCCCAACAAAATGCAGTCGAACCCTTCATTAAATCCGTAGACGCCTTATTTAAGCAATACGCCGAAGAAAAAAAATTGCCCGGCGTGGCCTATGGCGTGATGTATAATGGGCAATTAATTCACAGCAAAGGGATCGGTTTAAGCCAAATCACTTCTAAAATTCCTGCCAGCCCGCAATCCGTTTTTCGAATAGCCTCGATGTCGAAAAGCTTTACCGCCATGGCCATCCTAAAATTAAGGGATCAGGGTAAATTACATTTGGACGAGCCGGCTTCGAAATACGTACCCGAATTGAAAAACCAAAAATACCTGAGCAAGGATTCGCCTGAAATCACCATACGCCATTTATTGACGCATGGGGCAGGATTTCCGGAGGATAATCCGTGGGGAGATCGACAATTAGGGATTTCCGATGAGGCCTTTTCCACGATGCTAAAAAAAGGCATTCAATTCTCCAATAATCCTGGAAAGACCTATGAATATAGCAATATGGGCTTTGCCTTATTGGGGAGTATCATTAAAAACATCACAGGAAAATCTTATCAAAGTTATATTCAAGAGGAAATCTGGAAACCTTTGGGCATGAGCAATACCTATTGGGAATATGAAAAAGTGCCAAAGGGGAGCTTAGCGCTAGGGTATCGATGGATAAATACGGATTGGGTAGAACAACCCTTGGAACACGATGGCGCCTATGGAGCAATGGGCGGGATGTTAACCACGATCGACGATTTCGCTAAATACGTCGCCTTTCATTTAGCTGCTTGGCCTGAACGGGATGAACCAGAAAAAGGCCCGATAAAGCGTTCATCTGTGCGTGAAATGCAATTTCCATGGAATATCAATGACATCGCGGCAAAAAACAAATATCCAAATGGCAAAACTGGCTTGGTGGTCAATGCCTATGGATATGGGCTTAGTTGGACCAAAGACTATGCTTTACGAACCTCTATCGCACATTCGGGTGGATTACCAGGCTTTGGAAGTAATTGGCGCATATTCCCTGATTACAATATAGGCATCATTTCCTTCAGTAATTTAACCTATGCGCCGATGGGTGGGATTAATATGAGAGTCTTAGATTCCTTATTAGCAAGCAGCCAAATGTCCCCACGCGCTATCCCGGTATCGAGTATGTTACGTCAACGCCAAAAGGAATTGGTCAGCATCTTAAGCCATTGGGATCAAGCGAAAAGTTCAGGGATTTTTGCGGAGAATTTTTTCTTAGATTATTTTCCAAATCAATTACAAAAAGAATCAGATGCCTTATTTAAGCAAATGGGGTCCATTCGAAAGGTGGATGAAATGGTTCCAGAAAATCAATTACGTGGTAAATTTCGTTTGCAATGTGAACGAGGAGATTTGGAAGTTAGCTTTACCCTAACACCTGAAAATCCACCATTAATTCAGGAATTTCACATTCGGGAAATGAGAAAGGCTCAAGATTGAGCCTTTCTTTTTTCTATTTTCAGATTCCGACCAAAGGACTTAAAGCCTAATTCAGGCGAATAGCCCTCGGACTGTTTGGAATAATACCCCTTTTCATTGTAGGGTCGTTTACGCGGATGTTCCATGCAGGTTTGAGAGCAGGCTCCATCCAATACTTTTAAACACGAGGGACAAATGGCCAAATGCTCATTGCATTCCGGATTTGCACAATTTACCATGTGATCCGAAGCCTCTTTGCACACATAGCATTTCGATACGACGACCGGGTTGACGACATTCACCGCCGTAGCCACCCGATTATCAAATACATAACAGGAACCATCAAAATCTTCGCCACCTTCTTCTAAGCCATATTTGATGATACCGCCGTGTAATTGATATACATTTTTAAAACCCTTTTCCAATAAATAGGCACTCGCTTTTTCGCATTTAATTCCTCCTGTACAATAAGTTATGACCTTTTTATCCTTTAAATGCTCAATTTCATGCACATGGTCCGGAAGATCACGCAAGTTTTCCATGTCAAAGGTATAGGCCCCTTTGAAACGACCTAAGTCATGCTCGTAATTGGATCGCATATCGACCAAAACCACATCTGGGTCATTTTTAATCATATGCTTAAATTCCTTAGGCTTAACATGTTTTCCGGTGCGAACCAAAGGATTCACGGGTAAATCAGAATGCACAATTTCGTTTTTGACCCGCACATGCAATTTGGTAAAGGTATGCGCCTCATATTCCTCGATTTTAAAATCGAAATGGGTCCCCTCAAAAATCGGATCTAGCTCCAACCATTTCATATAGGCATCGCAATCGGCTTTTGTTCCTGAAACAGCACCATTTAAGCCTTCGGAAGCCACGATAATCCGACCGAGGATATGGTTTTCAATACAAAATAGATGATGTTTTTCCCGATAAGCTTCCGGATCCGGAATAGGGGTATAGTTATAATAAAGTAATACACTGTAAGGCTTCATCTTCAACATGATTTACAGATTAAACAAAAAAATAAGTGACGATGGGGAGATTCGAACTCCCATACCTAAAGCGGCACTACCACCTCAAGGTAGCGTGTCTACCAATTTCACCACATCGCCAAAACGGGTTAGCAAAATTACCAAATATTTACTTACTTGCCAACAAATCAGACAATTCAATAATTATACATCGGAATGGCATTAGAACTCAGCGGAAAACTCATCAAAAAATTACCTGAGGTTACAGGAACAGGTAAAAACGGAACAAATTGGATCAAACAAGAATTTGTTTTAGAAACTCAAGATCAATACCCAAAAAAGATCTGTATGTCAGTTTGGGGAGATAAGACACAAGATTTAGCTCCGGTACAAGAGGGGGAAATAGTGAAGGTACAATTCAGCGTAGAATCGCGCGAATACAATGAGCGCTGGTACACGGAAATTCGGGCTTATCGCCTCGATCGAAGTGGTGCAGCACCTAGCGTTCCACCGAATGTAGAACCAAGTGCCGCGGGAGGATATCAATTCCCTCCATTGGCCGCAGAAAGTGGAGATGATCTTCCTTTCTAATCTTAAAAAAGAGCTAAAAATTAATCGTTTTTAGCTCTTTTTAATTCCATGGCTTGATGAACAATATCGGCCTCCAAAAAGGTGGGTCCATAGGCCACAAAGCCGAGCGATTTATACAAGGGCATCACGTCCACTTGGGCATGTAAATAAAAATGATCGTTTTCTGGGAAAGCCTGCTCAGCCACTCGCATTAGATACTGAATGATTTGAGTGGCATAGGCATTTGCTCGATGCGCTTGTAGTGTGGCGATGCGTTCGATTTTAATGCCTTTTTCAGTTTTCCGAAAACGACCTGTTGCCACAGCTTTTTCCTCTTCAAACAACAGAAAATGCCTTGCTTGCGCATCTAATTCATCGAATTCCTCGGAAGGCAAGCATTTTTGTTCCAGCACAAATACTTCGGTGCGAATATGGAAAACCAAATCTAAATCTGCCTGAGAGGCTATTTCTCTAATTGTGATTCCCGACATTTATTGCGATTGTTTTCCGTAGGCTTCAATAATCTTACGAACTAATCGATGGCGCACGACATCTGAACCGTCCAATTCCACAAAGGCAATTTCGTTAATGCCCGACAAAATACGTTCCGCTTCACCCAAACCGGACGTTTGGTTTTTGGGTAGGTCCACTTGGGATTTATCTCCGGTAATGATTGTTTTGGATTGAATACCCATCCGCGTCAAAAACATTTTCATTTGCATGGAGGTGGTATTTTGGGCTTCGTCCAATAAAATAAAAGCCTTATTCAAGGTTCGACCCCGCATATAAGCCAGTGGCGCGATTTCAATCGTGCGGTTCTCTAAATAAAATTTCAATTTCTCCGCAGGAATCATGTCGTCCAGCGCATCGTAAATCGGGCGTAAATAGGGATCTATTTTTTCCTTCAGATCACCAGGTAAAAAACCCAAATTTTCCCCGGCCTCTACGGCTGGGCGGGTGATGATAATTTTCTTGACTTCTTTATTTTTAAGGGCTTTCACGGCGAGGGCAACAGCCGTATAGGTTTTACCAGTTCCCGCAGGTCCGATCGCGAAAACGATGTCGTTTTTAGCGGCTGCTTCGACCAGCTTACGCTGATTGGGGGTTCTAACTTTGATGACTAAACCTTTATTGCCGAATAGCAATACATCTTTATCCTCGACCCACGGCGTTTCTTTTTCTTCCCCCGTTGGATTTAAAACGGCATCGATATAGGCCTTGATATGGGCATTGGTGAGAGAATGATGCTTTTCCAAATGTTGGAGACATTGATTCACAATGGCTTCGACTAGGGCTATTTGGTCATCTGAACCTCGAAGGGTTAACTGATCACCGCGTGCGATAATTTTAGTTTGCGGAAAGGCGTCCGTCAGAATTTGTAGGTTGGAATTGGAGACACCCAAAAAATCAATCAAGGAGATGTCTGCTAAGGAAATAATTTTTTCTAACAAGTATGCAAATGTTAAGGTGGGAATTAAAATACTAAAATAGAAAATTATTGAAATTTTATCGGATCAGTTTCGTGATATTTTTGATAAATTATTGTAAAATTGTATCTATGGAATCAAATACACCTTCCTCCATTTTTAAAAAGGGAAATCAAGCATCGAATGGCGCCAACCGTTCCAATATGCCACAGCGTTTAAGTGACTTGGGATTGGGAAAATTGCCACCGCAGGCTTTGGATTTAGAGGAAGCGTTGATAGGGGCCTTGATGCTAGAAAAGGAACCTTTAGCCAATGTCATCGAATTATTAAAGCCAGAAACCTTTTACAAAGAAGCACATCAGCGAATTTTTGCTGCCATTCAGGCTTTGTTTCAGGCTTCCCAGCCCGTCGATTTATTAACTGTAAATAATCACCTAAAGTCACAAGGTGAATTAGAAAGGGCAGGAGGAACAAGTTATTTAGCCCAATTAACCTCTCGGGTCAGTTCTACTTCCAATGTGGAATACCATGCTCGGATTATTATCGAGCAATATTTAAAGCGTCAATTAATTCAAATTTCCTCTGAAATTCAGCGACTATCCTACGAAGATACGTCGGATGTTTTTGTGATTTTGGATCGCATGGAGCAGGAATTATTTACGATAGCGGAATCGAATATTCGGAAGAATTACGAAAGTATGTCGGATATTTTGATGAAAGCGGTGGAGGAGTTGGAAAAAAAACAATTGCAAAAAAGTGGCCTAACGGGCATCCCATCTGGTTTTACAGATTTAGATCGCCTTACTTCAGGCTGGCAGCGCCAAGAATTAATCATCATCGCGGCCCGTCCAGGTATGGGTAAAACGGCATTTGTGGTTTCGGCGTGTCGGAACGCGGCGGTTGATTTCGGACATTCGGTAGCCTTGTTTTCACTTGAAATGAGTGCGGTGCAATTAGTGAATCGGATTATTTCAGCGGAAGCAGAAATCGAGGCAGAGAAAATTAGAAGAGGAAAATTAGAGCCGCATGAGTGGCAACAATTACATACTAAAATCAAGCGTCTTTTTGAAGCCCAAATCTTCATTGATGACACGCCGGCCTTATCTATTTTGGAATTACGTGCCAAATGTCGGCGTTTAAAAGCACAGAAAAATATCGAATTGATTGTGATCGATTATTTGCAATTAATGACCGGGGATTCTTCGGGAAAAGGAGCTTCCGGGAATCGAGAGCAAGAAATTGCGCAAATTTCACGTGCATTAAAGCAATTAGCGAAAGAATTGAATGTGCCTGTGATTGCGTTATCGCAATTAAACCGTTCCACGGAAACCCGAGGTGGAAATAAAAAACCACAGTTATCCGATCTTCGGGAATCTGGGGCGATTGAGCAAGATGCGGATCAGGTTATGTTCATCTATCGACCCGAATATTATGGCATTACCGCGGATGATCAAGGTAATTCGATCACGGGTATGGGTGAAATTATTATGGCCAAAAACCGTTCGGGTTCTTTGGAAAATGTGTGGTTGAAATTCATCGGAAAATTCACCAAATACTGCGATTTGGATTTCCAACCATTCAGTAATTCAAATGGGCCCGAAGGCTTTAATTTGAGCGCCTTGGGTGATCAAACATCTAGCTTTGAAAAAAACTCGAACGATTCTGTATTTAAAGGAAGTAAAATGAATTTACCTCCCGAAGAAGGATTTGATCCCTTAAACAATCCATTTAACTAAGACGCTTCCTTGAGCGGACTATCCTTTTCTTTTTTGAGCGTATTGTAGACCAATCGGTCCAAAAATCCATTCATCCATTTATTTAAAAAGACGGTCAATTTCCCTTGAAAGGTCAATACGAGCGTCTTTTTCTTGGCCAAATAGGCCTGAAGGATCCGCGCTGCCACCTCATCAGAAGACATCATTTTTTCTTCTTCTCGCATGGTTTCCCCTGTGATTTTACCCTCCGAATTTAAAGACGCAGCGCGAATATTAGACGCTGTAAAACCAGGACAAGCGATGAGTACGTGTACTCCGGTTTCCAACAATTCTGTCCGTAAAGCTTCTAAAAAACCATTCATCGCAAATTTGGATGCCGAATAACCCGTCCGAACAGGTAAACCTCGATAACCCGCGATGGAAGAAATTCCGATAATCCCCCCACGTGATTTTTTCAAATAAGGCAAAGCCGCATGCGTCGCGTACACCGTTCCCCAAAAATTAATGTCCATCACTTGTTTTAAGACATTCAAATCGACTGTCTCAAACATAGAACGCATTGAAATTCCTGCGTTATTAATAAGCAAATCTATTTTCCCGAATTTCTCAATAGTTGCTGCGATCATGTCACGAGTTTGTGATTCTGAGCTACTGTCACATACGTATGGAAAACATGAAATTCCAGCCTCATCTAAAGCGACGGCCGTTTCTTCCAATTTTTCTTTATTTCTTCCCGTGATGAGGATATGGGCACCCAAGGCACCCAAGGCGAAGGCGAGTGATCGACCTATGCCCGAAGAAGCTCCCGTAATGATGACAACTTGATTTTTCATGCATAAATAATTTCCTACGAAGTTAAGCTTTTATCTTTAAAGCCGTATTTTTGAAGATATTTTGAAGGAATGAGCCGTAAAAAAGATAAGACTCCGCAGGTTTTGGAGCAAATAAGTATCCTAGATTTCGCCGCAGAGGCCAAATGCATCGCCAAAGTAAATGAGGAAGTGATTTTTGTCCAAGGGCCCGTAGCACCTGGAGATATTGCCGATTTGCGTATTTTACGTTCGAAGAAAAAATTCAAACAGGCCCAAGCGATCAATATTCAGCCCTTGTCCAGCCATCGGACTGAGGTGGCCTGTGCGCATTTTGGGATTTGTGGGGGATGTAAGTGGCAGCATGTATCCTATGCGTCTCAGTTAGCCTTTAAAGAACGTCAAGTTCGCGATAACCTAACCCGAATTGCGAAAGTGCCTTTGCCCGAATTTCAGCCGATTTTAGGATCCGAACATGCTTATTATTATCGCAATAAATTAGAATTCACCTTTTCATCTGCCCGTTGGCTTACCGAAAACGAAATCGGTTCCGAGGATTTAGGCTCGATGAATGCCCTTGGATTTCATGTTCCTGGACGTTTTGATAAGATTTTAGAAGTGTCGCATTGCCATTTACAACCGGATCCGTCGAATGCCATCCGTAATGGCGTTCGGGCTTTTGCCGAGGCGAATCACATTTCCTTTTATGAATTGAAAATTCAAAAAGAAGGTGCTTTGCGAAATCTAATTATTCGCAATACCGTTTCAGGAGAATGGATGGTCACGGTTCAGTTTGCTTATGCAACGGAGGATGAAATTCAGCTGATGATGAACTACTTGAAAGAAAATTTCCCGGTGATCACTTCTTTGAATTATGTCATTAATCAAAAAGGCAACGATACTTTTCATGATTTAGAGGTGATTTGTTTTCACGGAAAGGCCTACATCGAAGAAGTGATGGAAGATTTGACCTTTCAGGTCGGTCCGAAATCTTTTTTCCAAACCAATGCGGTACAGGCCCTGAAATTATACCAATTGGTCCGCCAATATGCTGATTTACAAGGAAATGAAATCGTTTACGATTTGTATTCGGGCACAGGAACCATCGGTTTATTTTTGGCGAAACATGCCTCGAAAGTGATAGGTTTGGAATATGTGGACATGGCGGTAGAGGATGCGAAGGAAAATGCGAAACTGAATGGGGTTAATAACGCGACATTTTTCGCCGGCGATATGAAAAAATTGCTAACAGATGATTTTATAGGCCTACATGGAAAACCCGATGTGATCATTACCGATCCACCGAGAGCTGGAATGGATGAGGATGTGGTCCAACAAATTTTGAAGGTCGCACCCAAAACCATTGTCTATGTGAGTTGTAATCCGGCGACACAAGCGCGGGATTTAGCCTTATTGGATAGCCTATATACGGTCGATGTGGTACATCCGGTGGATATGTTTCCTCAAACGCACCATGTAGAAAACATCGTGCGATTACGCTTAAAAAAATAAAGCCCTGTCCAATAAAATCAGACAGGGACTTATACCATTAACTTACCACTCTATACTGTTATACCGAATAAATATCGGGTTTACCTTCTTTTTGCAATTGAAGAAATTCCGCCTGTTTTTGTAAAAAATATGGCAAAGCATCATCAAATTCATTCATTAGCATTAAAAAATAGGCTCGTTCAAAGACCAAAAACTCAGAATATTCTGTCGTTTGTGCATGGCACGTGTATTTTGAACCCGATAATACTTCATCAATTCCGATGAAATAGGACACCTGTGAAATACTAATTAATTTCTTTTCATTGGGCCATTCGAGCAATAAACCACCATTTTGCAAGTAAAAAACGAATTCCGCCTTTTGACCTTTTCGAAATAGATATTCATCCGGCAGATATTTCAGCTCTATTCCACTCGCCAGCACCTTTTTCTCCGTTTCTAAATACCTCTGCATCCTTCATTTTGATTCACCTGACGAAAGTAGAGGAAAGTATTCAGCTAAATTATGACATAAATCAGTTTTGGATTTGCGCTTAATCAACTTTAACCGTACCTAAATAGGCATTTTTGTAAAAAATTGGTCTATGATTGTCGATGAACAAATCGCTTGTTTCCACTGTGGAGAAATTTGTCCGGAGGAGCCCATATTGTTTCATGAAAAGGAATTTTGTTGCCATGGCTGCCAGCATGTCTATGAATTGCTTGAGGACCATGCCTTAGCCGACTATTATACCTGTGACATTAAACCCGGCAAAGCACCTTCGTCGCAAAATTTTTCCTTTTTAAATCATCCTTCATTTCGAGAACAATTAATCAGTTATTCGGCCCATGGCCTTTCCAAGGTTTCCTTTATTTTACCGGCTATTCATTGCCGTTCCTGTTTATATCTGTTGGAAAACTTACATCGCTTGGATGATGGAATCTCCAAAAGCATCTTGCAATTTGGCAAAAAAGAAATCAGTATTTGGTTTAAAGAGGATCAGATATCCTTGGGTTCTTTGGCTAATTTATTAGCCAGTTTAGGCTATGAGCCCTTATTGAATTCAGATGAGACAGCCAAAGATAAAAAGCGTTCTTCGATTTTAAGGAATCAATTGGTATTAAAATTAGGCGTTGCCGGATTTTGTGCGGGCAATGCGATGTTATTTAGTTTTCCGGAATATTTGGGCATCGAGGATGGCTCATTAAAGGAATTATTTGGCTATTTGAATGTCTCATTCGGTAGTATCGCCGTATTTTATAGTGGCTCAGATTACCTGAAAAATGTATGGGCGCATTTAAAAATAGGTAAGATTACGATTGAATTACCCATCTTATTAGGGATTTTGGTCGGTTATTTTCGAAGTGTCTATGAGGTTTTTTCACATACGGGTGCGGGCTATATTGATTCGGTTTCAGGTTTATTGTTTTTCTTGTTGATAGGTAAATGGTTCCAACAAAAATCCTTCGATTTTCTCTCCTTTGAACGAAAATACACATCTTATTTTCCGTTGGTCGTAACTAAATGGAAAGACGGCAAGGAGGAAAGTGCCCCCTTGGAAGAAATTGAGATCGGCGATCATTTATTGATTCGCAACCAAGAAATCATTCCTGCCGATGCGGTTTTGATTAAAGGTAGTTCCCAAATGGATTACAGTTTTGTAACAGGGGAGAGTGAAAACATCCCATTATCCGAAGGGAATTCCATGTATGCCGGTGGAAAGCATCAAGGAAATGTGATGGAGATTGAGATCAAAAAAGCATTAAAACAAAGTCATTTAACCCAATTGTGGGAGCAACAGGCCTTCAAAGATCCCTTATTCAAATCTGAAAACTGGGAAAATTTCGCGAATACGGTCGGGAAATATTTCACGATCGGGCTGATAAGCTTAGCCACGGTCGTTGGAACCTATTGGTTTTACATCGATCCCGCTAAATGGCAAAACTCAGTGGTCAGTATTTTGGTCATTGCCTGTCCATGTGCCTTGGCGATATCATATCCGTTTGCGCTAGGGCATGGGATTCGTTGGCTTTCCAAATTCCATTGTTATGTGAAGGACATTCAAACGATGGAACGCATGGCACAAATTGACACCATTGTTTTTGATAAAACAGGCACCTTAACCTTGGCGCAAGAGAAAAAGCCAGCCATTCATTTTCATCGAGATGTATCGACAGACGAATGGAATGCGATCTATACGCTGGTGAATCAATCCACACATCCCATTTCGAGACAAGCCAAAAAATATTTGGAAGCGGAGGGATACCAGGAAAGGAAAGGCGCTGAATACATGGATGAAATTCCTGGCAAGGGGCTTGCGGGTAAATTTGGTCAACAAATCTTTCGTATCGGTTCAGCCAAATTTGTGGGAACAAAACCGCATGCCAATGCCGATTTCATCAGTTCGGAAACTCAATTGTTCGTCCAAATAAATGAAGAGGTCATCGGCTACATAGAATTCCCTTGGCAAAATAGGGAAGGGATTGAATTGATGTTGCACCAATTATCGTACAAATACGACGTTTATATGCTTTCAGGGGATAAGAAGGAGCATGCGGCGAGTTTGTTGGACTGGTTTCCCTACGAGGAACAGGTGAAATTTGAATGCAGTCCGATGGACAAGATGGATTTTATTAAACGATTACAACAAGAAGGAAAGAAAGTAGCGATGGTCGGTGATGGCTTAAACGATGCAGGGGCCTTGCGGCAATCGAATGTAGGGATCGCCATTTCGGATGATCATTTGCATTTTACACCCGCCAGTGATGTGATTTTACAGGGGAATTCCCTGAAGCATTTGCCCAAATTTATGGAATTTTCAAGCTATGGCTTAGGATTAATCAAGGCGAGTTTTATTGTATCGCTGGGGTATAATGCGATCGGTTTAAGTTTTGCGGTACAAGGAAATTTATCTCCCTTGATTGCCGCGATTTTGATGCCGGTGAATTCGATCAGCATGCTTTTGATAGCGAACGTGGGGATGAATTTGAAAGGGAAATCGTTGAAATCTCATACGAAAAGCTGATTCTAATCATATTTTGAGGAAGGAAATTATCTGAATTTGCAATATATTAAAATAACGAGTATGGAAATTTTATATCTGATGATTGGCTTAAGTTTAGTGATGGCCATAGGCTTTTTGGTGGCCTTTATATGGTCGATTAAATCGGGCCAACAAGACGATTTAGAAACTCCAGCCATGCGTATTTTACATTAAACCCATCTAATTTATGAGCACAAGCAATACCGCTTTGGAACAGTTTTCTTATGACAATAAGACGGTTCGAAATTTCGCAATCGCGACCATTATTTGGGGAATCGTGGGTATGTTGGTCGGCGTCATCATCGCCACGCAGCTATTTGAACCTGCGGCGAACATCACACAATATGGTTCATTTGGTCGAATTAGGCCGCTTCACACGAATGCGGTTATTTTTGCCTTTGTAGGAAATGCCATATTTGCCGGTATCTATTATTCCCTCCAGCGCCTGCTGAAAGCCCGTATGTTCAGCGATTTTTTATCCAATCTCCATTTTTGGGGCTGGCAATTGATCATCGTTTCGGCGGCCATCACCTTGCCTTTAGGCATGACGACTTCCCATGAATATGCGGAATTGGAATGGCCGATTGACATTGCCATTGCACTTATTTGGGTAGCTTTTGGTATCAATATGTTTGGAACGATTCTGAAACGTCGGGAGCGGCATTTATATGTGGCTATTTGGTTTTACATAGCGACTTTTGTGACCGTAGCCGTTTTGCATATTACGAATTCGGTTCAATTGCCCATTTCCCTTTTCAAATCCTATTACGTATACGCAGGCGTTCAAGATGCCTTAGTCCAGTGGTGGTATGGGCATAATGCGGTGGCATTTTTCTTAACGACGCCCTTTTTAGGCATGATGTATTATTTCCTACCCAAAATGGCGAATCGGCCGGTGTATTCCTATCGCTTATCTATTTTACACTTTTGGGCCTTAATTTTCATTTATATATGGGCCGGTCCACACCATTTATTGTATTCCAGTTTACCGGATTGGGCACAATCCTTGGGGGTTGTGTTTTCGATCATGTTGATCGCTCCGTCTTGGGGTGGGATGATTAATGGCCTTTTGACCTTGCGAGGTGCTTGGGATCAGGTGCGGGAAAATACGATATTGAAATTTATGGTGGTGGGTATTACGACCTATGGTATGGCAACTTTTGAGGGGCCTATGTTATCCTTGAAAAACATCAATGCGATTGCGCACTTTACCGATTGGATCGTGGCACACGTCCACGTGGGTGCTTTGGGATGGAATGGCTTTTTGATCTTTGCGATCTTGTATTGGATGATTCCGCGGATATTCCAAACGACTTTATACTCGGAGAAATTAGTAAAGACCCACTTTTGGATTGCGACAATTGGCATTGCTTTTTATGCCATCCCGATGTACATTTCTGGATTTACGCAAGGAATGATGTGGAAGCAATTCACGGCGGAGGGAAATTTACAATATGGAAATTTCTTGGATACGACCTTACAAATCATTCCAATGTATCAAATGCGGGCATTGGGAGGCACTTTATATTTAATAGGTGCGATTTTGATGGCTTATAATTTATTCAAAACAATGGCGCAGGGTACATTTCTGGCCAATGAACCCGCGGAAGCAGCTGCCTTATCTGTGTTGGAGGAAAAGGATGCTACCGATTGGCACTGGCACCGTTGGATCGAAAAACGTCCGATCCAATTATTGGTAGCTTCCTTGATCATGATTTTGATTGGATCCTTAGTGGAATTAGTACCGACTTTCATGGTCAAATCCAACGTCCCGACCATCGCGGCGGTTAAACCTTATTCCGCATTGGAATTAGAAGGACGTGATATTTACATCCGAGAGGGATGTGTGGGATGTCATTCGCAATTAGTCCGCCCACTCCGTTCGGAAACCGAGCGCTATGGTGAATTTTCAAAATCGGGTGAATTCGTCTATGATCATCCCTTTTTATGGGGGTCCAAGCGAACAGGGCCCGATTTACATCGAGAAGGAGGTAAATACCCGAATTCTTGGCACTATCAGCACATGCGGGAACCAAGCGCCATGTCGCCAGGATCCATCATGCCCGCCTATGCATGGCTATACGAGCAAAAGTTGAATACCTCACAGACCGCGGATAAATTATCTGCCATGAAGAAATTAGGCGTTCCGTATGAGGAAATTCAAATTCAACATGCGGTGCAGGATTTAGAGGCGCAAGCCAAAGGGATACAGGAGCAATTAGCCACCGAAAAAATCAAAATAAGCGCTGACAAGGAGATTATTGCCCTGATTTCCTATTTGCAACGATTAGGAACTGACATATCTAAAAAATAAGCCCATGTTTAAACAATTCATTTCCATCATACCCGGAGCCGATATCTTTATGATTACCTCCTTATGCATTTTCATGGTATTCTTTGTACTCGTAGGCCTCTATTTATTTTGGATAGACCGCGATCATGTGGAGAAAATGAGCCATTTACCTTTTGAATAAAATTGATTCTGATACTAAAGAATAAACCTATGAACGAATACATCCTTGAAATTTGGTTGGTGAGTTGCATCGTCATGATCGGCATCGTGATAGTCGTTGTGACGCTCCAGCTGAAATACATCCTGAACAAATTAAGCAAAGATCCCAATGCCCCGGCAGAAAAAAGCTCCTGGTGGTCTAATTTCACGGGTTTAAAACCGATGGAAAAGGAAAAGGACATCATGATGAACCACAGCCATGATGGCATTTATGAACTGGATAATCCGACGCCGCCCTGGTTTATGTATTTATTTTACTCGACGATACTTTTTGGCATCATATATGGATTTTATTACCATGTGTATCAAGACGGAAATATTCAGATAACTGAATATAAGACGGACATGGCCGTCGCAGAAAAGGCGAGAGATGTGTATATGAAGAAATTTGCGAATTCGATTAATGAAAATAATGTAAGCCTATCGAAGGGCGCAAAAGAATTAACAGAGGGTTCACAAATCTACCTGACTAATTGCGTAGCTTGTCATGGTGACAAGGGGCAAGGAGGCGTGGGGCCCAATTTAACCGATAAATTTTGGATCCATGGCGGAGGAATTAAAGATTTGTTTAAAACCATAACGCATGGCGTTCCTGAAAAGGGGATGATTGCGTGGAATAAAACCTTAAATCCGTTGCAAATTCAGCGAGTTGCCTCGTATATTTTAACTTTTCAGGGGACAAAACCACCGATGGCCAAGGAGCCACAGGGCATTGAAATTCCATAAACATGAACCATAAAAAATAAAATCATGAAAAAGAACGTAGGAAAAATGGATCGTGTTTTCCGATTTGCATTGGCCATTAGTTTATCAATTTTAGCTTATTCTGGGATTTTCCCAGCTAATCTTGCGCTTCCAGTTTACATTGTTTCCGTGTTGATTGGTATTACAGGTATCACACGAATCTGTTTATTGTATAAACCTTTTGGGCTTAGTACTTGCCGAGAAAAGGCCCCCATGTAACTCAAAAAGGTCCGTTCGCGGACCTTCTTTTTTATGCCCCAACTCAATTTAGACAATGATGATTTCCGGAATCATCTGTATAATCAATCGAAGGATGGAAAGCGCCTTTGGCTCTATCCAGGACGGATTATAGGTAAATTTTATCGCTTGCGTTCTTATTTTTCGTATTTCTTACTCATTGCCTTATTCGGGCTTCCTTGGCTAGAGTACAAAGGGCAGCCTATTTTCTTATTTAATGTCCTAGCGCGCAAATTCATTTTCTGGGGGGTGCCATTTTTTCCACAAGATTTTCACTTGGTGGCCTTGGGTTTGGTCGCATTTTTGATTTTTGTCAGTTTGTTCACGGTCTTATTTGGGCGAATTTGGTGTGGATGGGCCTGTCCACAAACGATTTTCATGGAAATGCTTTTTCGGAAAATCGAGTATTGGATCGAGGGAAATGATAAGGCCCAAAGACGATTAAATGAGAGCCCTTGGACCCAAGAAAAAATGCTCAAAAAAGGGGCGAAGCATGCGCTCTTTTTGGTTTTTGCCTTTGCGATTTCAAATACTTTTTTGATGTATTTGATGGGAAAAGGGGATTGGTTGAGACTGATCCAAGAGCCCGTTGGGCTTCATATCGCAGGATTTTCGGCGATTTGGATTTTCACCGCGGTGTTTTATTTGGTGTTTGCACGGTTTCGAGAAATCGTTTGCATGGTCATATGTCCTTATGGCCGTTTGCAAGGTGTTTTATTAGATAATAATTCCATTTTAGTTCAATATGACCATACGCGAGGGGAACCGCGAGGGAAAACTACATCGGAACAGTCCACAGGTGACTGCATCGATTGCCACTGGTGTGTGCGCGTATGCCCGACGGGAATAGACATACGTAATGGCTCAAACCAATTGGAATGCATCGGTTGTACTTCCTGCATCGATGCCTGCGACGCGGTCATGGATAAAATCCATAAGCCCAAAAACCTGATTCGATACGATAGTTTGAATGGGGGTAAATTCGGGCACTAAAATGAAATTTAACCTGCGTATCGGCGCGTATAGTACCATATTAGTTTTGATTGTGGGCTTTTTAGCCTTTTTATTGCTCACTAGAAAACCTTTTGAAAGTACGCTCTTGCGCACCCCAGGCATGACCTATCAGTTCGATGAGAAGACGAAAATCGTGAGTAATTTATACCAAATCGAGATTTTAAATAAGTCGATGGAGGCCGAACGCTTTGAGATTTCAGTGGAAAAACCTTTGAAAATTCGTTGGGTTGGGAACCCGATTCAAGGCATTGAACAGGGAAAAATGGCAAAGGGGGAATTTTTTATTCTGGCGCCTTTGGGATTGCGGAAAAATGGGGAGAAATTACCCGTCCGTATTCGAGATGGGGAGGGAAAAGAAGAAATAATCAAAACCAGTTTTATACAACCTGATGAATAAAAAATCAAAAAAAGGCTTCACGTGGGGCCATGGGATTATAGTAACTTTTATCCTTTTTGGTGCCTTTATGGCCTATTTTTATATCCATATGACCCGCGAAAACATCGATTTGGTGGGCAAGGGTTATTATGAAGATGGGCAAAAATTTCAAGAGAAAATCGATGAGCGCACACAAACTGCTGCTTTACCTACACAGGCCATTTTCGAAGTCAGCGCTGATTATCAGGCGATTAAGGTGGATTATCCGGCAGGGACCCAAAAATTATCCTTGGTATTTTACCGACCTTCGGATTCGAAATTAGATCAACAAATCAACGTGATTTCTCCCAAAATCAATCCTTGGATTGTGGCCACGCCTTTTTTGGTCAAAGGACCTTGGTTAATTTCTTTGCGCTGGAAAAAAGGGGGTAAAAACTATCGTGTAGAGCAACGTGTAACTGTTCCCTGATGCAAACTTGGTATTATGGATTTTTGATTGGATTGGCGGGAAGTTGGCATTGTTTAGCCATGTGTGGGCCTTTATTGGCACAAATCCAACAAAAAGGCCATGCTCCCTTTCGAATGATTTGGTATCCCATCGGTCGGATTTTCATGTACATGGTCATGGGTTTTGCGGTAGCAGGGCTGGGGTCGATTTGGTTATTTCCGGCTTGGTGGCAGGTGTATTATTTGGTGGCGGGAATCCTCATACTATTAGTCCTCACACAGAAAATTGGGGACAGGGCCTTGTCATTTTTACATCGCTATGTAGGCCAATATTTTCAGAACATAGGCAAGCGAATGGGAGCCTTTGGTTATTTCTTTTTAGGGATGAGCAATGGCTTATTGCCTTGCGGGCTCGTTATCGCAGGATTAGGCGTGGCGATGATTCAACCGAATCCCTATGTAGGGGCTTTGTCGATGGGCGCGTTTGGAATAGCTACTTTGCCGGCGCTTCAATTATTCCTTTGGGGAAATCGGAAATTCACTTTTGGGAAATTAAAATACATGGGCTGGTTGGTGGCGGCGATGTTGTTATTCCGGGGAGCTTGGGGAATTGGCATGAGCCAGTCGGCCTATGTGCGTAACGCCAAAATAAGCCCCATCATTTGTCATCCCTTTTCGGAATTTAGGCCTTAGTATTTCAGATTGGCTAGTTTAGAGGCTTGTAAAATTTTGATTTCGGAGCCTTTCACTTCGACTAAACCTTCTTTTTTGAACTCGCTCAAGGTACGAATCACCGATTCGGTGGCAGTTCCCACGCGGGATGCCAAATCTTCCCGGGATAATTTGAGTGTCACGGGTAAATCTGAGCCATTTCCATAGGTATTCGCTAATTCCACGAGGGCGCCGGCTACGCGCATGCGGAGCGATTGATAGGCCATGGAGAATAGAATCGACTCGTTTTTCAATAAATAACCTGTTAAGGCTTTCCTGAAAAATATTTCCAAATGAATATTTTCTTTGATGATTTGGGAAAATTCCTTGGCAGAAATGCTGAGCACGACAGCGTCTTCGAGCGCCTCCGCGGATTCCCGGTAGGATTGGTTTTCGAGGATATCGACGAAGCCAAAAAACTCACCGGGTTGCACGAATGATGTGATGAAATATTTGCCTTCTCGATTCGTATGATAGGTTTTTAATTTTCCTTTGACTAAAAAATAAAGTCGGGCTGGGCTATCACCCTCCGAATAAACCACTTGTTTTTTGGCCAAATTCACCGTTCTTTTTTCCTGGGCTACATGCTCAAAATCGAGAAAATCCAATGCTTTTTGGGCTAAAACCACATCGGATTCATTTTCTGATACGGGGATGTTCGTCTTTTGTTTTTTGAGGCGAGATTCGATGGCGCGGAGGAGTTCCACTTCTTGGAAAGGTTTGGTTAGGTAATCATCGGCACCCATTTCCATGCCCTTGCGCATATCGGCGCGATCGGTTTTGGCGGTCAGGAAGATGAAGGGGACTTTGCTTAAATCGGGATGATTCGAAAATACTTGCAATACCCCAAAACCATCTAAATGCGGCATCATGATGTCACAGATGACTAATTCGGGGAGATTGGCTTTGGCTTGTCGGACGCCTTCGATGCCATCGGCGGCGGTGTCTACAGAATATCCGGAGAGTTCTAAGAGTTCGGCGGTATTTTCGCGGATGTCTTGACTGTCTTCGATGATAAGGATTTTGGTCATAATGCAGCGGGAATGGACATGGAAAGGGTGGTACCTTGACCTAAATGGCTATGAATTTCTACTTTGCCATGAATGAGGCGTACGTAGCGGTCGATTAAATGGAGACCGAGGCCGGTTCCTTGGATGACGTTGGCATTGCCTCCGCGGAAGAAGCGCTCGAAAAGATGTTTTTGATCTTCTTCGCTGATGCCGATGCCGGAATCGACGATGTCGATGTGTAATTCGTGGTTTTTGAGTTGGACGTGCAGATGCACATCTTGTTGGGAAAATTTCAATGCATTCGAAAGCCCATTAATGAGTACCTTCC
Organism: uncultured Cytophagaceae bacterium; assembly: GCA_903907745.1. GTDB lineage: Bacteria > Bacteroidota > Bacteroidia > Cytophagales > Spirosomataceae > Aquirufa. Next base: position 20,716 of record CAIVPF010000087.1, on the reverse strand, counting down.
GCAAAATCGACGCGTCAGAGATAAAAGTCTCGGTTTTATCGAGGTGAAGGACAATTTTTTGGGAAGCTTTATGGTAGCCACTTAATTCGGCGATTAATTCTTGGAAGAAAGGGGCGAGGATGATTTCTGAAATATGGGTTTCCACGCGGCCTTCGGCTAATTTACCGACGGACAAAAATTCTTCGAGAATTTCGGTCATGTTATTGACGGAATTTTTGATGCGGTTGATGTGTTGTAAACGTTTCGTCTGATCTCCTTCGTTCGGGTATTTTTCAATGAGCGCAGCCGAACTCAGAATGGAGGTCAAAGGCGTTCTAAATTCATGGGATGCCATGGAGACGAAGCGGGTTTTAAGATCGCCGAGTTCTTTTTCTTTTTGGAGGGCGCCTTCGAGGACTTTGGTATTTTCTTCGAGTTTTGCGAGGGTGTTTTGCAGGGCTTGGGTGCGGATGAGTACTTCTTCTTCTAGGGACTCGTTCAACTGGTTAATTTCCTGATTTTTTAGAATTAACTCCATTTCCACCTTTCTTTTAAGGCTAACGTCGCTGACGAAAGCGATGTAGTACATCTGTTCGTTTTCTCGGAAGTGGGAGAGGCTGATTTCGATGGGGAAGAGGGACTCGTCCTTGCGTTTGGCTTTTAGGTCGAGACCTACGCCCATGGGGCGGGAAATAGGGGTGTGTTGGACTTGTTCCAAATGCCCTTCATGCCTCATTTTCAAGTGATTAGGGATTAGAATAGCGATATTTTGGCCGATTAATTCACCGACTTCGTATCCGAATAATTGGTCTAAAAATTCATTGGAAATAAGTATTTCAAAGCGTGCGTTTGTGACCAAAATCCCGATGGCCGCTTCGTGAAAAATGGCTTCAAATTGAAAGGAAGTGGGCAATTGGTTCGTTGGCATTCTTTTTAAATATGTTATAATGTACAAAAATTACCTTTTTTTATCAATACCTTTGATGAATAAAAAAAACAAGACCCTAAAAGAGTCTTGTTTTAACGTAATCCTAGTTCTAAAAATTATCTTTACAACATACTCATACTCACAATCATAAGCTTGACTTGATCACTGAGAGGGTACTAGGCTTCCCATTTTGTAGCATTTTAATGATGTATTTACCAGCTCTGAAATCTTTGAAATCCGTTAGGAGGATTTCTTTGGTAAGTGCTGGGTACATCTTCTGGTACACTACATTACCCAGGAGATCATATATTAATAACTCGGTCAAGTTCGCACTGTAATCTGAGAATCCAATCGTTAGCTTATCCACGAATGGATTCGGAAACGCGGTGAAATTCACAGGACTATCCTCGGTCGATTGCGTCACCAAATTCGGATAGGGCATTGTTTTATTCATGGAGGCCGTCACGCCTTGCATTTGGGGTTGTTTGAACCCTTGGCGCAGGACGATGCCATTTTTCATGACGGTACCACTGACGCTCATTTGGCCCACGACGTGGGAGTAATAGCGTCCGCCGATGTTGGAGGTAGTGCCGTTGGACGCAAAAGTTGAGGAACTCAACTTCTGCGCAAAACCAGGCATCGTAACCAAGAGGGCGATCAGGAAGGGATATATGTACTTTTTCATAGGGATCTTTCTTTCTGATGATTAATAGACGTCAAAATTTCCATTCGTATCCGTGAAACGAATGTATACATTCCGAGGAGGAGCATTTGCATACGTAGTAACCAATGAAGGCGCAGTATAACTAGGGCTAACCCCAGCTACTTCAGGATTTGCACCACTCGCAGGCTTATATGGCGTTCCTGCATTGAATGAACCAGCGGTATATGTTACACTCTGTAATACAGGGTATATATAAATGAAGGTGTCATTTGAGTTTTTCTTATAATTAATTGTGATTCTGCCATCAGCAGGACTAGAAACTTTTGGTACAATAAGGATACTAACAATGTCGCCGACTTTAATATTCGAACCTAAATATGTTTTAAAATTAGCCGGTGTTGGTAATTTAACTTCCTTATAACTTGTCATGACTATAAAACCAGAATTATAGACATCACTAGCTGATAGGGTCATATCTTCATTTTGATAGAGGTTCGAAGAAAAATTCAAAGTATTATTAGAATTACCCCAAACTGGAAGTCCCGTTGTTCCATCTATTGTCAAAACATCTCCACTCCCTCCTTTTGCTAATTTAGCAAGAGACGTTGCCCCTGTAGCATATAAAATATCACCTGCCGTGTAAGAAGCAATTCCTGTTCCGCCATTAGCTGCACTTAAAGTACCGGCTAAGGTAACTGCGCCAGTTGTAGCCGTTGACGGAGTTAAACCAGTCGTACCACCGCTGATACTTGAAACCCCAGAGCTTGACGATGATACAGATAAAGTTCCACCACTTAGGGTTAAACCAGTACCGATCGTGATTTCACCTGGAGCAGCAGCCGATGCACTTGTACTACCCAATAATGTACCAGCCGTCACATTTTGCATTTTCGAATACGTTACAGATGCATTAGCTAAATCCACTGTGGCAACTGCACCATCTGTAATGTTTGTACTGCCAACCACAGAGCTAGCTAACGTAGTAGCAAAACTTCCTGTACCGGAACCCGTTACAGCACCCGTTAAGGTAATTGTTTGATCACCAGTATTTAATCCGCTTAGGGTGCTGATACCTAATTTGGTCTTAATGGTGGCCGTGGTTTCGTCACCTGTATTATCACCGCTCAATGAATTATTAGTAATTCCTAATTTGGTCTTAATGGTGGCCGTGGTTTCATCACCTGTATTCGTACCAGTGGTAATACCCAAAAGTGTTTTTTCAGCATCCGTTACATAATTTTTATTTGTAGAGGCTGCGATATCAGCGGTTGTTGCTGCCGAACCACCCGTTACCAAACCTTTCGAATCATAGGTGATTTTGGTATTTGTAGCCCCGGTAATAGTCGGGTTGCTAGCCACACCACCTAAACTTCCAATCGAATACTCTGGAATGTTAATCACATTACCATTAATTAAGCTTGCAGGGCCTGATGTTCCAGTGGTCGTTACAGAAATCGGCGCTTGATAATCAGTTCCTGCAGTTGCCGCAGAAATCGCCCACGTTCCATTTCCTTTTAAGATTCCGCTAAGCGTGGTGGCGCCTGTACCTCCATTGGCTACTGGCAAGGTTCCCGTTACACCCGTTGTTAATGGTAAACCATTTGCATTGGATAAGGTTACCGCGCTTGGCGTTCCTAAGTTTGGAGAAACCAAAGTCTTATTCGACAAGGTTTCTGATCCTGCTAATGTCGCAAGCGTTCCAGTAGTTGGAAGCGTTACATTGGTAGTAGCCGTTGTATTCAGGGTAGTTGCAAAAGCACCTACGGTTGATAAAGCACCACCTAATGTGATCGTATTAGATCCATTATTAATTCCGGTACCTCCATTGGCAGGGGAAACAACTCCCGTCACGTTCAATGCATTTCCACCAGAGAGAGCGCTAGCTACATAAGAAGCCACGGCTTTATTACTTGGATATTTATCCTCTGATGTTAATTCAGTACCCGTGAAGCTAGTAGAAGGCGTCAAATTAGCCGTTGTCTGTGCACCAGTTACTTCCGCCACTGGAATCGCAGCTACCGAAGATAGGGTAGTGCCATCGCCTCTAGTGATGTATTTGTTTGCAAAAGATGTGGCACCTGTTCCTCCATTACTTACTGGTAGGGTAGATAGAACCGACAAGGCACCTGTTCCACTGGTTGTTGTTACGATACCATTGGAGTTCAAATTCGATAAGTTCGAAATACTTTGGATTGGATTTACCGTAACGGTTCCATTTGTATTCGTTAAGCCTGTACTGAAAGTCAAAGCAGCTTGTTTGGCATTAAATAATGACCAATCTGAACTGCTTAAATATCCATTGGCCGAACCTGAAGCAGGAGCGATCGTGAATTGACCCGAGGCATTGTCATAACTCAAAGGAGCCACAGCACTTAAACTGGTTAACCCAATTCCACCTAAGCCGCTCAAAGAATAATTAGGGATGTTCAAGACATTACCCACTAAAGTCGATTCTGTACCAGTATGGGTTAATGAAAGTGCGCCTTGTTTCGCATTAAATGTCGTCCAATCAGCTGCGCTTAAGGCACCGCGGTTGGCGGCTGAGGCCGTTGGGATATTTAAGGTAATCACTGGCGTAGAAGTCGCATTCGAAACTGAGCTCGAAATATCGGTACCCGTAGTTCCTAATGTCAATGCAGACACGTTTGTTACCGTTCCGCCTGAACCCGTCGCTGTTAAAGTACCCGCGCTTAAAGATAAACCTGATCCTAAGGTGATTTCACCTGGAGCTGCAGCGGAAGCACTAATGCTACCTACTAATTTACCAGCTGCGATATCTTGGATTTTCTCAAAGCTTACCGATTTATTGGCTAAGTCGGCCGTTGCGATTGCACCGTCTGTGATGTTGGTACTTCCAACTGCATTGGTAGACAAAGTAGTAGCAAAAGTTCCTATACCTGAGCCAGTCACTGCACCGGTCAAGTTAATCGTTTGATCACCTGTATTGGTACCAGAAGTATTTAGCAACTTCGTTTTTTCAGCATCCGTTACATAATTCTTATCGGCACTTGCAGCGATATCAGCCGTAGTCGCTGCTTCGCTTCCTGTTACTAAACCTTTTGAATCATAAGTGATTTTGGTATTTGTAGCCCCGGTAATAGCCGTGTTGCTAGCGACACCACCCAGTCCACCGATTGAATAGGTAGGGATATTTAAGGTATTTCCAACGAAAGTGGCATCACCCGTTCCCGTTGTCGTCAAGCTAATAGGAGCTTGATAATCCGTTCCTGCAATCGCAGCAGACATCGCTGAAGATCCATTTCCTTTCACCAAACCGCTGATCGACGTGGCACCGGTACCTCCAGTCGCAACTGGTAGGGTAGAAGTAACGGATAAAGTACCATTACTACCGGAAGTTGTCACGATACCGTTCGTATTCAAGTTCGACAAGGTGCTGATGTTTTGTGATGTATTCACAGAAACGGTACCACCTGCATTGGTTAAACCTGTACTAAAGGTAAGCGTAGATTGTTTGTTATTGAATACCGCAAAATCCTCTTTGCTTAAGTATCCATCGGCCAAGGTAGTCGAGGCTGGGATAGCAAAATGACCCGTAGTATTATTGTAAGTCAATGGAGCCGAAGCACTAAGACCTGACAATCCGATACCTCCTAAGCTACTTAATGAGTATTGAGGAATGTTTAAGACATTACCAGCAAAAGTTGCTGCGCCAGAACTTCCGTCCGTCGTGATGCTAATAGGCGCTTGATAATCGGTTCCAGCCGTTGCCGTTGAGATGGCACCTGTACCATTTCCTTTTAACATGCCACTTAACGTCGTAGCACCTGTACCACCGTTTGTTACGGCTAATGTTCCAATCACACCTGTTGTCAAAGGAAGACCTGTCGCGTTCGATAAGATCGCAGTGGAAGGAGTTCCTAAATTAGGGGCAATGAGGGTCTTGTTCGACAAGGTTTCAGTTCCGGCTAAAGTAGCGAGGGTTCCTGAAGTTGGCAAAGTTACATCTGAGTTTGCTTGAGTAGTCAAGGTCGTTGTAAAACCACCTGCTGTTTCTAAATTTCCAGCTAATTTGATTGTTTTACCAGGATTTGATAACCCAGTACCTCCGTTAACACCTTGTACTACACCTGTAACGTTCAAGGCATTTCCGCCAGAGATTGCTGAGCTAACAAAGTCATTTACGGCTTTATTACTTGGGTATAGTGTTTCAGATGTTTTATTCGCTGTGAAATCAGCTGAAATTGTCAGGTTCGCTTTGTCTTGTTTTAAATCCAAGGCACCTTGCGTTAATGTACTGATAGGTTTCGCTAAGTCAGACGTATTATCTACTAAACCTAAACCTACGTCACCTTTCACAATTCCTTGAGGAGTTAAGATGGTTTTGTTGGTCAATGTTTCTGAACCAGCTAATGTAGCTAATGTACCTGAAGCTGGTAAGGTAACATCTGTGGTTGCTTGAGAACGAATCGTGGTGTTAAACGCACCGGAAGTCACTAAATTACCTCCTAAGGTGATTGTTTTGTCCAAGTTATTGACACCCGTACCCCCATTTTTACCTAACACAACACCCGTTACGTTCGCTGCATTTCCACCGGAAATGGCATTGGCCACATAATCAGTAACAGCCTTATTACTTGGGTATTTCGTATCCACGTCTTTGTCAGCGGCAAATCCTAACGAGTTTGTCAAGTTGGCGTTTGTTTGCTTTGCATCCAATGCATCTTGTAAACCTGTGATATCAGCAACTGCTGCAGATGTTGCGCTCGTTACTAATCCTTTCGCGTCATACGTGATTTTCGTATTGGTTCCAGCGGTGATGGCGTTGTTTTTGGCCACAAAATCAGTGACTGCGCTGTTCGCTGCAGAACCAAAAGTACGATAAGCCAATACATCTGTTCCAATCGCTAAACCTAAATTACTTTGTGCAGCTTCTTTCGTTGCAGCACCTGTTCCTCCTTTTGCGATAGGAACGATGTTATTATAGGTAGTTACGTTTCCAACACTGGATACATCACCTGATAAATTCGCGTTCGTTGCGTTTGCAGCACTGACAATCGTTTTTACAAATGCAGTTGTTGCAATTTGTGTCGAATTCGTTTCTGAAGCAGCGGTTGGAGCCACTGGAGTTCCTGTGAAACTTGGAGATTCAATCGTTGATTTTAAAGCCAATGCTGAAATTGCAGCTTCGCTTAATGGTTTCAAGGCATCGGAAGTGTTATCTACATTCGATAAACCAACATCCGATTTCACGATTCCAAGTGGAGTCACAATGGTTTTATTGGTCAAGGTTTCTGAGCCAGCCAATGTAGCTAATGTACCTGATGTAGGTAAGGTTAGATTTGTTGCTGCCTGGGCGTTTAAGGTAGTTGGGAATTCACCTGTCGTAGTTAAATTTCCTCCAATTGTAATGGTTTTACCTATATTAGCTACACCCGTACCACCGTTTTCACCTTGAACAACACCCGTTACGTTTAAAGCATTTCCGGCTGAGATGGCAGTCGTTACATAGTCTTTCACTGCTTTGTTACTTGGATATTTTGTATCTAAGTCTTTAGCAGCTGCAAATCCTAACGAGTTTGTCAAGTTGGCGTTTGTTTGCTTCGCATCCAATGCATCTTGTAAACCTGTGATATCAGCTACTGCCGCAGCACTTGCACTGGTAACTAAACCTTTGGCATCATAGGTGATTTTCGTATTGGTTCCAGCCGTGATGGGCGAATTGATAGCTACGAAATCAGTCGAAGCGCTATTCGCTGCTGAACCAAACGTACGGTAGGCTAACACATTTGTACCAATCTCCAATCCTAAATTAGTTCTCGCTTCGCTAGCAGTGGCAGCATTTGTACCCCCTTTTGCAATTGGAACGATGTTATTATAGGTAGTTACGTTTCCAACACTGGATACATCACCTGATAAATTCGCGTTCGTTGCGTTTGCAGAACTTACTAAACTTTGAACAAATGCAGTCGTTGCGATTTGTGTTGTATTCGTAGACGAAACCGCAGTAGGAGCCACTGGAGTTCCAGTGAAACTTGGAGATTCAATCGTTGATTTTAAAGCCAATGCTGAAATTGCAGCTTCGCTTAATGGTTTCAAGGCATCTGAAGTATTATCTACGTTCGATAAACCAACATCCGATTTCACGATTCCCGTTGGCGTATTGATAACCGGGCTAGTTAAGGTTTTATTTGTGAACGTTTCAGTACCTGCCAACGTAGCGATAGTCGCATTGTTATCTGGTAAGGTAAACGTTCTTACAGCGGTAGGACCTGTGAATTTTGTATATGCACTTCCAGTACCACCATATTGAGGGTTAATTACTTGGTTTAAATCCGCCGTTCCGTCGAACAAATTACCGTAAATGCTACGGGCAGTTGTGATGGAAGCCGCGCTACCTGTAATATTTCCTGATCCTAAGTCGGTAGGTAAATCAGCTGCAGTTAATTTTCTAAATCCTGGGGCTGCATTACTGCCGCTTGTAGGACCAACAAAAACAAAGTTAGCCGAAGTCGTAGCCGTTCCAATACCTCCGTTAGCCACAGGTAATACACCTGAAACACCGCTTGTTAAAGGAAGATCGGTTGCGTTTGTTAATGTTACCGCGCTAGGAGTTCCTAAATTTGGTGAAACTAAGGTCTTATTCGATAAGGTTTCAGTGCCAGCCAAAGTAGCTAAAGTTCCTATTAGAGGAAGCGTAACATTCGTTGTATTCGTCGCATTTAATGTTGTTTCAAAGGCTCCGGTAGTCACTAAATTACCACCTAATTTGATGGTTTTGTCGGTGTTATCCCAACCAGTACCTCCATTTTTACCCAATACGATACCCGATACGTTTAAGGCATTTCCACCCGAAATCGCATTGGCCACATAATCGGTAACAGCCTTATTACTTGGATATTTTGTATCCACGTTTTTAGCTGCATCGAATCCTAACGAGTTTGTTAAGTTGGCATTTGTTTGCTTCGCATCCAATGCATCTTGTAAACCCGAGATATCAGCCACGGCCGCAGAAGTTGCGCTCGTTACTAAACCTTTTGCATCATAGGTGATTTTTGTATTTGTTCCAGCCGTGATTGGCGAATTGACAGCTACGAAATCAGTCGCTGCGCTATTTGCTGCAGATCCAAATGTACGATAAGCCAATACATCTGTTCCGATCGCTAAACCTAAATTAGTTTGAGCAGCTTCTTTCGTTGCAGCACCTGTTCCTCTTTTACAATAGGAACAATGTTATTATAGGTAGTTACGTTTCCTACAGAGGACACATCACCTGATAAATCTGCGTTCGTTGCATTCGCTGCACTTACTACACTTTTCACAAATGCAGTCGTTGCAATTTGTGTCGAATTTGTTTCAGCCGCAGCCGTAGGAGCCACTGGAGTTCCTGTGAAGCTTGGAGAAGCAATTGTCGCTTTTAAAGCTAATGCTTCAACTGCTGCATTACTTAATGGTTTCAAGGCATCTGAGGTATTGTCCACATTGGATAATCCAACATCTGATTTTACGATGCCAAGAGGAGTGACGATGGTTTTATTCGTCAACGTTTCTGAACCAGCTAATGTCGCTAATTTACCAGTTGCCGGTAAAGTCACATTCGTATTAGCCTCCGCCGTCAATGTTGTATTAAAGGCACCAGAAGTCACTAAATTTCCTCCTAAAGTGATCGTTTTGTCGAGGTTGTTAACACCTGTACCTCCATTTTTACCTAAAACTACACCCGTTACATTCGCTGCATTTCCACCGGAAATCGCATTGGCCACATAATCGGTAACAGCCTTATTGCTTGGATATTTTGTATCCAGGTCTTTAGCGGCTTCGAATCCTATAGAATTTGTCAAGTTTGCATTCGTTTGCTTCGTATCCAATGCAGTCTGTAAACCCGTGATATCAGCCACAGCCGCAGAAGTTGCGCTCGTTACTAAACCTTTCTCATCATAGGTGATCTTTGTATTTGTTCCAGCCGTGATTGGCGTATTGACAGCCACAAAATCAGTCGTTGCATTATTCGCTGCAGATCCAAACGTACGGTAGGCTAAGACATCTTGTCCAATTTTCAAACCTAAATTGATTCTTGCATCGACAATATTAGCCGCATTGGTTCCTCCTTTTTCGATTGGAACATTGTTGTTGTATGTAGTTACGTTACCCACAGATGACACATCACCTGATAAATTCGCGTTTGTTGCATTCGCAGAACTAACTAAGCTTTGAACAAATGCAGTTGTTGCGATTTGTGTTGTATTCGTAGACGTTGCTGCGGTAGGAGCCACTGGAGTTCCTGTGAAACTTGGAGAAGCAATTGTCGCTTTTAAAGCTAATGCTGCAACTGCTGCTTCACTTAATGGTTTCAAAGCATCTGAGGTATTGTCCACATTGGATAATCCAACATCTGCTTTCACGATACCCGTTGGCGTATTGATCACCGGGCTGGTTAAGGTTTTATTCGTGAAAGTTTCAGCACCCGCTAATGTCGCTAATGTGCCTGAAGCCGGTAGCGTTACGTTCGTAGCCGCCGAAGTAGTTAATACGGTATTAAATCCACCCGCTGTTTCTAAATTTCCAGCTAATGTGATTGTTTTACCCGTATTGTCTACACCTGTTCCACCGTTTGCACCTAGGACAACTCCTGTTACATTAGCCGCATTTCCACCGGAAATCGCCGAGTTAACAAAGTCATTAACTGCTTTATTACTTGGGTATTTGATTTCAGATAATTTATCTGTTGTAAAATCAGCAGCTAACGTAAGGTTCGCTTTGTCTTGCTTTAAGTTTAAAGCAGCTTGCGTCAATGTACTGATTGGTTTGGCTAAGTCAGACGTATTGTCGACAGAACCTAAGCCAACATTCGCCTTCACAATTCCCGTCGGGTTTGTGATATAAGGGCTTGTTAAACTTTTGTTAGTTAATGTTTCAACCCCATCCAAAGTCGCTAATGTACCCGTTGTTGGTAAAATAAGGTTGGTCGATGCTTGCGCATTCAAGGTAGTTGGGAAATCACCCGTAGTCGTTAAATTACCACCAATGGTGATTGTTTTGCCTGTATTGGCAACACCAGTACCCCCGTTTGCACCTAGGACAATCCCAGTTACATTGGCTGCGCTTCCACCAGAAATCGAGCTGTTCACAAAGTCCTTCACGGCTTTGTTACTTGGGTATTTCGTATCTAAATCCTTCGCTGCTGTAAAATCAGCAGTTCCAGTCAAATTTGAAATATTTTGTTTTAAATCTAAAGCTGATTGCGTAGCCGTACTGATCGGTTTGTTTATGTCAGACGTATTGTCAACAAGACCTAAACCCACATCCGCTTTCACAATACCCGTAGGCGCAGTGATTACTGGACTGGTGATAGTCTTATTTGTCAAAGTTTCGGTTCCAGCTAACGTAGCCAATGTTCCTGTGGCAGGCAAGACTAAATCTGTAAGTCCTTGAGCACGCAAGGTGGTCGTAAATTTACCAGTCGTTACCAAATCACCTCCTAAGGTGATGGTTTTGCCTGTATTATCGATTCCTGTACCTCCATTTGCACCTAAGACGATGCCGGTCACATTGGCAGCAGATCCTGATGAAATGGCGTTGGTAACAAAATCGTTCACCGCTTTATTACTTGGGTATTTGTCCTCTGCATCTATGGCTGAGACAAAACCTGCTGTTAACGTTAAATTCGCTTTATCTTGTTTTAAATCCAAGGCTGTTTGCGTAGCCGAACTTACTGGCTTATTGGCATCCGATGTATTGTCTACATTGCCTAAACCCACATCCGCTTTCACAATGCCCTTAGGCGCTCCGATCGTTTTATTGGTCAAGGTTTCAATGCCAGCCAAAGTCGCTATCGTACCTGAAATAGGTAAGGTAACATTTGTAGCTGCTTGCGCATTTAATGTAGTAGGATAAGCTCCCGAGGTAGTTAAACTTCCACCCAAGGTGATCGTTTTACCTGTATTATCGATACCCGTTCCACCGTTTTTACCTAAGACGATACCAGTGACATTGGCCGCTGATCCGTTGGTGATTGCGTTTGTTACAAAATCATTAACGGCTTTGTTGGTAGGGTATTTAACTTCTGAATCCTTTTCAGCATCAAAAATTGCCGTAGGCGTTATATTTGAAATTACTTGCTTTAAATTCAATTCCCCTTGTAGACCTGTGATATCTGAAATCGCAGCATCTTCGCCTAAGGTCACTAAACCTTTTGAGTCATAGGTGATTTTGGTTTTGGTAGCGCCTGTGATTGCTGAATTGCTAGCCACACCACCTAAACCACTTAAGGAATAAGTAGGAATATTGATGGTATTATTATTGAAAGTGGCTGGGCCGCTTCCGTTGGTCGTTACACTAATCGGAGCTTGGTAATCCGTTCCAGCGATGGCTGAAATAACAGAACCCGTTCCATTTCCTTTTAAAATTCCGCTTAATGAGGTGGTACCTGTACCTCCTTTTTCAACTGGAACGACACCGCTATAGGTGGTTAGGTTACCCACACTTGTGATATCTCCGGTTAAATTTGCGTTTGTTGCATTGGCTGAACTTACTAATCCTTGAACAAATGCAGTCGTTGCGATTTGTGCTGAATTCGTAGCGATCGAAGCCGTAGGAGCGACTGGAGTTCCAGAGAAACTAGGAGAGGCTAAATCAGCTTTTAAGGCTAATGCATTAACGGAAGCAGTACTTAATGGTTTCAAGGCATCAGAGGTATTATCCACATTGGATAAGCCTACGTCGGATTTCACCAGGCCTAGCGGCGTAATAATCGTCTTATTGGTTAAGGTTTCCGTTCCGGCTAAGGTTGCCAAGGTTCCTGAAGCAGGAAGCGTGACATCCGTTTGAGCATTCGAACGAATCGTTGTTTCAAAAGCACCTGAGGTAATTAAATTTCCACCTAACGTGATTGTTTTATCTGTATTGGCGATACCTGTACCACCATTTTTTCCAAGGACGATACCCGTAACATTCGAAGCTGTTCCGTTGGAAATTGAACTAGCGACAAAGTCACTAACCGCTTTATTACTTGGGTATTTTGTATCTAAGTCTTTTCCAGCGACAAATCCTGCTGTAGTCGTCAAGTTTGCATTTGTTTGCTTTAAATCTAATGCATCTTGTAATCCAGTGATATCAGCTACGGCGGCAGCAGTTGCACCAGTTACTAAACCTTTGGCATCATAGGTGATTTTTGTATTTGTTCCACCGGTGATTGGCGTATTGACAGCCACAAAATCAGTTGTATTGTTATCCGCTGCCGTACCAAATGTACGATAGGCTAAGACGTCTGAACCAACAACCAAACCTAAATTACTTTGTGCACCTTCTTTGGTTGAAGCACCTGTACCTCCTTTGGCTACAGGAACGATATTATTATAGGTCGTTGTGTTTCCGTTGGAAGTTACATCTCCAATTAAATTTGCGTTGGTTGCGTTGGCAGCACTAACTAAGCCTTGAACAAATTGAGTTGTTGCAATTTGTGTCGTATTCGTAGTGATTTCTGCGGTAGGAGCCACTGGAGTTCCTGTGAAACTTGGTGATGCCAAATCAGCTTTTAAAGCTAAGGCTGCCACTGAAGCATTACTTAAAGGTTTCAAGGCATCTGAGGTATTATCTACATTTGATAAACCCACATCAGATTTCAAGATACCCGTTGGGGTAGTGATCGCCGGGCTAATTAATGACTTGTTAGTCAAGGTTTCGGTTCCCGCCAAGGTGGCTAAAGTTCCAGAAACGGGTAAGGTAACAATCGTGTTATCTGTGGCAGTTAACGTCGTATTAAATGCACCCGAGGTAACTAAATTACCACCTAACGTGATGGTTTTGTTTGTATTGGCGATACCTGTACCACCGTTTGCCCCTAGGACAATTCCTGTTACGTTCGAAGCAGTACCAGAAGAAACAGAACTCGCGACAAAGTCACTTACGGCTTTATTACTTGGGTATTTATCTTCTGCGTCTTTTTGGGCAGTGAAATTAGTTGTTGTGGTTAAGTTGGCATTGGATTGTTTGGCAGCCAAAGCATCTGTTAAGCCTACGATGTCGGTAATCCCGGCATCTGTACCTGCAGTAACAAGACCTTTTTCATCATATGTGATTTTGGTTTTGGTTGCAGAGGCAATGGCTGTATTACTAGCTACACCACCTAATCCACCTAGGGTAGGGGCTGCTTGGGAAACCCAAGTGGTTCCGTTGGATGTTAAAATATTTCCATTCGAACCTGGAGCCACTGATTGAACTGGGCTAGTTCCATTGCCTAAAATAACCGCATTGGCTGGTAATGAACTTAGTCCGGTACCCCCTTGCTCAACCGTTACGGCTGCATTGGTAGTTAAAATAGTGGCATCTGCGTCAGGAAGTGTAAAGGTTTTTTCTGAGGTAGTTGGGCCTGCGAATTTTGTGAATCCATTACCAGTTCCACCGAAATTTGAGGAAATAATTTGATCTAAATCGGCAGTACCATCGAATAAATAACCGTAGATGTAATGAGGATTTATGGACGCAGCAACACTGGTTGTAGTCATCAAATCAGAAGGTAAATCATCCAATGTTAAGCTTCTGAAAGTAGGAGGAGTGGCTCCAGCCGCCGGATCTGCTGATCCTGCAAAAACTAAGTTTGGCAAAGTCTCTTTTACCCCTGTTCCACCATTCGCTACGGAAATGAATTCACCAATTTTGGCATTCGTAATGGCAGCATCTGCAATTTTTGCACCCGTTACAGCACCATCAGCAATTTTTGCTGTAGTTACCGCATTGGTTGCCAATTTAACGTCAGTTACTGCTCCATCGGCTAGTTTAGCTGTGGTCACATTTGCATCTAAGATTTTTACGGTTGTGACTGCATTGGATTGAATTTTTGCATTGGTAACAGCATTTGATCCAATTTTTGCTGAGGTTACTGCACTCGAGGCAATTTTAGCAGAAGAAACTGAATTTGTGGCTAATTGAGTGGCGGTAATAGTTGCATTCGCAATTTGCGTTGCAGTAATCGTATTATTGGCGATTTTAGCCGCAGTAACACCTTGATCAGCTAATTTAGCCGTCGTTACATTTAAGTCTGCGATTTTACCAGTAGTAACATTTAGATCAGCAATTTTAGCCGTAGTGACATTTAAGTCTGCAATTTTAGCAGACGTTACGTTCGAATTAGCAATTTTAGCAGTAGTCACTGCATTCGCAGCAATTTTAGTTTCTACAACAGCCCCATCCGTTAATTTTGGAGCACCTGCATCATTAGATCCGCCTAAGTCACCAGCCAATTGAATTTTACCTTTTACGGTATTTGATGCGTCGGGTGTTGCAACGGTAATGGCAGATGTAACAAAATCCGTAGTTGCTAATTGATCAGTTTTAGTTCCTGCAATGGCCGTTGGAGCCGTTGGAACACCTGTTAAAGCAGGAGAGAGCAAAGGCGCAGCACCAGTCACATCAGCTACTGGAATAGTATTCGTAGAGGATAGGATTAAACCATCACCTTTGGTAATGTAGGTATTTGTAAAAGAAGTAGCTCCAGTACCACCTTTGGCAACAGAAACCGTTTCTCCAATTTTCGCATTTGTAATGGCTCCATCAGCAATTTTTACGGTCGAAACAGCGTTCGCCGCTAATTGAGTCGCAGTAATGGTTTCATTGGCAATTTGACCTGCTGTAATTGTGTTATTGGCGATTTGACCTGCTGTAATTGTATTTGCTGCTATTTTAGCTGAAGTTACTCCTAAATCAGCAATTTTGCCGGTAGTTACGTTTTGATCAGCAATTTTAATGGTTGTAATATTCGCATCAGCAATTTTATCTGTGGTTACGTTTGCATCAGCGATTTTAGCTGTAAGTACGCTGGCATCAGCCAATTTAGCAGTAGTTACGTTCGCATCTAAAATTTTTGCGGTCGTAACATTCGCATCTGCAATTTTAACTGTAGTAACATTACCATCAGCTATTTTAGCTGTCGTTACATTCGCATCAACAATTTTAGATGTTGTGACAGCATTATCGGCCAATTTATTGACATCGATGGCGTTAGCTGCTACTCGAGGAGTAGTTGCTGTACCTGTTAAATCACCAGCCAATTGAACGATACCTTTAACCAAAGTTGTAGCATCTGGCGCACCTTCTGCAATTTTAGTCGTAACAAAATCGGTAACGGCCTGGGTCGTTGGATATTTTGTATTGTCTTTTACAGTAAAATCGGTTGCTTTATTTGCAATCGTTTCTGCATCTGTTACATCGGCAACTGGAATCTTATTCGTAGAAGACAAACTCGTTCCATCACCCTTAGTAATGTAGGTATTTGTAAATGAATTCACACCTGTACCTCCTTTGGAAATGGACACCGTTTCTCCAATTTTCGCATTTGTAATGGCTCCATCTGCAATTTTCACAGTTGAAACTGCATTCGCCGCTAATTGAGTTGCGGTAATAGTTTCATTGGCAATTTGACCTGCTGTAATTGTATTTGCTGCAATTTTAGCTGCAGTTACTCCTAAATCAGCAATTTTGCCAGTAGTTACGTTTTGATCAGCAATTTTATCCGTCGTTACATTTGCATTAGCGATTTTAGCTGTGGTTACATTCGCGTCGGCAATCTTGTCTGTAGTTACATTGGCGTCAGCGATTTTAATTGTCGTTATATTCGCATCGGCAATTTTATCCGTAGTTACATTCGAATTGGCAATTTTCGCTGTGGTTACATTAGCATCTAAAATTTTAATCGTAGTTACCGCATCCGATGCTAATTTACTCGCATCGATGGCACTTGATGCCACACGAGGAAGTTCTGCTGTACCTGTTAAATCACCGGCCAATTGAACAATACCTTTTACAAGTGTAGTAGCATCTGGAGCTCCTTCTTTAACTTTTCTATTCACAAAATCATTCACCGCATTGTTACTAGGATACTTATCATCGGCCGTAATCGCTGAACCAACAAAATTGGCAGAAGTAGTCAAATTAGCCGTAGTCTGTGCACCTGTTATATCTCCCACTGGAATTGATCCCACAGAAGATAGGGTAGTGCCATCACCTTTAGTAATGTATGTGTTAGCAAATGAAGTAGCACCTGTACCCCCTTTGGTTACAGCTATTGTTTCACCGATTTTGTTATTTGTGATCGCACCATCTGCAATTTTGATGCTTGTAACATTCGCATCAGCAATCTTTTCAGTCGTAACATTGCCATTGGCAATTTTTGAGGTAATTACACTTGCATCCGCAATTTTAGCTGTGGTTACATTAGCATCCGCTATTTTAATCGTTGTAACATTCGCATCAGCAATCTTTTCAGTCGTTACATTGGCATCCGCAATTTTAGCTGTGGTTACATTGGCATCTGCAATTTTACCTGTGGTTACATTGGCATCCGCAATTTTAGTAGTAGTTACTGCACCTGAAGCAATTTTCACTTCTATCACAGCTCCATCCGTTAATTTTGGAGCAGCTGCATCATTTGATCCAGCTAAATCACCACCTAATTGAACTTTACCTTTAATTAAATTTGTCGCATCTGGTGTCGCATCAGCCACAGTTGAAATCACAAATTGTGTAGTAGCTAATTGAGTTGTATTTGTTCCTTTTGCAGCTGTTGGAGCCGTTGGAATTCCCGACAAAGCCGGAGAAGCCAATGGCGCCGCACCTGTCACATCTCCCACTGGAATCGCTGCCACGGAAGATAGGGTAGTGCCATCACCTTTAGTAATGTATGTATTCGAAAATGAAGTAGCACCTGTACCCCCTTTGGTTACAGCTACCGTTTCACCGATTTTGTTATTGGTGATCGCACCATCTGCAATTTTACCTGTAGTTACACTTGCATTTAAAATTTTCGTGGTTGAAACAGCATCATCCGCTAATTTTTCATTTGTTACAGAAGCCACACCTAATTTTCCCGTAGTAACCGCTGCATCTTTAATTTTTTCAGTTGATATTGCTTGATTGGTAATAATAGGAGCTCCCGCATCATTCGATCCAGCTAAATCACCCGCTAATTGAATTTTACCTTTTATGGTATTTGTCGCGTCCGGCGTCGCATCGGCTACCGTAGAAATCACAAACCTAGTAGTTGCTAATTGTTCCGTATTTGTTCCTTTATCTGCCGTAGGAGCCGTAGGAGTACCTGTCAAAGCTGGCGAAGCCAATGGCGCTTTGTCTGTTAATCCTTTTACGATCGGAGCCGCAGCCGTACCCGTTAAATCACCCGCTAATTTAATTGTACCAAAAACTTGGTCAGTCGCATTAGGCACTTGAGGTAATTCAACCGTCGAATTTGTCCCCGTAATTTTTAAGGTATTATTGGTTAATTCTAAGCGTTGTTTTTCCTCAATAATCGCATCATAGGCCGTTGGAACCCATACTCCGTCCACCAATTTCATGATTTGACCATTCGTAGGCGCCACCGCACTTACGGGCGTTCCTTGAATCCCAATTACTTTTGGCACATCAGCGGTTCCACCTAAATCTCCTGTTAATTGTAACTTTCCTTTTGAGGTAGTAGACGCATCTGGAGCACCTTCACGAACTGAATTTTGTACGTAGGCCGTAGTAGCAATGGAATTATCTCCATTCGTAGACAAAGGCTTTGTAACCGCCACTGATCCAGCAGGCATACTTGGTGTACCTGTAAAAGTTGGAGAATCGATATTCGCTTTGCGATTCAATTCATCCAAATAAACTTTTCCTAACGTAGTCGCATCGATATAATCTGTAATCGCTTTCACAGAAGGATATTTAGCCTCTGACTGGCGATCACCTGAAATGTTATTCGATTTATTTGATTTATCTTCTTTGGCATCCACAGTTGCTTGTTGGGCAACACCTAACACAGAAGCATCCACATAGGACTTAATTGCCTTCACTGAAGGATATTTTTCGTCGGAAGATTGATCTGTGATGACATTCGTTGATTTGTTGATTTTATCTTCTTTGGCGTCAACGGTGGCTTGTTGGGCCTTACCCAACACCGACTCGTCAACATAATCTTTCATCGCCTTAACAGAAGGATATTTTTCTGTACTCAGGCGATCAGTCATCACATTATTGGATTTGTTTCCACGATTTTCATAACTATTTTCAATCGTGTTAACCCTGGCCTGCGTGTTCGAAACAGTACCACTTAAACTATTGACCGTACCTGTTAACCCATTTACCGAACCTACTAAAGCATTTCCTTGGTTCGTTAAATCGGTAATTTTTTGAACCTGAGAACTTACTGTCGTAGACACCGTTCCCAAATTCGTTTTTAGATCTTGGATATCACTTGTATTTTGAGCCAACTGAATTTCATCAGCGGTCAAGGATTGATTAATCACCAAAAATTTTGCAAGATTATCTTGTTGATTTTTAACAATATCCGCTTTTACGGGATCTAAATCCTTATTGTTAACATATCCAGCATCATTGGTAAAAAAGGATACAACCGTAGGCGCATCGATCACATTCTTATATTCCACAGCTTCAGCATATAAAGCATAAGCCGAATAATTAAAAGGCTGGTTACTTACCGAAGTAAAATTTTTCCCAGCATCAAAACTCAATGACACCTTTAATTGCTTCAAATTTGAATCCCATTTAATGGATTGAAATGTTTTGTAGGCAATTGATGTGGCATTAGAGGCGATGCCTGAGGTATTTACATTACCGCCACCGATGGTTAGATTAATTAATCCAAACTCATCCGTCATGGTTTCATGAACCTCTTCATAATCGACACCCGCTTTGGAAATCAAAGCAAAGCGGACATTCACTTTCCCATTTTTTAAGGGCTGACCCGTAATCGTGGTTCCAGGAATTTCAATGGGTTTAGGATCCATAATCACGGCTTGATAATTCAGTGACTTTTGAGCAAAAACCGTAACAGAAGCGAAAATTAGACTTAACAGAAGTAAGAACTTTTTCATGGTAGGTTAATTATAATTATTTAGAACACAATTTATTTTAAGATTTTAATGCCAAACGATATCGTCGTAGGTACTAAATTGAGCGTAGCAACACCGGCTTGCTGGCCATGTTGCGTCGTCAAATATTGATAGGAGAGGAAGGCATCCAGCTTATCACCCAAACGCTTTTGGATCTCACCTGAATAACCATACATGAATTGAATATTTTTAAATTGCTCATCAACCGTCAAGTCATAAAACTTCTGACCAATCTGTTGATTTCCTTGAATAATTTTTTGAGCGGCTAATCGTCCTTGCAATGAAATCGATATTCCATACCGAACTGGTATTTGAACACCAAAACCCGCGGAAGCTCCGAGGTATGAAGTCTGATAGGAAAAAGCAATGTTTTGAACATCACCCACAGCGTTATACTGATTAGACTCCAAGCTCACATCATACTTCACCATGGAGAGCATTTTAGCAAGCCGAGGGCGTTGATTAAAATAGAGCGCACGAGAATTAAGTGCTAACTGCATCTTGGTTGTGTCCAATATGCGAAACTCCGAACCGACACTAAATCGATTCCCTGATCCAGACTTCATAAAGTCAATAGGAGCACCCTCTGAATTAAGATAATTAAACTTGGTTATATTAGAACCAACGCTTAATTTGTATTGTTGGCCATGTGACTGGCCAACAATACCGATCATACACGCGATTGTTAAATAGCTAACAATCAGAGACTTGAACTTTCTTTTTAGAACTTTCATTGTATTAAGATTTTAGAACACGGAACACATTCCGTAGAGTTAACCAGATCATTGGACGTGATTGAAAATTTAATTTCGTTCACAGAATTTTCCGCTGACTTGGGATTACAAACCTAGCGCATGCAACAAGCTATCTTGGGAAAACACTAATTTTATTTTGGACTAAAATCAAAGTTTAGTCCAAAAACATGAGAAAAATCATAAAAAAAGTACTGATTGTATTTTAAAAATTTTGATACCAGTACAAGTCCTTTTGGCAGATTTTTCGATTGAAAAATTAGATACGTGATTCAAGTACGACTTTAAGCTAGTTAAAGTTTTACTTTAAGAAATATTTCATAGAAAAAATTTAATATTTTAAAGAAAAAAGGACGCTGTGATTTGAAAAACGCTTAAATTCTATTTTTAAGAAGGTTTTTTTAAAGAAATACATGTACCAAATCATTTATTAAACGGTCGTATTATACACATACGCCTCGAAAGGATTAGAAATACGTTCGTTTTATTCAAAAAAAATCAGATTTATAAGGAGTTCTAGCCTTAAAAACCTGATTTTTTTAATCCATTT